>NZ_CP015961.1:1202630-1503288 GCF_001659785.1 Dietzia timorensis
CGTTCGGGCTCGCATTCGTCGCGCGCCCTCTCGGCTCGATCATCTTCGGGCACTTCGGCGACCGCATCGGCCGCAAGGCCACGCTCGTCGGCTCCCTTCTCACCATGGGTATCGCCACGTTCCTCATCGGCCTGTTGCCGACGTACGCGCAGATCGGCGTCGCCGCGCCCGCTCTGCTCGCGATCTTCCGCTTCTGCCAGGGGCTCGGCCTCGGTGGCGAATGGTCCGGCGCCGCGCTGCTCGCGACCGAGAACGCCCAGCCGGGCAAACGTGCGTGGGCGGCGATGTGGCCGCAGCTCGGTGCTCCCTTCGGGTTCATCCTCGCCAACGGGCTGTTCCTGGTCCTCGTGCTCCTGACCGGCCACGACATCACCGAATCCGAGGGCAGCTTCATCGACTGGGCGTGGCGTGTGCCGTTCCTGCTTTCGATCGTCATGCTCGCCATCGGTCTCTACGTCCGTTTCAAGCTCAACGAGACGCCCGTGTTCCAGAAGGCTCTCAATGAGGGCAAGAAGGTGCGCGTCCCGCTCGGCGAGGTGTTCACGAGCGCCTGGCGCACGCTGATCCTCGGCACATTCGTCATGCTCGCGACCTACGGCTTGTTCTACCTCGTCACCGCGTGGGTGTTGTCCTATGGCATTGCGAAGCCGGAGAACGGCGGACTGGGAATCCCGTACCTCGACTTCCTCATCCTCCAGGTCATCACCATCTGGTTCTTCGTCGCGGGCGTGCCGCTGTCGGGCTGGATCGCGGACAAGGTCGGCCGCCGCCCCATGCTCATCGCGGCGACCGTGCTCATCATCGTCTACGGGCTGAGCTTCGAGTTCTTCCTCGGCGAAGGCACCACCGAATTGCAAGTCGGCATCTTCCTCGGCATCGGCATGTTCTTCATGGGGCTCACCTTCGGACCGATGTCGGCGGTCCTGCCGGAGATGTTCGCCACCAACGTGCGCTACACGGGTTCGGGCATTTCCTACAACGTCGCCTCGATCCTTGGCGCAGCGATCACCCCGTTCGTTGCGACGTGGCTTGTGTCGGAATTTCATTCGCCCACACCGGTCGGGTTCTACCTGGCGTTCCTCGGCGCGCTCACGTTGATCTCGCTCATCATCATGCGCGAGACCCGCGACCGGGAGATGACCGAAATCTAGCAGCCGCAGCGCTCGCCACCGGGGACGGATTCTTTCCCGCCTACGAGGACACTCGGGCGAGGAGGAATCCGTCCCATCCTTTTGTCCCGACCGTCTGGATACCGGTCGCCTCGAGGCGCGGATGCTCGGCGATGAGGTCCACCGCCGCTCGCGCGCCCACGGCCTTCTCGTCGGCAGGATCGGGGTCGATCACGGCGCCGTCGCGCACGATATTGTCCACGACGATGAGCGTGCCGGGATGCGCGAGTTCGATCGCAGCCTCGACGTAGATCGGGTTGTTCGGCTTGTCGGCGTCGATGAACACGAGGTCGAATGGCTCTGCGCCCGAGTCGATGAGCGCGCGGGCATTGTCCGCGGCGACGCCCTCGACGAGCTCGATCTGCCCGGCAACCCCCACGGCCTCGAAGTTCTCCCGCGCCACCTTTGCGTGGACCTCGTCGATCTCGAACGTCGTGATATCGGCTTCTTCGCCAATCGCGCGCGCCATGGTGATAGCGGAGTACCCGAACAGCGTGCCGAACTCGAGAATCCGTTTCGCCCCGGTCATCTGGCACAGCAGCGCCAGGAGCTGAGCCTGCGACACGGATACCTCGATGTCGGGGAGCCCTGCCGCGCGGGCGCGTTCCCGCGCCATCAGCACGGCATCGTCGTCGGGGCACAGCCGACCGGACAAGAACGCGTCTACCGCTCGCCAGCTCGTTTCGCTCATGGCGCTCATTCAAGCAGACCCATGACGTCGGAGGAAGGGATTCGCCGGCCCAAAGTCTTTCTGCCACACCGCAGAACGAGGCTCACACCAGGACGGCCACCATTTCGACCACAACCGCCGCGGCGAGTGCGAGCGAACGCAGCCGATGGAGGCGATCCCACCGGGCGATATCGCCGCGCATGCGGCGGGCCTCGGCCGCATCGGCGGCCGCGCCGGCTTCGCGAGCGCCGCGCGCGATGGCCGAGTTGATCGGCACGAGCACGAGAATCGTGGCGGCAATGATGAGTGCGAGGCCCGCCGTCATAAGTGACCACATCCACGTGGCAGCGGGGGAGACGGCTCCCCACGCGGCGAGGAGCGCGGTGAGTGCGGCGAGCGCGTACCAGGCCGGCATGGCCGCGCCAAGCCGTGCGGCGCTGAGGGCGCGCGCCGCCATCGCTGCGGGTTCGGGCAGGCGAGCGGCGACCGGATGGAAGAACGCGGCGACACAGAACTCGACACCAGTGAGCGAGGACAACACGGACAGGGCGATGACAGCGGAGGCGAGTTCGAAAGAGGGCATGCCCCATTCAACGATGCGCGCGGCGCGTCCGAACAGTACTTATTCGTAAGTCAGTACCCTCGGCGACGTGTTCGAACACAGCAGTAGCGACCAGGAAATGCGGGGACTCGCGGAGCCGCAGTGCCCGGTGGATACGGCGATGGGGGTTCTCTCCGGGCGCTGGAAGGGGTCGATCCTATGGCGGCTCCACGAGAATGGTGCGATGCGACCGGGGGAGCTGCGCCGGGAGATTTCCGGGGTGAGCGAGGCGGTACTCCTGCGCCAACTCGCCGAGCTCGTGGACGACGGTCTCGTCGTCCGCACCGACCATGGCACGTGGCCGCTCCATGTGTCCTACGAGATCAGCGAGTATGGGGCGACCGCCGGCCCGCTCGTGGAGCAGCTGTGCGCGTGGGGGAGAGCGCACCAGGCTCGCATCGGGTAGCCGCGGAAGCTACGAACTGGCCGTGGACGCCGCGTTCAATCGTTCGAGCGCACCGTGGGCGACCTTCGAATCCGTCGTTTCCCAGAACGGGGGGAGCGAGGCACGCAGGAAACTTCCGTAGCGCGCCGTCACCAAGCGTGAATCGAGGATCGCAACGACGCCGCGGTCGTTGGTCGAGCGGATGAGTCGCCCGACCCCCTGGGCGAGCAAGAGCGCCGCGTGATTGCCCGCGACCGCGAGGAAACCGTTGCCGCCGTGGGAGCCGATCGCCCGTTGCCTGGCGGACAACAGCGGATCGTCGGGGCGGGGGAACGGGATGCGGTCGATGAGCACGAGAGACAGGGAATCACCGGGAACGTCGACGCCCTGCCACAGGGTGAGCGTGCCCACGAGCGTGGTCGCGGGATCCTCGGCGAAACGACGGACGAGGTTGGGCATCGAGTCCTCGTTCTGCAGCAACACCGGGGTATCGAGCCGCTCGCGGAGAACCTCGGCGGCTTCCTTTGCTCCGCGCATCGAGGAGAACAGTCCGAGCGTCCGGCCACCCGCAGCCTTGACGAGAGAAACCATCTCCGCCTTGGTTTCCTCCGAGGCGCCGTCCCGCCCGGGGCCCGGGAGGTGCTTGGCGACGTAGAGGATCCCGTGGGTCCCGTAGTCGAAGGGCGAGCCGACATCCATGCCCGTCCAGCGGAGATGGACCTCATCGGAGGCGCCTGATTCGGAGTCCGCGGACCCCAGAGACTTCTCTGCGGGGATGAGTTCGGCCGAGCTTGACGCGGATCCGGCCGAGCCCGAGGTCTCGGTGGCTCTAGGCAGGCCCCACGCGGTTGCGAGCGCTGCGAAGTTCCCGCCCGTCGTGAGGGTTGCCGAGGTGAGAATGACGGTGGACTCCGCGAACAGCCGGGTGCGCAGCAGGCCGGCGACGGTCAGCGGCGCGACGCGGAGAACGAGCCCGCGGCGGTTCTCGTCCGAGAGCCAGACGATTTCCAGGCGCTCGGTGAGCGGTCGGTCGAATGACGCCAGGATGCGCTCGGCCGCTTCGGCGATCTCGTCGAGCGCCGCAGCCGCCTTGCGGCGGGCGGACGTCGCCTCGGGGTCGTTGGCGGCCTCGCCGGGCTTGGCCGCGGCGATGGTGGCGCGGGCATTGGCGGCGGCCTCTCGGACCGCGCCGATCGCCATTTCGCAGTCGTCGTCGATGTGATCCCAGCGATCGGGCTTGGCCTCGGCCAGGGCCATCGATAGTCCGTCGGCCGTTTCCTCGAGCCGTTGGACGGTGGAGTCCGACGCGTACTTGCGAGCACGCTTCGCCGCGGCAGACACCGCCGCGCCGGTGAGCTCGGCGGTCGACACCCCGGTGACCCGGTCGGACAGCTCGTGCGCCTCGTCGATCACCACGACGTCGTGCTCGGGAAGAATTGCCGCGTCCGTCATCGCGTCGATCGCGAGCAGCGCGTGGTTGGTGACGACGACGTCGGCCTGCGCCGCTTCCTCGCGGGCGGCCTCGGCGAAGCAGTCGTTGAAATCCGGGCACAGCGAACCCATGCACTCTCGCGCCGTGACCGAGACCTGGCGCCAGGCAAGATCGGACACGCCGCGCTCCAGTTCGTCGCGGTCCCCGGTCTCCGTTTCGTCCGCCCAGTCGTGGAGCCTCGAGATCTCCTTACCCAGCCATGACGTCGGACCGCCGGCGGGAGCGCCTTGCGCCGGGGAGTCGAAGAGGTCGAGTTCTTCGGATTGATCGGCCGGACCCGATCGGACCCTGTTGAGGCACAGGTAGTTTCCGCGGCCCTTGAGGATCGCGTAGCTGGGGGTGGTCCCGAGTTCCGGTTCGAGCGCCTCCGCCAGTCGTGGCAGGTCTCGTTCCACGAGCTGGTTCTGTAGTGCCAAGGTCGCGGTCGACACGACGACCGGGGTCCCCGAGGTCGCCGCGTGCCGAATGGACGGGACGAGATAGGCCATGGACTTACCGGTACCGGTGCCTGCCTGGACGGCGAGATGTTCGCCGCTGGACATCGAGTCGCCCACGGCTTTGGCCATCCGAATCTGCCCCTCGCGCCGCGTCCCGCCGAGCGCGGCCACGGCGGTGTCTAGAAGCTCGGGCACGCTGGGTAGATCGGAAGGGCTCACGCGGGCAATGGTAGTCGGCTGCCACTTGGGGACGTAAACGGCGCACGCTTCTCGTGAGGGCGCGTGGAGACTCGGTGTGCCTCACATGGCCTCGAGCGGGAGACCTCCAACGTTGCCGCCGAAACATACCGCTTCCCCGTTCTTTTGCCGCCTGGTCACAGCGGGGAACGTGTGAATAACCGCTGCGGGGATGGTGGGCATGCGAGTTGTGCTCGGAAAATTCGTCAGCCGGGCGCGGCGGTTTCAAATCGGTCGTCCGGCCCTCTTGCGAGCAGGGGGTGGCGACAACTTTGCACGTAGATGGCCTGAAACGGAATTTGCGAAGTGTCGTTCGGTCGGCCGAATTTTGGCTTTCCTCGCTCTCAATCCAGCTGGGCTCAGCGAATGTTCTATTCCACTTTTGCATTTCTATGGTTAGTCTTAAGCACTGAAAGATACCGACGGTATCTTTGCGAACGAAAAGAAATCCAATCGGAGGTTCTCGATGGCAAGTGTCAACCAGAGAAAAGGCAAGCAGCGCACGTTCACCGCGCGCAACGTAGCTGCCGCATCGGCAATCGGCGCCTTGGGGATCAGCGCGGTGGTCGCTCCGACCGCCGGCGCAACGGGTCACCACGGAAACCCCAAGCCGTGTGAGTGCGGCGGCAGCGGACTTGGCTCGATCGATCACGGAAGCCTCGACGGCGCTTCGCTCGGCAAGATCGGCGACAAGGGAAGCAGCAAGGGATCCGAGTCCGGATCGGAGGGCACGGACAAGGGATCGTCGCACGGAATCGGTTCCGTGTTCGCTCTTCCGTTCGCCTCGCTCGCTCCGCTCGGCAGCCTCGTCGACCTGAAGCTCGGTTCGCTGGACAAGATCGGTGAGGGATCGCTGGATAAGGGTTCGCTCGAGGGGGGTTCATCGGACAAACTCGGTTCGCTGGACAAGATCGGCGAAGGCTCGCTCGATAAAGGCTCGCTCGGTGAGCTGAACCTCGGTTCGCTCCTCGATGCCGGATCCTCCGGAGAGGCCGGTTCGCTGGCTGCTCTTGGCTCGCTCAAGGACGGCAAGGGCTCGCTGGATTCTGATTCGCTCACGGGTGGCAGCGAGGACGGCGAGGGTTCCCTGGGCAAGGGTTCGCTCGGTGACCTCGGCTCGATCCTCGAATCGGATTCGGCTAGAGAGGCCGGTTCGCTGGCAGCATTCGGTTCGCTTGCACCGCTCGCCGGTTCGCTCAAGGGTGGCGAAGGTTCCCTGGATAAGGGTTCGCTCAAGGGTGGCAGCGAGCACGGGGGCGAAGGTTCCCTGGGGGAGGGGTCGCTGGACTCCGACTCCCTGGGCAAGGGCTCGCTGGATTCTGATTCGCTCACGGGTGGCAGCGAGGACGGCGAGGGTTCCCTGGGCAAGGGTTCGCTCGGTGACCTCGGCTCGATCCTCGAATCGGATTCGGCTAGAGAGGCCGGTTCGCTGGCAGCATTCGGTTCGCTTGCACCGCTCGCCGGTTCGCTCAAGGGTGGCGAAGGTTCCCTGGATAAGGGTTCGCTCAAGGGTGGCAGCGAGCACGGGGGCGAAGGTTCCCTGGGGGAGGGGTCGCTGGACTCCGACTCCCTGGGCAAGGGCTCGCTGGATTCTGATTCGCTCACGGGTGGCAGCGAGGACGGCGAGGGTTCCCTGGGCAAGGGTTCGCTCGGTGACCTCGGCTCGATCCTCGAATCGGATTCGGCTAGAGAGGCCGGTTCGCTGGCAGCATTCGGTTCGCTTGCACCGCTCGCCGGTTCGCTCAAGGGTGGCGAAGGTTCCCTGGATAAGGGTTCGCTCAAGGGTGGCAGCGAGCACGGGGGCGAAGGTTCCCTGGGGGAGGGGTCGCTGGACTCCGACTCCCTGGGCAAGGGCTCGCTGGATTCTGATTCGCTCACGGGTGGCAGCGAGGACGGCGAGGGTTCCCTGGGCAAGGGTTCGCTCGGTGACCTCGGCTCGATCCTCGAATCGGATTCGGCTAGAGAGGCCGGTTCGCTGGCAGCATTCGGTTCGCTTGCACCGCTCGCCGGTTCGCTCAAGGGTGGCGAAGGTTCCCTGGATAAGGGTTCGCTCAAGGGTGGCAGCGAGGACGGCGAGGGTTCCCTGGGCAAGGGTTCGCTCGGTGACCTCGGCTCGATCCTCGAATCCGACTCGAGTGGAGACGCCGGTTCTTTGGCCGCGCTCGGTTCGCTCGCACCGATTGCCGGCTCCCTCAAGGGCGGCGAAGGTTCCTTCGACAAGGGCTCGCTGGATTCTGACTCGCTCAAGGGCGGCAGCGAAGGTGGCAGCGAGCACGGGGGCGAAGGTTCCCTCGACACGGGCTCGCTCAAGGGCTCGCTCGAAGGTGGTAGCGAGCATGGAGGCGAAGGTTCCCTCGACACGGGCTCGCTGGACTCCGGTTCGCTCGAGGGCGGCTCCGCCGACAAGCTCGGCTCGCTCGCCCAGCACGGCGCCGGATCGCTCCTCGAGGGCGGCTCTGCCGACAAGCTCGGCTCGCTCGCAGACCTCGGCGCAGGCTCGCTCGACAAGGGCTCGCTCGACGGCGGCAGCGAGGCCGGCGAAGGTTCGCTCGACGCCGGATCGCTCGGCCAGGTTGCAGACGGTTCGCTTTCGGGCGAGTCGACACACGGCGGCGGCTCGATGTTCAACGCCGCGAGTCTCGCCGAATTCGGATCGGTGTTCAACTCGACGAACTAAGCCGAACCCCCACAGACTCTAGGGCGCCCCGTAAGAGGGGCGCTCTAGATACCGAGCTCGCCGCGGATCAGGGCACGTTTCGCGGCGAGCTCTTTTAATGCACCTTTGCCACGCTTCGGGTCGACGGCCGCGGTCAAATTCGCCAACACCGACGTCATAAACCCTTCTTTGAGAGCGTCTTCCGCGGTAGCCCGCACGCAGTGGTCCGTGGCGATACCCACAATATCCACGCTGCTGACGTCGTGGCCGCGTAGCCACTCGGCGAGCGACGTACCCGCCGAATCCGACCCCTCGAAACCCGAGTACGCGGCCTCGTATGCGCCCTTGGCGAAGACCGCATCGAATCGCGCGTCTCGCAATTCCTCCCGGAGCCGGGCGCCCGGCGAGCCCTGTACGCAATGCACGGGCCACGTATCTACGAAGTCCGGCGTCTCGGAAAAGTGCGCGCCGGGATCGATGTGCATATCGCGAGTGGCGACAACGTAGCGATAGCCGTGGTCGCCGGACAACAGCGAGGCGACATTTTCGGCGACCCCCGTGCCGCCCGCGACCCCGAGCGCGCCGCCTTCGCAGAAATCGTTCTGGACGTCGACAACCAGGAGAGCGTCGGACGGAGTGCGTGAATCTTCTGCGCCTGAAACCTCGTTCATACCGGCGAGCCTAGCGCGGAAGCGCGCGAGTTAACGGGGAAGCACGCGCACGTTCAGCGCCGGATCGCCCTCCGCGAGTGAGAGGCCCTCCCACGGCATCGTGATCCGCGCTGCCGACTGGTGCGCGCGGGA
The DNA here is from genome assembly GCF_001659785.1 of Dietzia timorensis. NCBI lineage: Bacteria > Bacillati > Actinomycetota > Actinomycetes > Mycobacteriales > Dietziaceae > Dietzia > Dietzia timorensis. Next base: position 1,211,081 of record NZ_CP015961.1, read on the forward strand.
TTCGGAGAGAGTGGGGATGTCGCCCACCGGCTCGCCGTCGACGAAAAGCGGATTGAGAAGTGGCAGAACCTCCGCAACCCGCGACCCCTCCGACAGCGAGGACACGTCGGCGCCCGCGGGGGCGAGTACCTCTTCGAGGGCGGTGCCCGTCGAACGGTAGGTGCGGTACGCGTCCTTCGCGCCGGGGAGAGTCTCCTTGTGTGCCGAGCGCTTCGCCACCGGGATCCCGTCGACCTCGACCAGCTTGTACACCATCGACGCGGTGGGCGCGCCAGAACCCGTGACCAGGCGAGTGCCGACGCCGTAGGCATCGACGGGTTCGGCGCGGAGCCCGGCGATCGCGTACTCGTCGAGATCGCCGGAGACGACGATGCGGGTGCGGGTGGCGCCGAGATCGTCGAGCTGCCGCCGCACCTGACGGGCAAGCATGCCCAGGTCCCCGGAATCGATGCGCACCGCGCCGAGTTCGGTGCCGGCGACCTCAATGGCCGTCTCCACGCCCTGGGTAATGTCGTAGGTATCGACCAACAGCGTGGTTCCCGTGCCGAGCGCGTCGACCTGGGCGCGGAACGCCGCCGCCTCGTCCGGCCCGTCCTGCGTCGTGTGTAAGAGGGTGAACGCGTGGGCGCTCGTGCCCGCCGACGGCACGCCGTAGCGCCGCTCGGCCTCGATGTTCGAAGTCGAATCGAAGCCCGCGAGATACGCCGCCCGGGCCGCGGCGACCGCGGCCTCCTCGTGCGCGCGGCGCGAACCCATCTCGATGAGCGTCCGGCCGTCGGCCACCGACGCCATCCGGGCGCCCGCCGAGGCGATCGCGCAATCGTGATTGAGAATCGACAGGATGAGGGTCTCGAGCACCACGCATTCGGCGAACGTGCCCTGCACGCGCAGCACGGGGGAGGCGGGGAAGAACAGCTCGCCCTCGCGGTAGGCGTCGATGCGCCCGCGGAAACGATAGTCGCGCATCCACTTGCGCACCTGGGCGCTCATCGAATCGCCGAACACCTCGAGCTCGGCGTCGCCGAAACGGAAATCGGCGAGGCGCTCGACGAGCCGGCCGATCCCCGCGACGACACCATAGCGACGACGCAGCGGTAGGCGGCGTGAAAACACCTCGAAGGTGCATTGCCTGTCGGCGGTCCCGGCGGCGAGGGCCGCCTCGATCATCGTCAGCTCATAGCGATCTGTGAGCAGAGCAGTCGAATTGTTCACCCCGCCCACGATACGGGGAGTACCCGGGGGAAGCGGCCACCGCGAACGAGCGTGCGTCAGTATCCTGGGGTCATGGACCGCGCGAACACCGGATCAGTGGAGCCGTCCCCGCTGCGATGCGTCGCGGGCGAGGGCCGTACCTCGCATTCGCCATGGTTGGCCTCGGGCCCCGCGGCGGCGCCCATGGTCGAGGAGACGACCGAGCTGGTCGGCGAGGAGAATAACCCGTGGGTCTGTGTCGTCTGGGACGACCCGGTCAATCTCATGAGTTACGTGACCTTTGTCCTTCAGCGCACCTTCGGGTACGACCGGGGCAAGGCGCGCACCTTGATGCTCGCGGTGCACAACGACGGCAAGGCGGCAGTGGCGTCGGGTAGCCGCGACGAAATGGAAAACGCCGTGCGCAAATTGCAGGAAGCCGGTTTGTGGGCGACCTTGCAAAAGGGGGAGTAGTCGAATGGATCGTGCGCCGCGTTTCGCGCGCAAGTCCGGGATTCGTGGCGTCAAGTACAAGGCGCGCCTCGAACCGGCCGAGGCCGACCTGGTCCGCGACGTCGTCTCCGGGGTGATGAAGCTGCTGTCCGATCGCCTCGGCTCCGGCTCCCAGGACGAGCTCGCCGAACTCACCGGAATCAAATCCGGAAACTCCGAACCCCCGGACTACGCGCCACTCGCCCGACTCATTCCCGACTTCTTCCCGCCGTCCGGGTCCCCGCGCGCCCGCGCCGCCGACGCCGAACGCTACGCGGGCCACGCCGAGAGCCTTCCCGAGGACGCGGACAACATCGATTTTTCCGATGACGTCGCCGCTGCCGCCTCCGAGTCGTCCGACTCCGCGGCTTCGCAGGACGATCCGGCGGAGACCGAACGAGAGAACGCCGCGATGCGCATGCTGCACGAACCGGAGATCATCGAGGCCAAGCTCTTTGCCGGGGAAATGGTGATGCGCACGATTCCCGCCAAGGGAGGGGCGATCTCGCTCAACGAGCAGCAGGCCGAGGCCTGGTTGCAGGCGCTCAACGATGTCCGGCTCGTGCTCGGGGAACTCATCATGCGCGCAGAGCAGCCTCCGGCGTCCTCCGATTTCGGTTCCAACGGTTCTCCGAAACCGGGGTGGTATCGCACCGGCGTGCCCGAGGAGATGCCCGATCCGGATAGCCCGATGTTCCCCTCCTGGCAGGCGTACTACTGGTGCGCGATGATGCAGGACGACCTTTTGCAGGTGATGGCATGACCTTCGATCCCAGCGTCGGTGCGACCCGATCCCCGGCCGCCAAGAACCAGGCCGGAAAGGCCGGGCGCGGCCCCCGCACAACCGCGTACATCGCGCTGGCCATCATGGTCGCGGCGATGTGGATCCTCGAAGGCATCGACACCATCCTCGGCGGTCGGCTCGACGCCGAAGGAGTGAGGCCGCTCAACACCGATGGGCTCACCGGCATCCTCTTCGCTCCGTTGCTACACGCCGGCTGGGGCCATCTCATCGCCAACACGGTCCCGCTGCTCGTCGTCGGCGCGATCATCGCGCTCAGCGGGATCCGCACGTTCGCACTCGTCACCGCCTTTGGTTGGGCGATCTCCGGGGTGATCACCTGGCTCATCGGCGGGGGCGGAGTACACATCGGCGCCTCGGGAGTGGTGTTCGCCTACATCGTCTTCGTCATCGTACGAGGGCTGTTCACTCGCGCACCGCTGCACATCATCGTCGGCATCGTGGCTGCCATCTACTACGGCGTCGGTGTGCTCGGCGGGATGCTGCCCTTCGGCAACGACGGCATCTCGTGGCAGGGGCACCTCGGTGGGGCGATCGGGGGCGTGGTCGCCGCGTCGACTCTCGGCCGCCGGGGCAAGAAAACAGGACCGCGCGCGCCGGTCACGTCCGCATGAGCGGGACGTCCGGCGTCATACCTGGTGGTGGCGAAGCGGTGAGCGCGGGCCCGATCGGAATGTTCGACTCCGGAGTGGGCGGTCTGACGGTCGCCCGGTCGGTGATGGACCAGCTGCCCGGAGAGGGGCTCGTCTACATCGGCGACACCGGGAACGGGCCGTACGGCCCGCTGCCGCTGGCCGAGGTGCGGCGGCATTCGGTGCAGATCGCCGACACACTCGTGGAGCGTGGGGTCAAGGCGCTCGTGGTCGCGTGCAATACGGCGACGGCGGCGAGCCTCGACGTGCTGCGCGAACGTTACGAGGTGCCGGTGCTCGAGGTGATCAGCCCGGCGGTGCGGCGAGCTGTAGCGGCGAGCAGGACCGGCAAGATCGGGGTGATCGGCACGCAGGGCACCGTCGCCTCGGGTGCGTACCAGCGAGCGTTCACGGCCGAGGGGGTCGAGGTGACCGCTGCGGCATGCCCCCGTTTCGTCGACTTCGTCGAGCGCGGCATCACCTCCGGACGCCAGATCCTCGGCCTCGCCGAAGCCTACTTGTCGCCGTTGCGGGTCGCCGGGGTCGACACCGTCGTGCTCGGTTGCACCCACTACCCGCTGCTTTCCGGGGTGGTGCAGCTCGCCGTCGGCGCGGACGTGACGCTTGTGTCGAGCGCCGAGGAAACCGCGAAGGACGTGCTCGCCGTTCTCACCGAACGCGATGAGCTCGCGCCAGAACCGCCCGGTGGCGCAGGCGTCGACGCGCACGTGCGGCGCGAGTTTCTCGCCACAGGGGACCCCTACCGATTTGCCCACATGGCCACGCGCTTCCTCGGGCCGGGCGTCGGCTCGGTCGACCACGTGGAGCTCGGGGCGTAGCGGACGGGCTCACGGGGCCCGGCGGAGGCGTCCCACTGAGCCGAGCGCGGCGGTATTGCAAAGATCCCCGGGTGACATCTGGCACGATGGTTTTATGCAACTGACCGTCATCGGCAGCTCCGGGTCCCTCTCCGGGCCGCAGTCCACGGCGTCGTGCTACCTGGTGGAGATCCCCGGGTACCGGCCGATCGTCATGGACCTGGGCCCGGGCAGTTTCGGCCGCCTGCAGCGCTACATCGACCCCGGCAGCGCGACGGTCATGCTCAGCCATCTGCACGCCGATCACTGCCTGGACATGCCCGCGCTGCTGGTGTGGCGGCGTTTCGGGCCGCACAGCTACGACGAGCGCGCCGACGTGTACGCCCCCGCCGGTGCGGACAAGAGGATCGGGCGCGCTTCCGCGGAGGACGCCGAGTCGATCGACGATGTCTCGGACACCCTCGCGATGCACGACTGGGACCCCGCAACCCCCGTGGAGCTGCTTGGCGACGAGGGGGTGCTCGCGGCCACGGTGCGCTCTACCAAGGTCAACCACCCGCCGTTGAGCTACGCGCTGCGCTTCGACACCCCATACGGCGCATCTCTGACATATTCGGGGGACACCGCCTTCTGCCAGGACCTCATCGACCTCGCCACGGGTTCGGATGTGCTGCTGTGCGAAGCGTCGTGGGAGCACCGGGGTGAGCATCCCGAAGGCATCCACATGTCCGGTCTCGAAGCCGGGCGCACCGCCCGCGAGGCCGGGGTGAGCCTCCTCGTGCTCACCCACATCCCGCCGTGGACCGATACCGACGCCGTCGAGGCCGAGGCGCGCGGCGAGTTCGACGGCGAGATCCTCGTCGCCAAGCCCGGCCTGAGCTTCGCGCTCGACTACTAGCCGCCACCACCAGCGACCGGCGCAGGGCGATCGCTAGGGTGGACGCGTGAGCAATTTACGAGCAGACGGTAGAACCGCAAACCAACTCCGCCCGGTGTCCATCACCCGCGGATTCACCTCCCACCCGGCCGGCAGCGTGCTGGTCGAGTTCGGCCAGACCCGCGTGATGTGCACCGCGAGCGTCGAGCAGGGCGTTCCGCGCTGGCGCAAGGGCTCGGGACTGGGCTGGCTGACGGCGGAGTACGCGATGCTTCCCGCCGCCACGCATGACCGCTCCCGCCGCGAATCGGTCAAGGGGAAGGTGTCCGGCAGGACGCAGGAGATCTCCCGCCTCGTCGGCCGCTCGCTGCGCGCCGCCATCGACCTGTCCGCGCTGGGAGAAAACACCATCGCCCTCGACTGCGACGTGCTCCAGGCCGACGGCGGCACCCGCACGGCGGCGATCACCGGCGCCTACGTCGCCCTCGCCGACGCCGTCACGTGGCTCCAGTCCGCGGGCAGCGTTTCCGGTAACCCGCTCACCGGTCATGTCGCCGCGATCAGCGTCGGCGTCATCGACGGCGAGGTGCGCCTCGACCTTCCCTACGAGGAGGACTCCCGCGCCGAGGTCGACCTCAACATCGTCGGCTTCGACGGCGGCAAGCTCGTCGAGGTGCAGGGCACCGCCGAGGGCGAGCCCTTCGACCGCGACGCGATGAGTGCGATGCTCGACCTCGGCCAGAAGGGCATCGAGGAACTCATCGCCGAGCAGAAACGCGCGCTCGACGCCCCGTACCCGGGCGAGCTGCCGTCCCCGGTGCAGCGATGAGCGACGCCGCTCCCGCCCCGGTGAAGGTCCTCGTCGCCAGCCGCAACGCGAAGAAGCTGCGCGAGCTCCAGCGCGTCCTCGACGCCGCCGGGGTCTCGGGGATCGAACCGGTAGGCCTCGACGCCGTGCCCGAGTATCCCGAGGAGCCCGAAACCGGCGCGACGTTCGCCGAGAACGCGCTCATCAAGGCGCGTTCCGGCGCGGCGGCCACCGGGCTCGCGTGCCTCGCCGACGACTCGGGCCTCGCCGTCGATGCGCTGAACGGCATGCCCGGCGTGCTCTCGGCGCGCTGGTCGGGGCGGCACGGCGACGACGAGGCAAACAACGATCTCCTCCTCGCGCAGCTCGGCGACGTTCCGGACGAGCGCAGGGGAGCCGGGTTCGTTTCCGCCTGCGCGCTGGTCGTTCCTGACGGCGGAGATGGCACTCCCGCAGCCGAAACCGTCACCGAGGGACGCTGGCCGGGTTCGGTGCTCCGCGAGCGCCACGGCGACGGCGGATTCGGCTACGACCCGATCTTCTTGCCCGAGGGTTCCGAGCGCTCGGCCGGCGAGCTCGCGCCCGAAGAAAAGGACGCCGCCTCGCACCGTGGCCGCGCCCTCCGCGCCCTCGTTCCGGCGCTGCGCGCGCTGGCCGCCGGAGAGTCGCTGCCGGAATAGATCGGGCGGGGCGCGGGCCGAGGCGGCACCGAGGAACGGGAAGGAAGGTTTCGAGCGATGGCTATGTTCTTCCGCAAGAACAAGGACCGTTTCGCCGGTGCCGGCAAGCACCCGGCCGGGCACGCGCCCGCCGAGAAGGAGCACTACCACGCCCCGCCGGCCGAGCAGATCCGCCGGGAACGCATCCGCAGCGACCGAATCAGATTCGCCGGAACGGTGATCGTCGCCGCCGCCGTCATGGTCGCAGTGGGACTCGGTACCTCGTGGGCCGTCGCCCCGGCCGCGGGCTGGGCGGTGGCAACCGCGTTCTTCAGCGCCAACGTGTGGCTCCGCATCGGCGGGATGGGTCCGGCCGAGACCAAGGCCCACGCCATCGTCGACGATCCCTCGCGCGCGGTTCGCGAGATCCTCGTGCTCTCGGCGAACGTCATCGCCCTCGCCGCCGTCGTCCTGCTCATCGTCGAGTCCTCGCGTGCCGAGGGATGGCAGAAGTTCGTCTACGCCGCGATCGCGCTCGTCGCCGTCGCCTCCTCGTGGGTGATGCTGCAAACGATCTACACGCTGCGCTACGCCGCCGCGCACTACGGTTCCGACCCGCCTGAGGGCATCTACTTCAACACCGAGGACCCGCCGCGGTACCTCGACTTCGCCTACCTTTCATTCACCATCGGCATGTCGTACGCCGCCTCGGACGAGGCGGTGACGTCGACGGAGATCCGCAGGATCGTTCTCGGGCACTCGCTGCTGTCGTTCATCTTCGGTACGGGAATCGTCGCCACGACGATCAGTTTGATTGTCGGCCTGTTCTAGCTTTGCCACCATGAGGGCATGACAACACCATCACAAGATCGCCCGCTGAACATCAAGATCGGCCGCGACGAGCTCGTCGTCCGGCAGCGCTACGAGGTCGCGAGCATCTGCAACGACATCGTGATCGCCATCTGGTTCATCATCGGCTCGATCCTGTTCTTCTCCGACTCGACCACGTTCACGGCCACCTGGTTGTTCCTCATCGGCAGTGTGCAGATGATGATCCGACCGGGAATCCGTCTGGCCCGGCGCGTGCACCTGCAGAAAATCGGCACGCAGTCGAGCCACGAGACGGCGATGGATTTCTAGCGCCTCCGACGTCATAAACGACGAAAAGCCGGGCACGCCGCGAGAGGCGGCGGCCCGGCAATTGCCTGGGGCGTGGGGCGCGTTGTCGGGCGCTATTTCATTCCGATGGAGCGCTTGGCATCGGCGATCTCGGCCTTGGCCTCACGCGCGCGGATGTGCTCGAAGTAGAACGACAGGAACGGGATCGTGCCCGCGAGGCAGGTGATGATGATCTTGCCCCAGCCCCAGCGGATCTTGATGCCGAGATCCAGTGTGCACAGCAGGTAGACGAAATAGACCCAGCCGTGCGCCGGCGGGATGAAGTCGGTCCAGCCGGGCATGTCGACCTTGAGGATGTACTTGAGCACCATCTCGGCGACGAGGATGAGCAGCCACACACCTGTGATCCACGCGAGGACGCGGTAGCGAGTCAGCGCGTTGGTGAGCTTGCGCAGACGGTGCGCCGGATCTTTGACCAGCACATTTTCTTCGCTGGGCGTGGGGCTTTCGGGCGTGGTCAACTGGGTTCCTTTCGGGCGATGACGCCGGGCTCGGAATCGAGCGAGGACAGGTAATGGTTGTACTCCACGAGGCCCGGGTCGACCTCGTCCTCGATGTCCTCGGCGCGCGGGTTCGGGCGCTGGGGGAGGAAGCTCGACGGGATCTCGGTCTGCACCCCGTCCGCGCGGCGGCCGGATTCGGCCGAAGTGCGGTACTTGTCGTGAATCGACCGGCCCATTCGTTCCTCATTCTCTCGCTCGTCCTCCAGCCGCACGAAACGGCGGTAGATGAAGACGAGGAACGCGGCGAAGAACGGCCATTCGAGGGCGTAGCCAAGATTCATGAACGTGCCCTGGGAGGAGCTCCAGCGGCTGAGCTGCCAGTAGCCCATTGCGAGGCAGACGATGGAGCCGAGAACAACGAGCGCGATGAGGGCCTTGCGATTGTGCTTCGGCGCCTTCTTGGGTTTCGGCGGTTTCTCCAACAAAAGCGGATGCACCCCGCCACCGGCTACCGAATGCGGTGCCGCGGAGTGAGGTTCCTGGTGAGAGCGAACATCCGACACACGTTTAACGTTACCGCCTACAGGCAAGTATGCTAATTCCGGTCGGACACCCAAGGGATGCATCCGGCCCCGGCCGTGTGTGGCGGCCGCGCGCCCGTGGCGGAATTGGCAGACGCGCTGGATTTAGGTTCCAGTGTCTTAGGACGTGGGAGTTCAAGTCTCCCCGGGCGCACAATTCTCGGTGCGTTCTCACGTCTATGGGGGAGCACATGCGATTCTTTACGATCGGGCATTCGACCCGGACCATCGACGAGTTCCTCGCGTTGCTGCGGGAGGCGGGTGTCGATGTGGTCGTCGATGTGCGGCGCCTGCCCGGGTCGAATCGCTATCCGCAGTTCAATGCAGATGCGCTGTCGTCTTCCCTGCACGCTGCCGGCGCCGATTACTCCAGGATCGAGGAACTGACCGGGCGGCGTGGGCGCGATAGAAGCATGCCCTCCGACGTCAACGGATTCTGGCGGAACCGCAGCTTCCACAACTACGCAGATTGGGCTATGACGTCGGAGTTCCGCACCGGCCTGGACCGGCTGCGCGCGCTCGGCGAGGACGCGGTACCTGCAGTGATGTGCTCAGAGGCGGTGTGGTGGCGGTGCCATAGGCGGCTGATCGCCGACAATCTCCTCGCAGCCGGGGACGACGTGCGCCATATCATGAGGCCTGGAGTGATCGAGCACGCCGAGCTCACGCGTGGGGCCGTCGTGGATCCCGAGACGCGTCAGGTGACGTACCCCGCCACAGACGGAGGGCCCTAGACCAGGCCCAGCTTGCCTGCCGCATATACGGCCTCGGCCCGTCGCGTGCTTCCCAGCTTGCGCATGATGTTGCCGACGTGGAATTTTGCCGTCGCGGCCGAGATGAACAGTTCCTCGCCGATCTGCTTGTTGGAGCGGCCGAGCGCCAACAGGTGGAGCACCTCTTTTTCGCGACCGGTGAGCTCGTGCCCCCGTGTCTCTTCTGTTCCGTGCAATCCGCGGACGATGGCCGTCGAACTGCGAGGGTCGAAGAAGCTGCCCCCATTTTTGAGATCCCTGATCGCGCTGACAACCGACGAGGTGTCGACGTCCTTGACGACGTATCCCTTCGCTCCGCGGCTGATCGCATCGAGGATGAGTTGATCGTCGAGGAAGGTCGTGAGAATGAGCACCGCGACCTGTGGCTGGGATGCCACGATCTGTGAGCACAGCGCCAGTCCTTCGGCATCGGAACCCGCAGAGAGTTTGAGGTCGAGGACCGCCACGTCCGGGCTCAGCGCTTGTACGAGGCGCATCGCGGATTGAGGGTCCGAGGCTTCGCCGACGACCTCGATATCGCGTTCCCGCTCGAGGAGCGCACGAAGACCCTGTCGCACGATCGCGTGATCGTCGACCAGGACGACGGTGATGAGATCGGTGCTCATGAGGATTCCCTTTCGGTGCTCGAGCGAGGGACGGCGACGCGCACCTGCAGGCCGCCGAGATTGGACCGGCGTAGCGAGAACGTTGCCCCGATCTGTTCGGCGCGGTGCGCCATATTCGCCAGGCCCCGATGCCCGACGGTGCCGTTGGAGCTTTGCTCGATACGGAGAATCTGCCGCAGGGCTCGCGGGTCACCCACACCGTCGTCAGCAACGGAAAGGATGAGGCCATTGTCGGAAGAGCTCACCCGAACCTCTACCTTCGTGGCTTCGGCGTGAGTGGCGACATTGAACAGCGCCTCGCCGGCGATGCGGGCGAGTTCGTGCTCGAGCTCGCTCGCCGCGCCCTCGTAGGTCCCCTGGACCCGGACTGCGATATCGAGCTGGGAGCGGTAGCCGGCCGCTACTTCCTCGAGCACCTCGGCCAGGGTGGCCGGGTCCTCGCCGCGCTCGGTGTGGTGCAACGCGTATATCGCGGTGCGGAGCTGGTGGAGCGCGTCCTGGGTCAGCCCCTTTGCCTGGTCCAGGCGGGAGGTGACGTGCCCCGCGTCGCAGTCGAGCTCGGCTGAGTCGAGGCGGGCGAGGTCCACCGCGAGCCCGGCGCTGAGCACGATTTGGCTGACCGAATCGTGGAGCTCGCGCGCGATGCGATGGCGCTCGGAGTCGATGAGCGCCCGTTGATCGGCGGCGACGAGCTGCTTTCGAGTGAGCTGGAGCTGGGTCGCGCTACTCGCGAGGTCGCTAGCGTAGGTCGCTACCTCGTCGTAGAGAATTCCTGCGCGGCGCTGGAGATCGACGCCCGATTGATAGAGCTCCGCGGTGCGCAGTGCGACCGCCGCCTGATTGGCGAGGATGCGCAGCAACGACAAATCGTCGGGTTCGGGATTGCCGTCGAGCCCGTGAGATACGACGAGGCTGCCGATCTGCTCTCCCTCGATCCGCAGGGCGATGCGTACCCAGTGGCCTTCCATCGTCCGGTGCTCGGCGCCCGCGCGAAGAGAGGAGAGCTCGGAACCCACGTGCTCGGGAAGTACGTCCTCCCCGCGTGGCCTGCCCGCTTCGTCGACGACGACGAATCTCGGCTGGGCCCACGGCAGTCGGCCGTCGCGGAGACCGAGCATGCTCCACGAGGCGACGAGCTGCTCGCCGGCGGCGCGGGCGATTTCCTCCATGATCTCGCGCGGGCCGTGGCTGGTTCGGACGAGTGCCCGCGAAATGGAATCGAGCGCCCGCACCGTGCGCTGCATGCGTTCGTCCGAGCGTACGAATTCGCGGTAGTAGGACCGCTTGCCGGAGCGCACACCGGTGAGGCGGGCAAGATCGTTTGCGACCTGGGACCGGGCCATCGCCGCTACATCGCTGCGACGAACAGACGGCGTACGTCGTTTTCGTCGGCCAGTCGGGGATTTGTGGTCAGGCACGCATCATGGAGCGTCGACTTGGTGAGTAGCGGAATGTCGGCCTCCGTGACTCCGAGCGCGGCGAGGCCCTTCGGCACACCGACCCGGTCCGCGAGAGCCCGAATGTAGGCGGCCAGCGCACGGGCCATCTGTTCGACGGGTGCGCGCGACTCCGATAGGCCGAACACCTCTGCCAGGGGTCGGTAGCGTTCCGGCGAACCGAGCGCATTGAAACTGACCACGTGGGAGAGCAGGACCGCGTTGACTACTCCATGTGGGGCGTCGATGAGACCACCGACCTGATGGCTCATCGCGTGTGTGGCACCGAGAATCGCGTTGGAGAACGCCATGCCTGCCTCGAGGCTCGCCTGTGCCATCGCGCGACGGGACGTGAGGTCCTCTGGCGTTTCGAGCGTGCGCACGAGGTGGCTGTCGACGAGGCGAACGGAATTGAGCGCGTGCAGGTCCGAGAGCGGATTGTGAGCCAGGGAGACGAACGCCTCGATCCCGTGGGATAACGCGTCGAGGCCCGTTGCGGCGGCGAGGCCGCCGGGCATCGTCGTAAGCAGGCGGGGGTCGGTGATGGAAATATCGGGGACCAAGGCGCGACCGAGAATCGTTACCTTGATGTGGCGTTCGGTGTCCGAGACGACGCAGAACTGCGATACGTCCGCCCCGGTGCCCGCGGTCGTCGGTGCCATGATCATCGGCGGAATCGGATGGGAGATCTGGTCGACGCCCTCGAAGTCGAGGATCTTTCCTCCATTGCCGGCGAGAATCGCCACGCCTTTGGCCGCGTCGATCACCGAACCGCCGCCGATACCGATGATGACATCGGCGCCGGAATCGACGTACTCCTCGTAACCCCGCTGGATTTCGTGGTCCTTCGGGTTCGGGGTGACGTCGGTCCACAACTGCGGCCGTAATCCCTCGCGGCGCAGATAATCGAGAGTTTCCTCGGTCCAACCGGCGGCGGACACCCCGGAATCGCTGACGACGAAGGGCCTTCGTGCGCCCAGTCGTGCCGCCGCAAGTCCTATCTCCGCCAGCGAATCGGTGCCGAAAACAACCTCCGGCGCGTGGAACTTGACGGGGTGTGCAGCGTCCTCGCTCCAGATGCCCTCGGCTTCTTCGGGCGTGCCTTCGTTCATCTCTCACCTTCCGAGACGGAAAATAGACCGTCACACCCCATCGTTACGACTCCGGAGCCACCCCGACGCCGATACCCGTAGTGTAACCCGCATCACAGTTGTGGGTACTAACGATCGGTCGTCAACTTCGGTGGCGAATTACGCCGGTTTCCTCGACTCGTTCGAGAACAAGCCATCCGCCGCGAAAATCCTCCACCCGCCCGCGCCATCGCGGGTCTTGGACGGCCCACTGCTCGAGGTCGTCTCGACACACTGTGCGAACGTGCCCGTATGACGCCGTGGCGACGTCCTCGTAGGGGACGGCCACGATGATCGTCCTGCGCGCGACGCGACGCGCTTCGTCCAGGGCTTTGCGGCCTTCGACGTCATCAAGATGTTCTAGCAAGTGGACGAGGACCAGTGTGTCGTAGCTGGCATCCGGGCACGCGAGAGTTCGGGCGTCGAGCGTCGTCGTCGAAAGGCAGATGCCCAGGCGCGGCGCCAGCGCGCCGAGGAGACTCATCGATGAGGTCGAGACGTCCGAGGCGGTGACGCGCCTTCGGTGCCGACTCGCCAAATGTAGAGCCAAGAATCCGAAGCAGCTCCCGATCTCGAGCACGGACCCCGTTGGCGGGACGATCCGGTCGACATGGTGATAGATCTCTGCAAACGCGCCGAGACCTTTGGTCACCTCCATGCCGCCACGTCCGTCGATGATGGCGGCGAGCGTCATTCTCGTGTTGCGGTAGAACAGCTCCCACGCGTCGAGCGGATCCTGACGCGCAGACAGGATGAGCCCGGTGAAGACGCGCTCGAAGAGGTCGTTGCCGCTGAGCCAGCCTGGGGCGAAGAGTTCGGCCTCGATGCGCCCGGTCAGCGTGTCGTCGATGCTCGAGTCACCGACGCGGTGTGCGATGTGCACTGTGTCGTCGCGCCACACGTCGAAGCTCGGGGTTCGGGCGATGAGCCGGGTGCCTGCGTCTGGGCGGTGCACATCGCGGTGTCCCACGACGACGAGGTCGTCGATGTAGAGTCCGCGCACGCGGGGAGCGAAGGGGTTGATGGGATGTGGGTACAAGGCGCTCGCTGTGGCGGTCGCGCCCGGGTCGGAGGGGCTCACGGCAGCGCCAACTTCTCTGCGGTGCGCTCCAGGCCGGTGAGATCTCGGACGACCTCAACGCGTTCGCACAGTTCGGCGTATTCGGGTAGGTCGCAGGCGCCAAGACCCCAGGAATACGACGGCTCCGGAGTGAGCCACACGATGCGGCGGACGCGGCGCGCGATCTCGGTGAGTGCGTCTGTTGCGGGGTCCTTGCCGTTGCTGCGACCGTCTCCGAGGATAACGATGGAGGTACGCCGGTTGAGGTGCTCGCCCTCGGCGAGTAGCTGCCGCCAGACCGCGCCGTAATCGGAGTTACGTTCGGTGTCGAGCACGTCTCCGCCGAACACAAGCCCGAGAGCATGTTCGAGCGGGTGGCGTTCGAAGAGCGTGGTGATCTCGACGAGCTCATCGACGAAAGCGAAGGTACGCGGCTTGCCGAATGCCTTGTGCATGCTGTGGACCATGTGCAGGGTGAATCTGGCCGTAGCGCGCACCGAGAGAGAGACGTCGGCGAGGATGATGACGCGCGAACGATCGTGGCGACGAGTGACGGTGACCGGTTGGAACGGAATTCCGTCGAAGCGGAGGCTTCTTCGCGTGGTGAGCGCCGGATGGACGCGGCCGTTGGGGCTCGCTTTCCGGCGCTGGGCGAGCCCGCCGCGCAGCGACTTGGCGAGCCGCCGCAGCGATTCCTCGAGCAGCTCGCGCTCGCGTTCGGCTACCTCGTCGACGACTCCGGGCGCAATGTTCTCGGACACCGTTTCGGCCCTGTGTAGGTCGACGAGATGCTGTACGTGTTCGGCAATCGATGAAGGAAGAGTCTCGAGCAGCTCGGTGATGTCTTCGTCGGACGGTTCCTCCAAGGAGGCGGAGGAGCCGAGCCACGACAGCAGTGTGCGCCCCTCTTCGTTGCTGAGCTCGAGATCGATTGCCGTGCCCGTGGCCGGGGTGAGGGCGCCGGGCATCTCGGCGCCGCCGGACTGCGTGAGGTCGAGCTGGATTTGGGGGGCGGAACCGGTTCCGGAAGCGTCGGCGTTGAGGCCGATTTCATCTCCGGGGGTGGAGATATTTCCCACCGCGGTGTCGTCATCGTCGAGCCCGACACCTTCGTGGAGGGAATCCTCGTCGAAAAGGCTCGTGAGGTCGTCGCCGTCGGTTGGGGGAGAGCCGGTGGCCTCCTCGTCGACGGTGCCGTCGAAGTGTTCCGGCTCCGTGCTGGCTTCCTGACCCGGTATGTCGTTCGAGTCGCTGTCGATCGATCCGCCCGCAGTGGCCTCCTCCGAGGAAAACGCGGATATCCGTGCAAAGCCGAAGAACAGCGCGAAGATGGCGTCGAAGGTCTGCTTCTGCGACAGACGGGTGACAATCGCTGCCCCGAGGGCGGCGTGGAGGCGTTCGCGGTTCGCGAGAATCCCGGGCACGGCCGCGCAGCGCATCGAATCGAGGGTCTCCGCCGTGCTCACGCGAATGCCGTGCGACCGCAGATGCTCGATGAAGGTGAGGATCTCCCGTTCCATCGTCTCGCCCTCACACCGGCCGGCGGCGCGTGCCCGGTCGCCGCTGGTCCGTCGACGTACCGCGGGCACCGAAGAATGCTGCCGCGCCGTGCCGACCCTTCGTGTCGAAGGAGTCGCGGCGCGCCCTGCGTTCGGCGGCTTCTTCGTCGCTTTGTGGATCGCGTTGTGGCCGCGGGGATGTCGATGCGGCGGGCCCTGTGGGTGAATTCGAAGCCGGACCGTGGGCGGTTTCGGGGGCCGCTGTCTCCTTGGTGGCAAGGGATCCCGGCTCCGGTGGCAGCGGCTCTCCGGAACGTCGCCGGATATGGGCGATGGCGCGGTCGAGGTCGCGCTCGTATTTCATCACCGTGCTCGCGGTGCGTTCCAGGAGTGCGGGGTCCATTTCGGTGGCGCCAAGGACCGAAAGGGTGCGTGCCCAGTCGACCGTTTCGGCGATGCTCGGCGCCTTACGCAGGTCGAGAGCGCGGAGTTCCTGAACGAGCGTGACGAGTTCGCGTGCGAGCGCATCGTCGAGTCCCGTTCCCTTGCCCTGGACGATCTCCAGTTCTCGTTCGACGTCGGGGTAGTCGAGAAAGAGATGGAGACAGCGTCGCTTGAGCGCGGCCGACAGGTCTCGGGTGTTGTTCGACGTCAACAATACAAGTGGTGGGTGCGCCGCGCGGATCGTCCCGATCTCGGGAATTGAGATCTGATTTTCTTCCAGGGTTTCGAGCAGTACGGCCTCGAGGCTCTCGTCGGAGCGGTCGACCTCGTCGATGAGGAGGACGACCGGCCGCTCGCTGCGCATCGCCGTCAACAAAGGGCGTTCAGAGAGGAAACGATCGGAGAAGAACACCTCGTCGCCGGCCGCGATGATATCGACCGCGGAGGCCAAGTCGTCGGCGTCGGCTACGACTTCGGAGATCTTCTCGCGCAGGATCTGGGTGTAGAGCAGCTGCTTTCCGTAGTCCCACTCGTACAGGGCCTTGGATTCGTCCTGGCTTTCATAGCACTGCAGTCGGATCAACTCGCGCCCGAGTGCCTTGGACAGATTGCGCGCGAGATCGGTCTTGCCCACCCCCGCGGGCCCTTCGAGGAGGATCGGGCGGCCGAGGCGTGTCGCCAGGAAGACCGTGGTCGCGATCGCCTCGTCGGGGAGATAGCCGACCTCGCGAAGGCGCGCGGAGACGTCGTCGACATCGGCGAAAATTGCAGGCTCGCTCATGATGATTTCCTTTACAACGCGGGGCCGGAGGCGGCGCCGCCCGTCACGAATCAGTGCGGGCGGCGCCGCGGAGACAAGAGCAATCGATCAGCTGATCAGGTCGTCGAGATCGCCGTTGTAGCAGTGGTCGACCACTGGGCGAACCGAGTCGAACGTGCACTCGCGAGGGTTGGCGTCCGTGCAGGCATCGCCGAGGACGTGGTTGGTGATGTCGTCGATCGTCTGGTCGTCGCCGAGCACCTTCTTCTGGCCCTCGTAGAACGCCGTCGGTCCCTGGCCGAGCCGATTCTTCTCGTGGGTATCGGCCGTGATGTCGGTCATCTTCTCCGGAATGGCGCAGTCGCGCAGCAGTCGGATGGCGGCCTCGACCGCCGCATCTGCGGCACGCGGCGTCGTCATACCCGAGGTGTCGACGCCGAGTGCCTCGGCGATCTTGGCGAAGCGCTCGTATTCGGTGGAGAGGTTGAACGCCCACACGCGCGGCAAGGCGATAGCGTTGTTGAGGCCGTGGTGGGTGTCGAAGAACGCGCTGGTTGCGTGCGAGATCGAGTGGATGATCCCGAGGCCACCGGAGTTGAACGCCTGCGCGGCGATGTATTGGGCATACATCATGCCCTCGCGGGAGGCGAGATCCTCGCCGTTCCACGTCGCCTTGCGCAGGTTCTGGCCCACGAGCTCGATCGAGCGTAGTGCATTACCGAGGGACGGCTCGAAGTTCAGTCGCGAGACATAGGGCTCGGAGCCGTGAGCGAGGACGTCGAAGCCGCACTGCGCGGTAAAGCGGGTGGGGCAGTCGAAGTAGAGAGTCGGATCGTCGATCGCGAGCGTCGCCACGGCGGCGTCATCGAAGGCCACGTACTTGTGCGGCTTGGACGGATCGGTGGTCGTGTCCGTAATGACGTAGGCCCACGAGGTCTCCGAGCCCGTGCCGGCGGTGGTCGAGATAGCGATGTGCGGCGGGTTCTTTTGGTTCTCGGACTTGTTGAAGCCCTCGAATTCGTTGATGTTGCGACCGTCGTGTGCGACGGCGATGCGGGCGCCCTTACACGCGTCGTGAGACGAGCCGCCGCCGACCGAGATGAACGAATCACAGTCGTTTTCCATGAAGAGCTTTGCGCCGTCCATCGCGTTGTAGTCCTTGGGATTGGACTCGACCTTGTCGTACAGCACGACCTCGAGCCCGTGGTATTCGAGCGAGGCCTTGAGGTTGGACACGATCTCGGTGCCGCGAAGGCCAGAGGTCATGAGAAGGACTTTCTTGAACCCGAGTTTGAGCGCTTCGGGTCCGACGATCTCCACCGATCCCGGACCCATGAGAGCGCGGGGGAACGGGTGGAATTCCTTGATCGGGAACGGCTTGAGCAACTGATCGACCTGCATGGTGACCTCCGTCGGTCTAAAGAGGCGGAACCAGCGATCCGGTGCCGCCGCGATTGTGATGCAGGTCTCAATGTGGCACCGGGTGACGGCGGTGAGAAGGGCAATTCCCCAAAACTGAACCGAGGGATAGGGAGGTGTCGACCCTTGGTCAGTGGGTACCTGTCCACTTGGTGAGGGTGCAGGCGTGTCCACTCGGCGAGGTTTCAGCGAGCACGCACGTTTGGCTAGAGGGCGCCGAGCTCCCTGGCCCGCTCGATCGTCTGCAGCGCTGCGCTCTCGGCGGGCTGTGTGTAACTGCCGCCGAACAGGTACACGTGCGCCAAAAGTCCGAACAGTACGTGCGCGGGTATGTCTTTTTTCCAGCCTTCCGGCAGTGGGTGTGCCTCGCAGTACCCCTCATATATGACGCCGAGGTGCGGAGCGCTGAAGAGCGAAAGCATCGCGAGGTCCTCGAGTCGATGTCCGCCATGCGCAGAGGGGTCGATAAGGGTTCCCACCGCGCTCCCATCACTCGTGGCCCACAGGACGTTGCCCGACCAGAGGTCTCCGTGGACCCGCGAGGGCTTCTCGCGGTCACACCCGGCGATCCCGTCGAACGCCCCGGTCGCGATGACGTCGATCGCGTCGGAAACGACGCCGACCTGTGCGTCGGTCATGTTCGCCTCGGCGCGTTCGAGCATCGGACCGAGTCGGTCTGCGGACCAGAATTCACCGAACTCCTCGCGGGGCGTCGTGGGCACCTCGCTCGGTCGGTGGAGCGGGCCGAACCACGACTTCGCCGAAGGCGAGAAGCCGAATGCGGGGGCGCCCGCGTCGTGGAGCGCTGCGAGGCCACGCCCGAACTGACGGGCGTCGTCCGTGGAAGGGCGCCCCGAGGGGAGGTATTCGAGTATGAGTCCGTCGGCGTCGACATCGCGGACCTCGACGACGGGGATCGCCTTCGGTTCGGCGAGCCAGCGAAGCCCTGCCGCCTCCGCTTCGAAAAAGCCTTCGGGTGCCGTGCTGTCGGTCTTGGAGAACTCGCGCATGGAAACCAGGTTATCCGGGTGGGGCGGACTGAGGCTTGGCTCGATGCGGTCGTGTCGGCGCGTGGGTTCGACACGCGGTGTGACGAATCAGTGGATAACAATAAGGTAACAAACAACTTTAACAGACTCCGTTGATCTAGCTGCAAAGTTGAGTAAAACCTCAGGTATGACACTTTGGGTGCAGGTGTAAAAATGCCACGTCGCGAATCAAGCTTGTGGACGTTCGTCCAATAAATAATGAGGAACCCCTCACGTTTCTATGGCACGATGGCTCGCGGATCACAAGAACCACGTTCGCAAGCGCCTCGGCGCGGGGCGTGATTCCCGCAAATGGCGCAAGAACAAGGAGCCCGCTTTCGTGACTATCGATTACCGCGACCTCAAGGCCACTTCCCGGTTCGACGGGGACGAACCCGAAAACCTATCCGAGCCGACCCCCGCGCTGGCGGACGAGCTCGGGAGCGGGACGCCCTACGCCGTGGCCTTCGGAGGGCAGGGAATCGCTTGGCGCGAGGCGCTGAGCGACCTCGTTGACGGCTCGGTCGTTGCCGATGAGCTCGCGGCGATCGTCGGCGAGGCGGAAGTACTGCTCACGCCGGTGCGCGATGCGCTGTCGATCGCGCGCCCCGCGGGATTCGACCCGATCGGTTGGGCGAACGTGAATCACGAGGACCCCGAGCATGACAGGACTCCCGACGCCTCGGCTCTGAGCGCGGCGGCGGTGTCTATGCCGGCAGTGTTCCTCACCCAGCTTGGTGCGCTCCGCGCACTGGCTGCCGAAGGTCTCGAAGTCCACGAGATCCCGCCGGTCGCCGCGGTCGGACACTCCCAGGGTGTCCTCGCTGTCGAGTCGCTCGACACCTTCGGCAGTGCCGATGCCGAGCTGCTTGCCGTTGCCCAGCTCATCGGAGCTGCCGCGACGCTCGTCGGTCGCCGGGTCGGTCTCACGCGAGCGGGAGAGCGCTCGCCGATGCGCACCATCACGGGTGCGGAGAAGGCCGAGCTCGAGCAGATGCTCACCGAGCTCTTCCCCGATCGCGATACCGAGATCCACCGTCCCGTGCTCACCATCCGGAACTCGATCCGCCGCCACGTGATCGTCGGGCGTACCGAGGACCTCGACCGCTTCGAGCGGCACTGCGCCGAGCGCGAAAGTGCCGAGCGGGGCCGCCGCGAGGCGAAGCTCACCGGCGGAGACCCGTTCGCGCCGGTTTTCGATCACCTCGATGTCGAGGTCGGTTTCCACCACCCGGTGCTCGCAGGCGCCGTCGACCAGGTCTCCGAATGGGCCGGCCGCTGCGGCATCGGCGTCGACCGTGCGACGACGCTCGCCCGCGCCATTCTCACCGACCCCGTGGACTGGGTCGAGGAACTCGGCGACGCCGTCCATGCGGGCGCCCGCTGGGTGCTGGATCTGGGGCCGGGGCAGGCGCTCAACAAGCTCAACTTCACCGTGCTCCGCGGTCAGGGTGTCGGCTCACTGCCTGCGGCGACCCCAGGCGGGCTACGCAACCTCTTCACTCCGGGCGCCGCGCCGACGGTCGAGCTGCCCTGGAGCGCTCACCAGCCGCGCCTGATCCGTCTTCCTGATGGCACTACTCACGTAGAGACCTCGTTCACCCGTCTCACCGGAACCTCGCCCATCATGCTGGCAGGCATGACTCCTACGACCGTCGATCCGGCCATCGTCGCCGCCGCGGCGAACGCGGGCCACTGGGCGGAGCTCGCCGGCGGTGGGCAGGTCACCGAGGCCATTTTCTCCGCGAACACCAAGCGCCTGGCCGAGCTGCTCGAGCCGGGCCGCACGGCCCAGTTCAACTCCCTCTTCCTCGATCCCTACCTGTGGAACATGCAGGTCGGCGGCAAGCGCCTCGTGCAGAAGGCGCGCGCCGCCGGCATCCCGTTCGACGGCGTCGTCGTCACCGCCGGCATTCCCGACCTTGATGATGCGGTCGAGCTCGTCGACGAGCTCCGCGAGGCCGGCATCCGACACGTGTCCTTCAAACCAGGCACCGTCGCACAGATCCGGCAGGTCGTCCGCATAGCCACAGAAACGCCGCGCGTCCCGATCATCGTGCAGGTCGAGGGCGGCTGCGCCGGCGGGCACCACTCGTGGGAGGCCCTCGACGACCTCCTCCTCGCCACCTACGGCGAGCTCCGCGGCCGGCCGAACATCGTCCTCGCCGTCGGCGGCGGGATCGGCACGCCTGAACGCGCGGCCGACTATCTCACCGGGCAGTGGTCGCTCGACCACGGTTTCCCCGCGATGCCCGTGGACGCGGTCCTCGTCGGCACCGCCGCGATGGCCACCCTCGAGGCGACCACGAGCCCCCAGGTCAAGCAGATGCTCGTCGACACCGAGGGCGTCACCGGCTGGGTCGGCGCAGGCCAGGCCTCGGGCGGAATGGCCTCGGGCCGCAGCCAGCTCGGCGCGGACATCCACGAGATAGACAACGCCGCCGCCCGCACCGGGCGTCTCCTCGACGAGGTCGCCGGCGACGCCGACGCCGTCGCCAAGCGCCGCGAGGAGATCATCTCCGCGATCAATTCCACTGCTAAGCCGTACTTCGGCGACCTCGACGAGATGACCTACGCCGACGTCCTCACGCGCTTCGCCGCGGTGTGCGCCGGCACTCCGGCCGAGGCCGAGCAGGCCGCCGGCGTCAACGTTTTCGACTCCGGCAGCGACTTCGGCGAGGCCATCGCCAAGGCGCAGAACACCTCATGGCTCGACGTCACCCTCCGCGACCGCTTTCACAAGCTCGTCCAGCGCACCGAGGCCCGCCTCGACCCCCGCGACACCGGAACCATCCCCACGCAGTTCCCGACTCCGGCGAGCGTCGAGAACCCGGACGCCGTCCTCGCGGCGATCACCGCCCGCTACCCGGACGCGGTCTCCTCCACGCTGCATCCTGCGGACGTCGCCGAGTTCCTCGCGATCTTCCGTGCCCCGGGCAAGCCCGTCCCGTTCGTGCCCACAATCGACGCAGACGTGCGCCGCTGGTGGCGCTCGGACTCGCTGTGGCAGGCCCACGACCCGCGCTATGCCGCCGACGAGGTGTGCATCATCCCGGGCACTGTGTCCGTCGCGGGTATCGAGCGAGCCGACGAGCCCGTCGGCGAACTCCTCGACCGCTTCGAGGCCGCTGCCGCGCAGCGCCTGTCGGGCACTCAGCCCGACATCGACCCGGTCACCGCCCGTCGCCGCAACACCGCCGATGGCCCCGACACGCTCGTTACCGCGACTCTCGCCAGCCCGGACGTGCTCTGGGCGGGGCGCCTCGTCTCGAACCCGGTACACCGTCTCGGCGAGCCTTCGAGGTGGCTTCTGGATGACGGCGGAGCCGCCCACCACCACGAGAGCGGATCCATCCTCAGCGAAGGACCGGGGGATCGCGAGGTCGTACTCACCGTTCCCGTCGGCCGCTCGGACCTCTCGATCACCATAGAACTGCCGGCCGCCGTCGCTTCCGGCGCGGTGCCGTCGATCTCCGCCGACGCCGCGGCGCAGTCCATGCGCACGCTGCTGCGCACCGCCGCCGGCGTCGATGAGCTCCCGCCTGTCGAAGCAGGCGAGGCCGAGCTCATCACCTGGTATTCGCCGAACCGACGCGCGGACCACACAGGGGTTACCGGTTCGTGGATCGCACCGCCGCTCGCGCCGTCGGCGGGCGTTCCCGACGTGCTCGTCGGTTCCTGCTGGCCCGCGATCTTCGCCGTCATCGGAGCGGCCTCCACCCGCGCACAGTCGCCGACGCAGGCCGACCGCGCCATCGACATCGTCGAGGGCCTCCTCGACCTCGTCCACCTCGATCACGGCATCGTCACCCACGCCGCGTTGCCGGAGACGTCCGCAGAGCTGCGCATCAACGCCAAGGCGCGCGGCGTGCGAGACACCGAGCTCGGCCGCGTCATCGAGGTCACCGTCGATATCGCGACAGCACACGACGGGGACCGCCTGGCCACGCTGCGCGAGCGCTTCGCGATCCGCGGCCGCACCGGACAGGCCGAGGCCGGAGAGCCCAATCGCTTCGGCGGGGCACTCGTCTCGGGCGACGGCACCACGGGCGCGAAGGTCGAGGAAACAACGCGCCAGCGTCGTGCCAACGTCACCTTCACGGCCCCTCTGGAGATGACCGCGTTCGCGCACGTCTCCGGCGACCACAACCCGATCCACGTCTCGACCACGGCCGCCAAGTTGGCAGGGCTGGGCGACGTCATCGTGCATGGCATGTGGTTGTCTGCGGCCGCGCAGCAGGCGGTGCAGGCGAGCGATGGCACGACACCGTCTCCGCGTATCGTCGGCTGGACTGCACGCATGCTGGCGCCGGTGCGTCCGGGCGCGACCATCAACGTCCGCGCCGAGCAGACCGGACGCGTCGCGAGCGGTCCGCATCTCGGCGGTCAGGTTCTCGAGGTGACCTGCAACGTCGACGGTTCGCCGGCGATGATGGCGACCGCGATCACCGCGCCGCCGCGCATCGCCTACGTGTTCCCGGGGCAGGGCATCCAGTCCGCAGGCATGGGCATGGAGGGCCGCAACCGCAGCCGTGCGGCACGCGAAATCTGGGACCGCGCAGACGAGCACACGCGCGCCACGCTGGGCTTTTCGATCCTCGCGGTCGTCCGCGACAACCCCACCGAAGTGACTGTTCGAGGCACCACTTATCGCCACCCCGACGGGGTGCTCTACCTGACGCAGTTCACTCAGGTCGCCATGGCGTGCCTCGCTGTCGCACAGGTCGCCGAGCTCCGCGAGGACGGGCTGTTTATCGATGGCTCCTACTTCGCAGGGCACTCCGTCGGCGAATACACCGCGCTCGCCGCGATCTCCGGGACCCTCAGCCTCGAATCGCTATTGGAAATCGTCTTCAAGCGCGGTCTTGCGATGCATACGCTCGTCCCTCGCGACGCCGAGGGCAACTCGAATTACCGCCTCGCGGCAATCCGTCCTTCGCAGATGGGCGTCGCCGACGCGGACGTCGCCGACTGGGTGGCCCGCGTTTCCGAGGAGGCGGGGGAGTTCCTCCAGATCGTCAACTACAACCTCGCCGGATCCCAGTACGCGATCGCCGGAACCGTGGCCGGCTGTGAGGCTCTGGAGTCCGCCGTCACTACTGCCGTAGAGCGGCACGGCGGGAAGGCTGCCTTCGTGCTGGTTCCGGGCATCGATGTGCCATTCCACTCGCAGGTCCTTCGTGACGGCGTGCCCGAGTTCCGAGCAACTCTCGACTCGCTGATCCCGCACGAGATCGACATCGATGTACTCGTCGGTCGTTACATTCCGAACCTCGTTCCGCGCCTGTTCTCGCTGGACCGAGATTTCGTCGCGGAGATCGCCGACTACGTCGAGTCCGCAACCCTCGACAACGTTCTCGACAGCTGGGACGACTGGGCCGCGCAGCCGAACGCGCTCGGCCGGCTCCTGCTCATCGAGCTGCTGGCCTGGCAGTTCGCGAGCCCCGTCCGGTGGATCGAGACCCAGGACCTGATGTTCGACGCTGCCGATAACGGCGGGCTAGGCATCGAGCAGTGCCTCGAGGTGGGTGTCGCGTCCGCACCGACGCTGGCGAACCTCGCGGCGAAGACGCTCGCGCTCCCGCAGCACGAGGGTTCGGCGCTCACGCAGGTGCTCAACATCGAGCGGGACGCCGCGACGCTGTGGGGCACTCTGCCGCCGAGCATCGACGACGAAGACGACGGTGATACGGAAGTAGAGGGCGCCGGCGACGCGGAGTCGGCGGCGGACGCCGCGCCGAGCGAAGCTCCTCCCGCGACGACCACGCCCGCAGCTCCGCAGGCGGCGGCAGACGCGCCGCGTCCCGACGACATCGCATTCGACGCGGGTGCGGCGACGAAGCTCATCGTCGCGCTGCGCACCAAGATCCGCCCGGACCAGATCACCGGTTCGGACTCGATCGAGACGCTGTGCGACGGCGTCTCGTCGCGACGCAACCAGCTCCTCGTCGACCTCGGCTCCGAGCTCGGCCTCGGTGCGATCGATGGCGCAGCCGAAGCAGAGTTCACCGATCTGACCAGCACTGTAGGGCGGATGGCGCGTGCATACCGGGCCTTCGGTCCCGTACTCACCGATGCGATCGGCGACTCTCTGCGCCCCGTGCTCGGACGCTCCGGCAAGCGCCAGAGCTACATCGCCGATCGTGTGAAGAACACGTGGCAGCTCGGCGAGGGCTGGACCGATCACGTCATCGCGCAGATCGCGCTCGGCACCCGCGAAGGCGCCTCCACCCGCGGCGGCGACCTCGCCCTGTTCGATGCCGCGTCCGCCTCGGACGCCGCTGGCCTCGATTCGCTCATCGATTCGGCCGTGACGGCGGTCGGCAGCGAGAACGGTGTATCCGTCACCATGCCGGCCAGCGAGACCGGCGGCGCAGCGACGATCGATGCTGCCGCGCTCGGCGAGTTCACCGAACAGATCACCGGACGCGACGGCGCGCTTGTCGCCGCGGCACGGACGCTTCTCGCGAAGCTCGGACACCTCGATACACAGACCGTCGACCTGCTCTCGGGTGGTGAGGGCTCGGCCGCGGACGCTGACGCGGAGCTCGCCGAGCTAGTCACCGCCGAACTCGGCAGCGACTGGCGCCGTACCATTGCACCCGCATTCGATGCCCGCCGTGCGGTGCTCCTCGACGACCGCTGGGCGACCGCCCGCGAGGACCTCGCCCGCATCTGGGCCGGGGAACTCGCCGTGTGCCCGGACTCCTTCGTAGGGGCCGGCACCATCGTGGCCTCCCAGTCCACGTGGTGGTCCGACCAGGCAGCGGCCGCAGGCCGCGAAGACCTGGCTGGCGCGTACGAGGAGATCGCCGGATACGCCGCAGATGCGTCTGCCGGGAAGTACGCCGACCAGGTGGCCGTGGTCACCGGAGCAGGGCCGGGATCGATCGCCTCCGCCGTCATCGGCGACTTGCTTGCAGGAGGCGCCACCGTGGTGGCGACCACCTCCAACCTGTCCGATAAGCGACTCGCGTTCTACAAGGACCTGTATCGGGACCACGCCCGCGGCGCAGCGGCACTGTGGGTGGCGCCGGCGAACCTCGCCTCTTTCGGCGACGTCGACGCGCTGATCCGGTGGATCGGCGAGGAGCAGTCGGTGACGATGGGCGGCGCGACCGAGCTGATCAAGCCGGCTCTTACCCCGACCCTGCTGCTCCCGTTCGCCGCGCCGCGCGTGCAGGGCAGCGCCGCCGACGCCGGACCGCGCGCCGAAACCGAGATGCGCGTGCTGTTGTGGGGCGTGGAGCGGCTCGTCACCGGGTTGGGAGAGCTCGGCGCCGACACGAACACCGACGCCACGATGCACGTCGTGCTGCCGGGCTCGCCTAACCGCGGGCTGTTCGGTGGGGACGGCGCCTACGGCGAGGCGAAGGCCGCGCTCGACGCGCTCGTCGCCAAGTGGGGTTCGGAGAAGGCGTGGTCTTCGCGGGTCTCGTTCGCGCACGCCTTTATCGGCTGGGTGCGCGGCACCGGTCTGATGGGACACAACGACCCGCTCGTCGCCGAGGTCGAGGCCGCCGGCGTGCGCACGTGGTCGACCGAGGAGATGGCGGCCGAGTTGCTGGCCGGCTGCACGCCGGCCGCACGCGAGCAGGCCGCGGTCGCCCCGCTTCGACTCGACCTCACCGGCGGACTCGGGGAGGCGAATATCGATATGGCGGCCCTTGCCGAGGGACGCACCGCGCCAACCGCGGCCGAGGACTCCGCGGACTCCGCGGGCACGCTGTCCGCCCTGCCCAACCTGCCGCGGGTTCTGCCCGATGCGCGCCCCGACTGGGGCACGGTCGAGGCGGACCTCGAGGACATGGTGGTCGTCGTCGGCACCGGCGAGCTCGGGCCGTACGGCTCGGCGCGCACCCGTTTCGAGGCCGAGGTGTCCGGCGAACTTTCCGCCGCGGGGATCGTCGAACTGGCCTGGTCGACCGGAATCATCGAGTGGGAGGACGGACCGAAGCCGGGCTGGATGCTCACCGAAACTTCTGAGCCGATCGCCGAGTCCGACATTGCGGAGCAGCTCCGCGAGGAGGTCATGGCGCGCGTCGGAATCCGCCGCTACGCAGATGACGGCGAAATGCTCTCGGGTACCTCGCCGGCGCTGTCCTCGGTGTTCCTCGATGAGGACCTGTCCTTCGTCGCCTCCGACGAAGCCGAGGCACGCGCCTACGCCGAGGCCGACCCGGACAATACAGCCGTAGAGTTCGACGCCGAAGCAGGCGAGTGGACGGTGACGCGCAAGGCCGGCACCGAGATCCGCGTGCCTCGCCGCACGACGCTTACGCGAGTCGTCGGCGGGCAGATCCCCACCGGTTTCGACCCCGCTGCGTGGGGGATACCGGCCGAGATGGTCGACTCCATCGACCGCGTGGCCGCATGGAATCTCGTGGCCACCGTGGACGCGTTCTTGTCCTCGGGCTTCACCCCGGCGGAGTTGCTGGCGAACGTGCACCCGGCGGACGTGGCGAACACGCAAGGTACCGGCATGGGTGGCATGTCCGCGATGCGCAGTCTCTACATCGACGGGATCCTCGGGCGTCCCCGCCAGGGCGACATCCTGCAGGAGGCGCTGCCGAACGTCGTGGCCGCGCATGTCATGCAGTCCTACGTCGGCGGATACGGATCGATGGTCCACCCGGTCGCGGCGTGCGCCACGGCCGCGGTGAGCGTCGAGGAGGGGTTCGACAAGATCCGCGGCGGCAAGGCGGAGTTCGTCGTCGCCGGCGGCTTCGACGACCTGTCGATCGAGGGAATCCAGGGCTTCGCCGACATGTCGGCGACCGCGGATTCGGCGGAGATGGCCTCGAAGGGCATCGACGAGCGCTACTACTCTCGTGCCGGCGATCGGCGCCGCGGAGGCTTCGTCGAATCCCAGGGCGGCGGCACGATACTGCTCGCCCGCGGCGATGTCGCGGCCGAGCTCGGCCTACCCGTGCACGGTGTCATCGCGTGGGCCGCCTCCTACGCGGACGGTGCGCACACCTCGATCCCGGCGCCGGGCCTCGGCGCGCTCGGCGCGGGCCGAGGCGGCTCGCGGTCGCAGCTCGCACGGAACCTGGCAAAGCTCGGTATGACGGCGGACGACCTCGCCTTCGTGTCGAAGCACGACACGTCGACCAAGGCCAACGATCCCAACGAAGCCGATCTGCACGAGCGCCTCGCCGAGGCGCTCGGGCGAACGGCGGGGAATCCGCTGTTCGTCGTCTCGCAGAAGACCCTGACCGGGCATTCGAAGGGCGGCGCCGCCGCGTTCCAGCTCATCGGGCTGTGCCAGGTGCTTCGCTCTGGCGTGCTTCCCCCGAACCGCTCACTCGACTGCCTCGACGACGCGATGTCCGGCGCCGAGCATCTCGTGTGGCCGCGGCAGCCGCTGCGGCTCGGCGAGTCGATGCCGCTGCGCGGCGCGCTGCTCACCTCGCTCGGATTCGGGCACGTGTCCGGACTGATCGCCATCGCTCACCCGGAGGCGTACTACCGGGCGGTCGAGGTGCAGCGCGGCAGCGAGACGGCCGAGGCCGCCCGAGAGCGCGCCGCCGTGCGCGAGCGCGAGGGCGCGTGGACGCGGGTGCGCGGAATCTACGGCGGGGCTCCGCTCTACGAGCGCCCGGTCGCTCGCCGCCTCGGCGAGGGCAGTGCCGCGGAAATCAAGGACTTGGAAGCGGCCATGCTGCTTTCACCAGACTCCCGAGCTGATGCAGACGGGGTGTTGTCTGCATCGGGTGGCCTCATAGGTCGCCACTCGGTAGGCCAGGAGTGAGGACCTGGTGAACACGCGGGAAGGGCGTGTTGGCGTTAAGGGCGTCGGGGTTGACGTAGTCGACCTCGGCGCCTTCGCCGCGTCTATAGCCGAACCGGGCACCCGCTTCGCGAACGTATTCTCTGCCACCGAACGTAGGCAGGCACGTGACGCCGCCGAGCGGCGCGGCGCACGCGGCGACGACGCCCAGCACCTCGGCGCACGCTGGGCGGCGAAAGAAGCATTCATCAAGGCCTGGTCGGAAGCTCTTTACGGCCAATCACCTCCGATCGCGCCCGAGGACGTGCGGTGGCCGGAGATCTCCGTCGTCTCCGATGCGTGGGGGAGACCGGCGATTCGCCTCGGCGGACGGATCGCCGAGGCGGTCCGCGCGAGCCTCGGCGAGGTGCAGATCAACCTCTCCTTGAGCCACGAGGGCGACACGGCGACGGCGTTCTGCGTACTCAGTTGAGAGGTGAGCACGAACGGACAACCCTTCCCGCGGGCCTCTGCACATCATCTACCCATGACCACACACGAAAATCCCGAAGGCTCGACCACCCCATCGACGATGTCCTACGTCACCTCGTTCGACGTTGCGGCGCCGATCGGCGAGGTATTCCGTGTCGCAACTCGTCCCGTCCTGTGGTGGGGCGAGATGATCCACGGTTCCTCCAACGCTCTCGGAGATCGTTTCGAGTGGAACGTGCCCGGCCAGCACTTCAACGCCTTCGAGGTAACGGAATACGCTCCCGGCAGAAGGTGTGCGTGGACCGTTCTCGCAAGCGGGAAGGAGCACGAGGCCGACGAATGGGTAGGCACGGTTGTGGAATTCACGTTCACCTCGGCTGGGAACGGGACGGCCGTGACTTTTGAGCACCGGGGGCTGACACCCTCACTCGAGTGCTACGACATGTGTTCGCGCGCGTGGAACTACCACCTCGACGTCGGCCTTCGCGCCTACCTTGACGGCGAGACCGCCAGGCCGCTGACGTACGGCACCATCGACGACGTGGTCGCAACGATCGGGTCGAGCGGCCAGATCGAATAGGAAAAGACCGTAGACTCGCGCTCATGTCGAACGTCGATGCCCACGTCAGCCAGATCCGAATCCGCAACGAATCTCCCACGGACGTGGGCGCGATCGACGCGGTAACGCGCGAGGCATTCGCGGGCGCCGAGCATTCGGATGGCACCGAGCAGGACATCGTCGCCGCACTCAGGGACGCGGGGTCGTTGTCGGTATCGCTTGTTGCCGAACTCGGCGGCGAGGTCGTAGGGCACGTCGCCGCGTCCCCGGTCCGGCTCGACCCGGTTGCAGAGGGCAAGTGGTTCGGGATCGGACCGCTATCGGTGCGGCCGGACAAGCAGAGGCAGGGGATCGGCGCGGCGCTCATGGAGGCAGCGCTCGAGCAGCTCGGTGAACGAGGCGCGGCCGGGGTGGTCCTTCTCGGCGACCCCGAGTACTACCGGCGCTTTGGCTTCGTGCAGGCGGCGCCGCTCCGCTTCCCGGACGGCCCGGCCGAATACTTCCAGGCCAAATTCCTTGGGACCCGCGGAGGGGACGGGCCGGAATTTCCGGCGTCCGACGTCATATATGACGATGCTTTCGGCGCGGAGGACGCGAACACGGGCACAGGCCAGGCTGCTGCTTGGGTGCAGAAGACCTCGAGGCTATCGCGGTGGTCGCCACTGTCGGTCGGGTCCGTGGGGGCAGTGGCTTCGGCCGGATCGGTGCTGTCTTTGGGGTCGATCCTGTCGCTGGGCTCCGTGGGGTCGTTGTTGTCTATCGGATCTAGCGGCTCGATCTTGTCCATCGGGTCGACCGGATCGATCCTGTCGATCGGGTCGGCTGGGTCAATTCTCTCGATCGGGAAAGCGGGCGCGTTCCGCAACCGCCGCTCGGACTGCGGGGACTGCGGAAGGGAACGCTAGCGAATGACGGCGGCCCGCCTGCTCGCGAGGGGAGCAGGCGGGCCGCCGGTCCGGGGTGAGATTTCGGGCATCGGGTGCCTAGTCTTCGGCCTCCGGGTCGTCGGGGTGGATGACGAAGTTGTAGATGCTCAGAACCAGTCCGCCCCAGATGATGAGGAGGAACAAGATCATCATGATCACTGCGATGCCGGTCATTTGGTGGCCTCCGAGTCCTTGTTTTCGAGCTGCGGATCGAGTCCGGGCACCCCGGTGAGCTCAAGGCCCTTCTTCCACGGGGTGAAGGTGAGAGCGATGCCAAGAATGAGCACCATCGCGATGGCGCCCCAGCCCCAGGTGTTGACGACCGCGTCTGGGTATTCCTCGTAACCGTCGACGACGAAGTCGCGGACCGTGAAGAAGAGGGTGATCGCGAGGACGACGACCGTGGCGGCGAGGAACACGAACCACGTGTTGCCGACGCGCCACGACGAGACCGCGTTGAGGTGGTCGCGCTGGCCCGGCAGCTTGCCCATGAGGGCGACCGCGAGGATCGAGATGAGGGCACAGGCGACGATGCCGATCTGGTTGGAGAACGCATCGAGGGTGTCGAGCGTCATCAAACCGGTAGCGGTCGGCATGAGTAGCAGCGAGATGATCGCCAGCGGCACGCAGACGATGAGGGTGCCATTGACGCGATTGACGTCCAGCTTATCGCGCACGGCGGAGATGACGACCTCGACGATGGAGATCATCGAGGTGAAACCGGCGAGCACGAGGCAGGCGAAGAAGAGGAAACCGAAGACCTCTCCCGCCGGCATCGAGGCGATGAGCGCCGGGAAGGTGAAGAATGCGAGACCGACGCCGCCCTGGACGTCATCCCAGGCCATACCGCCTGCGTGGACGAGGAAGCCGATGCCCGCGAAGACACCGATGCCCGCGAGCACCTCGAACGCCGAGTTGGAGAACGCGACGACCAGGCCGGAGCTGGTGAGGTTCGTCTTGCGCTTGAGATACGACGAGTAGGTGATCATGATGCCGAAGCCGACGGACAGCGAGAAGAAGATCTGTCCGTACGCGGCGATCCATACCTGGTAGTTGGTCAGCACACTCCAGTCCGGGGTGAAGAACTGGTTGAGACCGTCCATTGCGCCATCCTGTACCAGCGCGAAGATCACCATGATGACGAACAGGATGATGAGCAGCGGGATGAAGAACTGGTTGAGGCGGCCGATGCCCTTTTGGACGCCGAGCGCGAGGACGACGATCGTGCCGATCCACACGATGGCGATCATGATCGTGATGTTGCCGACGAAGTCGAAGCTGAACGACTCTTCGGACATCTGCAGGAAGTCCCCGGTAAAGAACGAGGTCGTTTCCTCGAGCGAGCTGCCGAAACGCTGGTCGAGTGAGAAGTAGGCGTACCACGCCGCCCAACCGATGATCGCCGCGTAGTACACGGCGATGATGACCGAGACGAGGACCTGGAACCAGCCGATCGGCTCGAGCTTGCGATTGAGCCTGCGGAAGGCGAGCGGCGCCGACGCGCGGAAGCGGTGGCCGATCGAGTAGTCGAAGAAGAGGAGCGGGATGCCGGCGGTGAGCAACGCGACGACGTATGGCACGAGGAACGCGCCGCCGCCGTTTTCGAAGGCGACGTACGGGAAGCGCCAGATGTTGCCGAGGCCGACTGCCGAACCGATGGCGGCGAAGACGAACACGTTGCGTGAGGAGAATTTCTCCCGCGCGAACTTGCCGTCCTCGGATGCCACGGAGCCTGATGCAGCGGAAGTCATAGGACTCTCCTGTGGTGGTCGGAATGGTGGTGGCCAGCCGACAGGGATCCGCGGGCTGGCGTGAAGTCCTCACGGACCATGCGCGCTTACCTTAGACCACCCTTAAGTAAGTTCACCAGGTATTTACCCAAGTGGCGTGAATCACATCCGATTTCGCCCCGAATTCGGGGAACCGGGGCTAACCGGATGTCTGCTGGCCGCCGTCTTCGCCCTCTCGGACTTCCTTTTCCGCGAGCCACAGATAAGCCGCGAGCATTCGTTTGAGCTCCCGCACGGTGTCCTCATGGATCTCCGTCGAATCGCTCGGGCGCTGCACGGAGAAGTTGAGCAACGAATAGGCGACGTGGACGAGCACTTCTGCCATGAACGCTCGATGGTCCTGGTCGGCCT
This sequence comes from Dietzia timorensis, assembly GCF_001659785.1. Lineage (NCBI taxonomy): Bacteria > Bacillati > Actinomycetota > Actinomycetes > Mycobacteriales > Dietziaceae > Dietzia > Dietzia timorensis. The sequence goes on from NZ_CP015961.1 coordinate 1,243,547, forward strand.
TCGGTGTAAGTGGGGACAGCGCGGCCGCCACCATCGCGGCGAGTTCGCGTTCGTTGACCGCGGCCGTGGCGCGGGTCGCAGGGGTGGCTTGCGTTGCCAACCACACGGCCCGGCGCGACGGATCGGACTGCCAGAGCCCGGCGAGGTGATCGACGAACTCGTTGAGCAGCTCCGGCCAGCCGGGGGTCGGGATCTGGCTGTAGAAATCCGTGAGCTCGGCAACGACGCCGCGGGCGTCCTGCCTGTCGAGCTCGCACACGAGCACGTACTTATTGGCGAAGAACTGGTAGAGCGTTCCGATGGGCACACCGGCGCGGGCAGCCACCTCCTCGCAGGTGAACGAGTCGATGCCCTCTTCGATCAGGACCTCGCGCGCGGAGGTGAGCAGAGCCTCGAACTTGCGCCGGCTGCGTTCCTGGATCGGGCGCCGGCGCGGCACGAGAATCTCCGGGACGCCTTCCGTGTCGTTCGACGGCGTCGTCGAGGAAGGGGAATCGCTCACTGTCTCAAAACCTCGCGTTCTCCGGCAGAGCTATGCGCCGGGTTGTTCGGTCAGGTCCACGTCGAGAAGCCCGGCGACCATGTTCACGTGCCCCTTGGCGCGCACGTTGTACCTCGCGAAGGACAGCGTGCCGTCGGCCTCCACGACAAAAGTCGAGCGGATCACGCCCTGGACGACCTTGCCGTAGTTCTTCTTCTCGCCAAATGCGCCGTAGGCGGTCAGCGTCTCCTTCGACGGGTCCGACAGCAGCGGGAAGGAGATGTCGTACTTATCGCGGAACTTCGCGAGCTTCTCCGGGCTGTCGGGGGAGAGGCCAACGATTTTCATCCCTGCGGTGTCGAAATCTTCCGAGGCGGCATTGAAGTCGCACGTCTCCGTGGTGCACCCGGGGGTCATCGCCGCGGGGTAGACGTAAATCAGGACACGGCCCAGGTCCTTTAGGCACACCTCGTTGCCATCGGCGTCGGGGAGGCAGAAATCGGGGGCCTTGTCTCCTACTTCGAGGCGCTGTCCGTCCATAGCTGCGAATCTCTCCTTCGGCCCTTTCGTTCGGCGTCGTCGGTCCGCCGCCGCGGGCGGAAGCGGTATGCGGCGCCCGCGCGAAAGGTGATGTTGGCTTCAAGTTTTACAGCAACTTTACTTAACGATCGTCAGAATGGCGCGCTTGGTCGGCGAGTGCGGCCATTCGTGGGCTATCGTTGTTTCGAAAAGAGAACACCTGGCGCCGCGCAGCGTGGTCATGCATTTGTCACAGGTGCGCAGGGTGCGATTCGGAGGACCAGTGGCACGCAGTTACGAAAGTATTGAAGGCGACATCGCCAAGGCTCGCGACAACCTCGCCGAGACCCTGGACGAGCTCACCGATCGGGTTAGCCCCAAGAACCTCGCCGATCAGGGCAAGGCCCAGGCGACCGAGATCCTCAAGAACCCGGTCGTTCTCGCCGCGATCGGCGGCGTCGTTGCGCTCGTCGTCGGCGGTGTGGTGTACAGCACGACGTCGAAGCGCAAGAAGAACAAGGCGATCGAGCGCTACCTCGCGATGAAGGAAAAGCGCGGCTTCTAGCCTCCTCGGGCGGCCACGGCCGCCGCCCTTCAACTTCGGACCCCATGTCTCGCAGAGATGCGAAGGCGTGGGGTCTTTTGTGTCTTTATCGCAATAGCGAACCCTTGCGCCTGCTCGATCTCTCGTGCAAAAACCACACACGTATGACGCCGTACCTGCGGAAATATCCGGAACTCCGACGTCATCTTCGGTTCTGTTTAAAGTAGATAACGATATAGCGTTGACATATCGAGACATGCCTGCAATAGTTCTTGTCATCACGGACGCGACAAGCGCGGCCGAACGGTAAGACGAAGGAGGCGGCGACCATGGATATGTCGACGCATGGGTTCGAGAACCCGAATCAGGATGGACACGAAGGATTCGCCGGAGGCGGATTCCCGGGAGGTACAGGTGGCCCCGGAGCGCGCGGAGGACGCGGTCGCCACGGCGGCGAGTTCCGCCGCGGGCCCGGAGGCCACAAGGGCCATGGCGGTCGCGGGCGCGGGCACGGCGGCCCGCACGAAGGTCCGCATGGTGGTCCCCAAGGTGGTTCCCAAGGTGGCCCGCACGGCGGGCCTCGCGGCGGCCGCGGACCGGGATTCGATCCGGGGCGTGGCGGCTGGAACGCCGCAGTGGGCAGCGCTCAGCAGGAAATCGCTCAGGCTTTCGCCGAATTCGTCGGCGAGGCATTCGGCGGCCAGGGGTTCGCACCCGGGGATCCGCGCGGTTTCGGCCGGGGCTTCGGTCCGGGGCGGGGGCCTCGCGGCGGTCGCGGGGACGGGCGTCGGCGGGCTCGCCGCGGTGATGTCCGCGTGGGGATCCTGCTGCTGCTCGCCGAAGGGCCGCTCAATGGGTACGGCGTTATGCGCGAGCTTGCCGAACGAAGCGGTGGGGAGTGGTCGCCGAGTTCCGGTGCCGTGTACCCGGCGCTGTCCCAGCTCGAGGACGAGGGGCTCATCGCGCCCGACTCGGAGGCCGGCCCCAAGCACTTCGCGCTGACCGACGCGGGCCGCGAAGAAGCGGAAAAGCTCGCGGAGAAGCGCGCCCCATGGGACCTCGGTGAGGCGGAGGACGCTTCGGAGGATGTGCAGGGCGGCGGCTCGGCGCCCGGCCGAGAGATGGCCGACTCAGTCCGCCAGGCGATGCTCGCGATGCGCGCGGTCATGGCGACCGGCGACGAGGAGCTCATCGAGAAGGCGAAGGAGCAGATCGACGAACTCCGCCGCGAGCTCTACGCCCTGCTCGCCGAGAACGGATAGCCGACCGCGCGCCCGCCTCGTGGGGGCGGGAACGCGTGAAATATAATCAAGGCCGGAGATCTCGCGTCGAGATTTCCGGCCTTGATTTTGTGTTGTGCGCCAACAGGGACTCGAACCCCGAACCCGCTGATTAAGAGTCAGCTGCTCTGCCAGTTGAGCTATTGGCGCGGAACGATTCCGCGATGTCCTCCGAAGTGGAATCCGGCGACCTCGCTTGAACCGTTGAATACATTAGCACCGCATGAACAGATCGCGAAATCACGGTAGCTAAGTGCGGTTTTGATCCATTCGCACCTGTAGCCCAGGCGGAATTGCGCTATTTGTAGAAGCCCTCGCGGAGGTTGATCCCGTGCTCGATCCACACCTTGAGGGCAGCGAGCATGCCGGTCCAGCCCATGCAATTGCCGAACGCCGCCTGTGAACCGTCGGGCGAAACGGTCCAGGAGGATTCGGTGATGGTGACGAGCGTGCGCGTGTTGTCGTCGATCGGCTCGAACTCGAACACGACGCGCGTATGCCCTGGGGTGGAAGCTGCGCTTTCGACGGCCGACTCGCCGGACTCCCATTCGATGACGATCTTCTCGCTCGGCGTGGATTCGACGACGCGGACGGGGAAGGCGCCGGGGAAGTCTGCGAAATCCCACGTGACGGTCGCGTCTTCGGTGAGACGGCCTTGGGCACCGCCGGTGGTGAAGTAGCGGGAGAGCTGTTCGGGGTCGGCGACGGCTTCGTAGGTCTGCTCGGCGGGCTTGGAGATGTACCCGGAGACGGTGAAGGAGAGTTCGGTCAGTGCGGCGTCGTGCTCGGCGTTCGACATGTTGTAAAATTACAACATGAGCATTACGGGCAGCAAGACCGAGGACGATGACGCCGTCTTCAAAGCCCTCGCCAACCCCATTCGTAGGCGCATGCTCGATTCCCTCAGGTCCGGCCCGATCACGACCGGGACATTGTGCGCGCAGTTGCCCGAGATCGATCGGACGACCGTGCTCCAACACCTCAAGGTGCTCGAACGGGCCGAACTCGTCGCCGGCCGCAGGGTGGGGCGCGAGCGGCACCTCACCCTTTCGCCGCTCCCGATCAAGCGGATCCACGACCGCTGGATCAGCGACTATATGAACGCCGCCGTTGGACTGCTAGGTCGCCTCGACGAGGCGTGAACGTGACGTTGGCGTTGTGATCTGCGACCAGTTTCTGTCGTTTCCCTCTCGCTCGGCGCCATAAGTCAATATCGTTCAGACAGAATGCCGCGCGCATTCTGAGGGCCAGGGGACAAGTCGACGGAGCGAATTCATGAACCAACCGCCAAACGATGGACGCCCGGGGCAACCGCACAACCCATACGATCCTCGTTCCGGGGTGGCCGGGCCCGATCCCACGCGCCAGTTTCCGGCCAATCCCTATGGCGGCGACCACCACGGCAACCCGTACGCCGGAAACCAATACGGTGGCAATCCGTACGGTGGGCAGCACTACGGCGGCCCGCAACCTCCGCAGCAGCCCCAACAATTCGGCTGGCAGCAGCAGTACGGCGGGCAGCAGCAATTCGGCCAGCCCTACGGCGCACCCAATCCATATGGCAACTACGGCGGTCCCCAGCAGCCTGGCGGCGCAAGCACCTCGGCGGGCACGAATACCGGCTTGATCATCGCCGCAATCATCGGCGTCGTCGTACTTGCTGTCGTGGCCGTCGGCGTCGTCTTCGCTTTTCGCGATTCGGGGGATGACGGCGGAGGCATTGCGCTCCCCACGACGTCCTCGGCGGCGCCGACCGCGGATCCGAATCCCGGCGGCTCCCCGCGCTCGTCGGAGCCATTCGCGCCGAGCGAACCCTCCGCGCCCTTCGCGCCCTCCGCGCCCTCATCGACCGCCGTCGCCCCGCCGCCGGGCGGCTCGGAGGGCGGAACCAACGTCCGCCTCGAAGCCACCTCGTCGACGGGCTCGGAAATTACGGTGACTTACGTGGACACCGATTTAAACGTTCAGCAGGAGGACGTTCCGTCTCCCTGGTCGACCGAACTCACCTCGAGTGGCGGCTTGACCGCTGTGTCGCTTCTTGTTTTCCAGGTCGACGAGGGCGATGTGACGTGCAAGATTTTCGTCGACGACGAGGAGGTCGACTCGAATACCGCGACCGGCTCTTTCCAAAGCGCCGATTGCGTGTACTACGGATAGACTTTTCGCGCCGGCCGGGCCAGACCAGGGCGATTACGCCTTCGCGTGAAGCGTCGGACGGTAGACGAGCTCCTGGATCCTGCCGTCGAAGACCGTGCTGCTCACGAGGTCGAGGTCGAAATCCGAGGCTCCGGCGAATATCGGTACCGTGCCCGTCGCGCCGGTAAGGACGGGGAATATCGTGACCTGCACGAAATCGACGAGGCCCGCCGTCATAAGTGATCGGTTGAGTGAGACGGAACCATGCGAACGCAGGGGGACCGGGGAATCGGCCTTGAGCCGGCGGACGATATCTACGGCGTCGCCGCTTTCGAATCGGACGTCGGGCCACTCGGGCGCCGAGTCGATAGTGCTCGAGACGACGGTGGTGGGCGCGAACTTCATGCGGGTGTTCACGGGGTCGTCGGCCTCGCTTGCGCGGGTGAGGTCGCCGAGGAAGTTCTGGAACATCCGAAAGGTGTTCGCGCCGAGCACGAATCGCATGTCGGCTGCGTATTGATCAGCACGGTGGGCGAGGAATTCCGGGCCCTGTGTGCCCCAGTAGCCGCCCCAATCGCCGTCGGGTCCGAAGGAGCCGAAGCCGTCGAGGCTGCAGAAGATGTCGAAGGTATAGGTGGCGGGCATGTGAACTCCTCGGTGAACGCGTGCTTCTTGGGCGTGGCCGTTCCGTCGCCGGCACGGGCAAATCCGGCTACATCAGCGACGTTGCCGGCACAGGGCGAAAGCGAAGCGCCACCGCGCCGGAACGGAAATCGCGCCGCGACACCTGCTCGAGCTGGATGCGTTCGCGCAGCCCGGACAACAGCGTCGGACCGTGTCCTGCGAGTACCGGCTGGACCACGAATTCGTATTCGTCGATCAGACCGAGGTCGGCCAGCGCGAGGGGGAGCGCCAGGCCGCCGACCAACAGCCCCTCGCCGGGTTCTCGTTTGAGCGCCTCCACCGAGCTCTTCAGGTCGCCGCCGAGCAGCTCTGCATTCCAGTCGACGCTGCCGAGCGTGGTCGACACCACGTATTTCTTCGCCTGGTCGATCGTGTCGGCGAACGGAACGTCCCAGTCCTGCATCCATTCGGGCCACGTGCCCGAAGAAGGGCGCCGCCACGCCGTTTCCATCATCTCGTAGGTGACGCGCCCGTAGAGGAGCGCGTCCGACCGGCGCATAGCCTCGGTCCAGAACTCCATGGACTCGGCGTCCGGGACGAGCCCCGCCTCGTGGTGGCAGCAGCCGTCGAGCGTGACGTTGATCGAATATCGCAGCGGTCTCATGGCGATGCTCCCTCTGATCCGTGTCCGCCCGCGCGATGCGTGGCAGAGCTCCCGGTGCTATCTCCAGGATTCCGCAGGGCGGGGGAGCGCCTTTGTCCGTCCGTGCGCACTATCGCCACGGGCTCCCGCTGCCGGCCGTGCGGTCGCTGCCGACCGGCCACCTAACCCTTCGCGGCGTCGATCTCCCGCACATGTACCCGCACGAGGTCCTCGATCAGCTCGTCGGGGAGCGGGTTATCGAGCGTGGACTTCACCGCGTGAGCCGTGCGCTCGTACCCCGTCAATCGTTCGGCCAGTTCGTCGAGCGCCATCGACGACGGGTAGAAGCTCATGTGCCTTTTCGACGCGGTGAAGTACACGAGCGCCCGCCCGCGATATTCCATCGTCGGCATCCGGTAGCTGATCTTTTCCTCGGCCTCCGGAACCAGCCTGGTCACGAGCGCGCGAATTCGCTCCAGCTCCGCCCGAAACGCCGAGTCGACCCCGGCCAGGTACTCGTCGATACTCGCTGCCGCCTGCGCCATCTCCGTCGCTCCTCACCACATTCTGCACCGTGTAGTACCACCGAGTATGACGCCGGACGCGCTTCTCCGCCCGGCCCCGCGCTCTCCCCGCATCGCAGGACCAGCGCCGACCTGGCAACCTCTGGGACAGGTAGATAGTGGTTGCCTCGACGCATGGTCAGAAATGTGAAGAGCGGGCCACCGGCGCTTGTGCCGGTAACCCGCTCTTCTCAATCGGGGTGAGTGACGGGACTCGAACCCGCGACAGCCAGGATCACAACCTGGTGCTCTACCAACTGAACTACACTCACCACACTGGACAGACGATCGACGAGATGCGTCGATCACTGCAGCGCTCAGTAGTCTACATGCCACCCGTGGGCAGGGCGAAATCCGCGGGGACGGGCGCAGGCTGCGGCGCAGGCGGGGGAGCGGCCGCTTGAGGCAGGGCGGCGCCCGACGTCATCCTTCGGTGATTTTCTTTGCCGCCGCGGCGACGTCCTCGGACGTCGGGCCGGGCTGCGGAACGAATGCCGTGGCGCGGTAGTAGCGCAACTCCTTGATGGACTCGATGATGTCGGCGAGCGCCCGGTGCGCCATGCCCTTATCGGGCTGACCGAAGTAGATGCGCGGGTACCAGCGGCGGCACAGCTCCTTGATCGAGCTCACGTCGATCATGCGGTAGTGGAGGTACTCATCGAGTTCGGGCATATCGCGGGAGATGAACTTGCGATCGGTGGCGATCGAATTGCCCGCCAGGGGTGCCGTGCCGGGCTGGGACACGTGCTGGCGGACGTAATCGAGGACCGCCTTCTCGGCCTCTTCGACCGTGACTTTCGACGCCCGGATCTCCTCGGTGAGGCCGGAGGAGCGGTGCATTTCCTGCACCACATCATTCATGGAATCGAGGGCCTCATCGGGCGCGCCGATGACGATATCGACGCCGTCGCCGAGAACGTTGAGCTCGCTGTCGGTGACCAGTGCCGCGATCTCTACCAGCAGGTCGGCGCCCGGTTCCGTGCCGCCGTCGAGACCGGTCATCTCGCAGTCGATCCAGACGATGCGGTCGTGCTTCGGATTGATCGACGGCTCGGCGGACTCCGGTTGACCAGGCGAATGTGCGGCCTGATCCGACGAACCTGCATTTGTACCGGACAAGGGTGGAGTTGATTCTGGCATGATCTAAATCATGCCGAATGATGCATCCGCAAGCGAGAACAACACCGATTTGGCCCCCGCGAAGAAGATTGCGCAGGGGTACGCCAGCGAGGGCGCCGGGATCTCACTCGGGTCCGTGTTGGTAGACGGGAAGGCCGATCCCGAGGCCCAGGTTTCCATCCCGCTGTCGATGATGAACCGACACGGCCTTGTCGCCGGAGCGACCGGAACGGGCAAGACCAAGACGCTTCAGTTGATTGCCGAGCAGTTGTCCGTGAACGGCGTGCCCGTGGTGATGGCGGACATGAAGGGCGACCTGTCCGGGCTTGCGCAGCCGGGCGAGGACTCCGATAAGGCGCGCGGCCGCGCCGAGCAGACCGGCGCCGACTGGGCGCCGGCCGGACACCCCGTCGAATTCCTGTCGCTGGGCACCGAGGGCATCGGCGTGCCGTTGCGCGCGCGGGTGAGCTCGTTCGGGCCGATCCTGTTGTCGAAGGTGCTCGGGCTCAACTCGACGCAAGAGTCGACGCTCGGGCTGGTCTTCCACTGGGCGGACGAGCAAGGGCTGGAATTGTATGACCTCAAGGACCTGCGGGCCGTACTTCAGCACCTGACGTCCGACGAGGGGAAAGAGGACCTCAAGGGCATCGGCGGCGTGTCGTCGCAGACCGCCGGCGTCATCCTGCGTTCTCTGGTGAACCTGTCGAACAACGGCGGCGACACGTTCTTCGGTGACCCCGAGCTCGACCCTGCCGACCTGCGCAAGGTCGTCGACGGGAAGGGCACGATTTCGCTGGTCGAGCTCGGTGACCAGGCCACGCGGCCGGTGCTGTTCTCCACGTTCCTCATGTGGGTGCTCGCCGAGCTGTTCCAGGATCTGCCCGAGAAGGGCGACGCGGACAAGCCGGAGCTCGTGTTTATCTTCGACGAGGCGCACCTGCTGTTCGAGGACGCGTCGAAGGCGTTCCTCGACCAGGTCGAGCAGACGGTGAAGCTTATTCGGTCCAAGGGCGTGGGCGTGTTCTTCTGCTCGCAGCTGCCCACCGACATCCCGGGCGACATCCTCTCGCAGCTTGGTGCGCGCGTGCAGCACGCGTTGCGCGCGTTCACGCCCGAGGACCAGAAGGCGTTGAGCAAGACCGTGAAGACCTACCCGAAGTCCGAGGTGTACGACCTGGAAGAGGCGATCACCGGTGCCGGGACGGGTGAGGCGATCGTCACGGTGCTGTCGGAGCGTGGCGCGCCGACGCCGGTCGCGTGGACGCTGATGAACCCGCCGACCTCGCTGATGAACACGATCGGCAACGAGGCGATCACCGCTGCGGCGAAGGAAAGCGAGGCGTGGGGCAAATACGGCGAGACCGTCGACCCACTGAGCGCCTACGAGAAGTTGGCCGAGCAGGCGGAGAAGGCCGGGGCAGGTTCCGGCGAGGCTGGTGCCGCTGGTGGCGGGGGAGCGCAGGATGCGCCCGCCGCTGAGCAGGCTCCGGCGAGCGAAGCTCCCCGCGAAGACAGTGGGGAGCGCCGGAAGGGTGGCGAGCGCGAGGAGGAGGGGTCGTTCGTGTCGCGGGCGATGTCGAATCCCGCCACGCGCAGCTTTATGCGCAGCGCCGCGAGTGCCGCAGGGCGCGAGATCACCCGCAGCCTGTTCGGTACACGGCGCCGGCGCCGCTGATTCGGCGCTCCGGACGCTGCCTGGAACTGTCTGGCGCGCCCGCACCATTTGGAGTACCGCTGACCATGCGCATTGTCAGGGTCTGCGGGGCTGCAGGTGGTGTCGAGCGCTACCGGTCGGCGGTTCCACTCATTTACGGGCGGCGGTTCGTCCGAACGCGCAGATTAGGCGGAAGAGTCGGGCGTCGTAGCTGCGGCGCCCTGGCCGCCGGTGGAACCTGCGGCGTCACCGGACCTGGATCCCGAGACGTCGGCCGCATCCGCCGAACCCTCGCCGAGCTTGGCGTAGGCCTTGCCCGCGAGCGGCGACACGAATCGACGCGGCAGGAAGTTCGTGGCCAGCGACATCGTCTGGCCGATCGGCCCCGGAACGACACGCATCTTGTTGCGGGCGAGCGCATCGATCGACAGCCGCGCCGTGTAGGTCGTGTCGACCCAGAAGCTGTCGGGCACGATCCGGTCGACGAACGTCTTATCTGCCTCGGCGATCTCCTCGGTGCGCACCGGCCCTGGAGCGAGCAGCGTCACATTCACACCCTGCTTTTTGACCTCCCCGCGCAGCGACTCCGAGAACGTGTTGAGGAACGCCTTCGATGCGGCGTAGGTCGCGTTGTTGGGGATCGCGGTGTTGCCGGCGGCCGAGCCGACGTTGAGGATGCCGCCCGAGCGGCGCTCGAGCATCCCCGGCAGCACTGCGAGGATCAGTTCGTGCGCGGCGACCGCGTTGAGCTGGACCTGGTCCCGCTCGTAGTCGAAGTCGAGCTCCGAAACCGGGCCGAACGTTGCGATGCCTGCGTTATTGCAGAGGATCGAGACCTCGGTCTTCTCCAACTCCGCGAGCAGCGGCGCGCGCTTTTCCGGTTTGGACAGGTCGCAGGCGCGCACGTCCACCTCTACGCCGGTGCGCGAGCGCAGCTCGTCAGCGAGCTCATTGAGAATCTGCTCGCGGCGCGCGACGAGGACGAGGTTGTATCCGCGGGTTGCGAGCTCGCGGGCGAACGCCATTCCGATTCCGGAGGACGCGCCGGTCACCACGGCGCGGCTGTGGGCGGTGGGCATCGGCAGAGCCATAGTGATCCTTCGAGCGTTGCGGCAAAAAGTGCGTGCCCCCGAGAGGATTCGAACCCCTGACCAATCGGGTAGAAACCGACTGCTCTATCCACTGAGCTACGGAGGCTGGGTACCGGCGGCAAGCGCGATGCTTCCGGAGGGCACCGAGGGAATCTTAACGTACAGGGCCGATTTGCCCACCTCCATATTATGGACCCATGACATCTCGCGTCGGCGTGACCCGGCGGCCCGCTGGCCCACCCCTCCTCGGATATATCGCCCTCCTCGTGGCCGTCGCGGCTGTCGTCGCGGGTCCTCTGAGTGACCTGTCCACCAGCGCGGCGCTCGACCTGCTCGGTATTCCCGATCCTGGCCCGCTCACCTCGTACGGGCTGCCCATCGTGCGCTCGGTGGCGGAGATCTTCTGCGCCCTCGCCGTGGGCCTGTCGTTCTATGGCGCCTTCTACACCCCACCGCAGAAGGACGGCACGCTCGACGTCGCCGGGTACCGCTCGCAGCACTGGGCCTCGATGGCCAACGCCGTGTGGGCGGTGTGCGCCGCGATGCTCATCCCGCTCACCTTGTCCGACGTGTCGGGGCAGAAGCTCACCGATTCGCTGTCTCCGGACCAGTGGCTGCTCGCGATTTCCTCAGTGGACGTCGCGTCGTCGTGGCGCTGGGCCGCGATCATCGCGATCGTTGCGGCGATCGGCCAGCGGCTGACCCTCACGTGGCGCTGGTCGGTCATCTGGCTCGCGCTGTCGATGGCGGCGCTCCTGCCGATCGCGGCGACTGGGCACGCCGCCTCCTCGGGTGCGCACGACATCGCGACGAACTCCCTGGTCCTGCATCTGGTCGGCGCGGTCCTCTGGATGGGCGGGCTCGCCGCGATCGTGCTGCACGCACTACGCGGGGACGGCCGGATGCGCCTCGCTCTCCGACGTCATAGTGCGGTTGCCACGGTCGCGTTGTTCGTGGTTGCGGCCTCCGGCGTGATCAACGCGCTGGTGCGCATCCAGCCCGGTGACCTGTTCTCCACGACCTACGGCCGGCTGATCATCGCCAAGGCGGTGCTCATCGTGGTTATAGCGGTGCTCGCGATCGGCCTCCGCCGCCGCCTTCTCGGCCTGCGCGCGTGGCCGAAACTCTGGCTCGGGCCCGAGCGCCCAGGCAGCGCGGCGTCATCGCCCATGACGTCGGACGCGCCGATCTCCCGCGCCCGGATCTGGGCTTTCGCCGGCGTGGAAACGGCTGTGATGGCCGCGACCTTCGCCGTGGCCGTGTCCCTCGGCCGGACTCCGCCGCCCCCGCCGCCGTCGATTCCCACCGTGCAGGAGGCGCTGCTCGGCTTCGAACTCCCCGGCAATCCGACGCTGATCACGCTCATCACCAACTGGCGATTCGATCTGATCCTGGGGACCGTCTCGCTGGTGGCGATCGCGCTGTACTCGTGGGGGCTTATCGTGCTGCGTCGGCGCGGGGATTCGTGGCCGGTCTCGCGCACGATCTTCTGGATGGCCGGTTCGGTGCTGCTGTTCCTCACCACCAGCTCGGGCCTGGGCATGTACATGATGGGCCAGTTCTCGCTGCACATGGTCGCGCACATGCTGCTGTCGATGATGGTGCCGGTGTTCTGGGCGCTCGGCGGGCCGCTGACCCTGGCGCTGCGCGCGCTTCGGCCGGCCGGCCGCGGCAACCCGCCGGGCCCGCGCGAGTGGATCCTCGAGCTCATCCACAACCCGATCTCGTGGTTCCTCACCCATCCCGTGGTCGCGTCGATCCAGTTCGTGCTCGGCTTCTACCTCGTGTACTTCGGCGGCTTCTACGACACGCTCGCCGGGGACCACTTCGGCCACGTGTTCATGAACGTGCACTTCCTCATCTCGGGGTATCTGTTCTACTGGTCGATCATCGGCGTGGACACCTCGCCGCACAATTACTCCCCGTTGTTCAAGCTGCTCACGCTCCTCGGCTCGCTGCCGTTCCACGCGTTCTTCGGGATCATGCTCATGCTCTACGGCGAGGTGCTCGCGCCCGACTGGTACGGCGGCCTCGAACTACCGTGGGTGCCTGACTTGCTCGCCGACCAGAAGGAGGGCGGCGGCATCGCCTGGGGATTCGGCGAGATCCCGCTGTTCGTGGTGATGATCGCGCTGGCCTTCCAGTGGTACAGCGCGGATTCGCGCGACGCCCGCCGCTCCGAGCGCAAGGCCGATCGCGACGACGACGCCGAGCTGCGCGCCTACAACGAGATGCTGCGGCAGATGGACGAGGGAACGCGCAGCGGAAAATAGTACTCACCCTGGGAAAAGCGGGGTATTTCACAGGCGATTTCGGAATCCACAGCGGTTGATTTCGTTGCAACCTTTAGGGCCTTGGCGCGCGGGCCGACTTGCCAGAGTCGGAAGGGACCGGCCCGATCTCGGGTCGGTGCCCGCGCCCTGAAGGGGCCCCGACCGAGAAGGAACGACGAAAATGATCGTCAACCGCACCCACGCCACCGTCCGCGGCCGCGTCATCACCGCCTATCCCATCAACAACACCGCCGGCGGCGACGCCGTGCTCAACTTTCGGCTCGCCGCCAACGAGCGCCAGTTCGATCCCGCCACCAACACGTGGAACGACAAGGACACCTTCTACGTGACCGTGAGCTGCTGGGACGGCCTCGCCCGGCGCGCGGCCGCCGTCGCCCTGCGCGGGCAGATGGTCGTCGCGATGGGAACGCTCGTCAGCCGCAATTACGAAAAGGAGGGCCAGCGCCGCAGCTACACCGAGCTGCGCGCCCAGCACCTCGCGGTCGACCTTTCGTCGGTGGAAACGGTCCGCAGCTACACCGGATCCCGCGCCGAGGGCAGCGATGCCGCGCAGGGCGATTCCGGCGAAAACGCCACGGAACGCCCCACCGAGGGGCCTGTCGATTCCCCTGGAGACTCCGCCTCCGCGACCACCGAGCAGGCGCCAGCGTCACGCATGACGTCGGACCCCGCATCCTCCACGCCTGCCGGGATCGCCGCAGAGGCGCCGGACTCCGCCGCATCCGATCGGCCGCAGTACGCCACGGCGAGCGCCGGCGGCGACCCTATGGACTCGGGACAGACGCCTTTCTGACGTGCCTTCGCAGGCGAAGGCGTGGAGGCGCCGGGCCCTACGGCCGGGTCCGGCGACCTCTCACCACGAGTTTCTCTGGGAAGCACGTACGATGGGCGTAGTTGCGCACCTGATCGTGCGCCTACGAAACGACATGTGAATCCGAAACTCGCAGCTTGTAGAGGGTGCAATGGCTGAATTTATCTACACCATGAAGAAGGTGCGCAAGGCGCACGGCGACAAGGTGATCCTTGACGATGTGACGATGGCCTTCTACCCGGGGGCCAAGATTGGTGTGGTCGGGCCGAACGGCGCCGGTAAGTCCTCGATCCTCAAGATCATGGCCGGCATCGACCAGCCGTCGAACGGTGAGGCCTTCCTCGATCCGGAGGCCACCGTCGGGATCCTTCTGCAGGAGCCGCCGCTCGACGAGGACAAGACGGTCAAGGAAAACGTCGAAGAGGGCTTCGGCGACACGATGACCAAGCTCCGCCGGTACAACGAAGTCGCCGAGGAAATGGCGACCGACTACACCGACGAGCTCATGGAAGAGATGGGCAAGCTCCAGGAGGAGCTCGACGCCGTCGACGCGTGGGATATCGATTCCCAGATCGAGCAGGCGATGGACGCGCTGCGTTGCCCGCCGGGCGATTCGGCGGTGACGCACCTGTCCGGTGGCGAGCGCCGCCGCGTCGCGCTGTGTCGCCTGCTGCTGTCGAAGCCGGACCTGCTGCTCCTCGACGAGCCCACAAACCACCTGGACGCCGAGTCCGTGCTGTGGCTCGAGCAGCACCTCGCGAGCTACCCGGGCGCCGTCCTGGCCGTGACACACGACCGCTACTTCCTCGACCACGTCGCGCAGTGGATCTGTGAGGTCGACCGCGGCCAGCTGCACCCGTACGAGGGCAACTACTCCACGTACCTGGAGAAGAAGGCCGAGCGCCTCGAGGTGCAGGGCAAGAAGGACCAGAAGCTGCAGAAGCGCCTCAAGGACGAGCTCGAGTGGGTGCGCTCGGGCGCGAAGGCTCGCCAGACCAAGTCGAAGGCGCGTCTGGCGAAGTACGAGGAGATGGCTGCCGAGGCCGAGAAGATGAAGAAGCTGGACTTCGAGGAAATCCAGATTCCGACTCCGCCGCGCCTGGGCAACGTCGTCGTCGAGGTCGACAAGCTCGAGAAGGGCTTCGACGGCCGCGTGCTCATCAAGGACCTGTCGTTCACGCTGCCGCGCAACGGCATCGTCGGCGTGATCGGCCCGAACGGTGTCGGTAAGACCACGCTGTTCAAGACCATCGTCGGGCTCGAGGAGCCGGACGCCGGCACGGTCAAGGTCGGCGACACCGTCAAGCTCAGCTACGTCGACCAGGGCCGCGCGAACATCGACTCGGAGAAGTCGGTGTGGGAGATCGTCTCCGAGGGCAACGACTACATCGAGGTCGGCCAGAACGAGATGCCGTCTCGCGCCTACGTCTCCGCGTTCGGTTTCAAGGGCCCGGACCAGCAGAAGAAGGCCGGCGTCCTCTCCGGCGGTGAGCGTAACCGCCTCAACCTCGCGCTCACGCTCAAGGAGGGCGGCAACCTGATCCTCCTCGATGAGCCGACTAACGACCTCGACGTCGAGACCCTCGGCTCGCTGGAGAACGCGCTCACCGACTTCCCGGGCTGCGCCGTGGTCATCTCCCACGACCGCTGGTTCCTCGACCGCACCTGTACCCACATTCTCGCGTGGGAGGGCAACGTCGAAGAGGGCCAGTGGTACTGGTACGAAGGCAACTTCGAAGGCTACGAGGCCAACAAGGTCGAGCGCCTCGGCCAGGAGGCGGCGCGCCCGCACCGCGTCACCCACCGTCGCCTCACGCGCGGCTAGAAAAGCCCCGCCAGAGCACGAAAAATGCCCCGGTGGCCCATCGAACTCGATGGGCCACCGGGGCACTGCTCTATCTGGCTGAGAGCGTGCGGCCTTCGCTAGTGAGCCGCAGTGGCGTTTGGCACCCGGGCGCCCGACGTAACCAGCTCGGCCGTCGGCTCCGGGGCGGCGGTGGAGCGGGCAACGTCTGCAGGTGCGCCGTCTTCGCCGTGGCCGTCGTCGATGAGCTGGGCTTCGTCGAAGGGGTTATTGCCGGAGAGCACGTCGGTGACCTGATCCCGGTCGATGGTTCCCGTCCATGAACCGACGAGGATCGTGGCGACGGCATTGCCCGAGAAGTTGGTGACCGCCCTGGCCTCGGACATGAACCGGTCGATGCCGACGATCATGCCCACGCCGTCCAGCATCTCGGGGCGGTGTGCCTGCAGGCCGCCGGCGAGAGTTGCCAGACCGGCGCCCGACACGCCTGCGGCGCCCTTCGACGCGATGATCATGAACGCCAGCAGTCCGAGCTGCTCGGTCAGCGCCAGCGGATCGCCCATGGCGTCGGCGATAAAGATCGACGCCATCGTCAGGTAGATCGCTGTGCCGTCGAGATTGAACGAGTATCCGGTCGGGACGACCACGCCTACTGTCGTCTTCTCCACACCGAGGTGCTCCATCTTTGCAATCAGTCGGGGCAGCGCCGACTCGGACGACGAGGTGGCGAAGATGAGCAGGTACTCGCGGGCCAGGTACTTGACGAGCGAGAAGATCGATACGCCGGTCGCGAAGCGTAGGAGGGTGCCGAGGATGCCGAACACGAAGATCACGCACGTGAGGTAGAAGGCGAGCATCAACACGATGAGCTGGCCCACGGCGGCCCAGCCAGTCTGGCCGACGACGTTGGCGATCGCTCCGAACGCGCCGATGGGTGCGATCCACAGGATCATCACGAGGACCTTGAATACGAGCTTCTGCAGGTGCCCGATCACCTCGACGATCGACTCGCCCGTCTTGCCGAGCCCCTGGAGTGCGAACCCGACGAGCAGAGCGACGAACAATGCCTGGAGCACGCTCCCGCTCGTCAGCGCGGAAAACAGCGAGTCGGGGATGATCGACTGAATGAATTCGAGGGTGCCGCCGGCCTCGTGGGCTTCCTCGGCGAGCTCGGCTCCCTTGCCGGAGCCGGACTGGATGTTGAGTCCTTCTCCCGGCTGGATGAGGTTGCCGACGAGGAGCCCGATTCCGAGCGCGAGGGTCGACATGGCGATGAAGTAACCGAAGGCGAGGCCTCCCACCCTTCCGACCGTCGACGCGCTGCGCACCGAACCGATGCCCAGCACGATGGTGCAGAAAATGACCGGCGCGATCATCATCTTGATGAGGCCGATAAATAGCGTTCCCAGGATGCCGAGGCTCTTGCCGACCTCGGGTGCGAGGAGCCCGACGGCTGTGCCGGCGAACACGGCGATGATCACCGCGATGTAGAGCCAATGCGTGCGGTCTACCTTCTTCGCCGGCGCGGGCGGGGACGCCTCGCTCGCCGAACTCGATGACCGATTTCCGAATGTCATTGTGCCGAACCTTTCGTGTCGCCCCGGGATTACGGGCTTGACGGAACTGACCTTCGAGTAAATAGTGGAGCCTCCAGTGACCTAGGTCACCCTTGAGTTCATTTCGTTCACGTAGCGAACACAACGCGGGGCACACGCGAGTTCGCCGAGCCTTTGGTCCGGGCGGCCAAACGCCGGGGGTTAATATTCGATGCGTCAGGGAGGTGAAGATGAGCAGAATCGCGCCGCGCACGCTCGCCAGCCAGGTGGTGGCGCTGGTGCTTGTCGTGGTCGCGGCCATCGTCGTCATCGGCAGCGTGCTCGCGCTGTGGGACGCGCGCCTGACGGGAGACCGCACCGCCCGCGAGACGGAAAAGGCTCTGGCCATCGGCATCGCCCGAGCCCCCTCGACGGCGGATGCCCTCGCGACCGACGATCCCACAGAGATCCTGCAGCCGATGACGGAGGCGATCCGCGCGGACACGGGGATCGCGTTCATCACGATCATGGCGCCCGACGGCGAACGATTCACCCACACCTACCCGGAGAAAATCGGACTGCGCTACCTCGGCTCTACAAAAGAAGCGCTCGAGGGGCACATTCACACCGAAACCTACACCGGCACTCTCGGCCCGTCCGTGCGCACCATCGTTCCTGTGCGTGATGGCCGCGGCGAGATCGTCGGCATGGTGTCGGTCGGGGTCACCGAGGACACCCTCATGAACGAGTGGCTCGGCAGGCTACCGATCGTTCTCGCCATCGCGCTGAGCGCACTTGCCACCGCCGGCGTCGGGCTGTGGTGGGTACGGCGGCGGATCCTGCAGGCCACCGGCGGGCTGGCGCCGGGCGACCTGCGCCTCATGTACGACCATCATGACGCCGTACTCCACTCCATCAAAGAGGGCGTGATCGTCGTGCGCGACGGACATCCGGCACTGGTCAACGATGAGGCCAAACGGCTGCTGGGCAACGATGCCGCGGGCTTCACGGGCGCGGACGTACCGGAATCATTCCTTGGCGAGGAGCGATTCGAAGACATGCTCTACGCCGGTGGCGGCCGCGTGCTCGTGGTCAAT
Source organism: Dietzia timorensis (assembly GCF_001659785.1). NCBI lineage: Bacteria > Bacillati > Actinomycetota > Actinomycetes > Mycobacteriales > Dietziaceae > Dietzia > Dietzia timorensis. Next base: position 1,261,742 of record NZ_CP015961.1, read on the forward strand.
AAGGTGCGCGTCGACGGCGACCGGGACGCCGCCGTCCTCACGCTGCGCGACCAGACCGAGCTGTCGGAGGCGACGGGGGAGCTCGATTCGATGACCCACTTCGCCGAGGCGCTCAGGTCGCAGGCACACGAATCGGCGAACAGGCTCCACACCATCGTCGCGCTCATCGAGATGGGCCGGGGCGAGGAGGCCGCGCAGCTGGCGACGACCGACCTCGCGCTGTCTCAGCAGCTCATCGACCGGATGAGCCAGTCGATCGCCGAACCCGCGCTCGTGGCGATGCTGCTCGGCAAGACCTCGCAGGCGGCCGAGCGCGGGATCGAGCTCACCGTCACCGACGAGTCCGAGCTCGGCGACGACGTCGCCGGCCTGCTCACCGCGCAGGAGATGGTGACGGTGGTCGGCAACCTCGTCGATAATGCCCTCGACGCATGCGATCCTGCCGACCCCTGGGTCGAGGTCACCATCACCGGCGAGGCAGGAGGCGTGCACATCGAGATCGCCGACAGCGGCCCCGGGATGGACCCGGAACTCCTTGCACGCGCGCAGGAACGCGGATTCTCCACGAAGGCCGGGGGAGACGAACGCGGGCGCGGACTCGGATTGGCACTGGTGGCGCAGGTGCTCCGACGTCATAACGGGACATTGACGGCGCACGCCACCTACGGCTCGGTCGTGGTGGCGCAGATCCCCGGGCGGCCGGCCGAACCTGCACGCGGGGGAGCGGAAGGAGACCGAACGTGACGACGAGGGTGCTGATCGTCGAGGACGAACCGCTCATCGCCGAATCGCACAGGGAATACCTGTCGCGGCTCGGCGGATTCGAGGTCGTCGCGCACGCGCGTGGCGGGCAGGAGGCCATGCGCGCGCTCGCCGGGGCCGCCGAATCGGGTGCGCCCGTGGATCTCGTGCTGCTCGACCTCGGGCTGCCCGATGCGCGGGGCGTGGACCTTGCCGCCGCGATGTCCGGGGTTCAGCCGGTGCCGGACATCATCGCGATCACAGCGCAGCGCGATCTTGCGACCGTGCGCAGCGCGATGTCCCACGGGGTGCTGTTGTATCTGCTCAAACCGTTCAATTTCTCCGCGTTCAGCGAGAAGATCCGGCAGTACGAGCGCTACCGTGACGCGCTGGACCCGGCCGGCGACGCGGTGAGCCAGCGGGACGTCGACCGCGCGCTGGCCGAGCTCCGCTCCGCCGACACCAAGCGGCCGACGCACAAGGGCGCCGCCCCCGGCACCGAGGACGCCGTGGCCAGAACGGTGCGCGATTCGGAGAGCGGACTCACCGCGAGTGAGGTGGCTGGTTTGCTCGGCAGCTCGCGCGTGACCGCGTGGCGGTATCTCGAGCGCCTCGCCGACGACGGCACGGTCCGCCGGCATACCGAATACGGAACGACCGGGCGACCCCAGATCCGCTACGAATGGCGCACACGCTAGTCGCCAGTCGTCGGCGGTACGCTGGAGGCAGTGCCGGGCGACGGGCTCGGACACCGACGGCGACGGGAGCGTAGGCAGGCATGGACGCAGAGGTTTTCGAAACGACGGTGCCGCTTCGCTGGTCGGATCAAGACCTCAATCGCCATGTCAACCACGCGCGGATCATCACGCTGCTCGAAGAGGCTCGGATCCCGTGGCTGTTCACGCCCGGCCTGCCCACCGAGTCGCTCGGCCACGGCGCGGTGATGACCGACATGTCCGTGCAGTATCGCGGACAGGTGATGCACGCGCCAGGGCCGGTCACGGTACGGATGTGGGTCACCGAGCTGCGTGCGGCGTATTTCCGGTCTTCCTACGAACTGCGCAACGCCGACACCCCGCAGGATCGCCCGGCGGAGGTGACGTGCCAGTGCACCATCGCCGCCTTCGACTTGGAGACCCAGCGCCCGCGGCGCCTGCCGAAGCCGGCCCGCGACTACCTGCGCACCTTCCTGCACCAGGAGGCGGACGAGGGATGACGCTTCCGAGCTTCGGCCCGCCGACCAACTGGATCGAGGTTCCAGGCGCGAACGATCGCCGCGACGTCGAGAACTTCCTCGGCCGGGTGCGCAAAATGGACGAATCCGCGGCCGTGCGCATCGTCGACACCGGTGGCGCGCTGCGCTTCTGGGCGCGCACGCCGTTCGGCCCGCTGGGCACGCGCGTCGTCGTCGGCAGCGCAAGCGCACCCGATCAGATCGTCCTCGCGCACGCCCTAGCTCTCAACCCGGACACCGACGGGCGGATCGACCTCGGATACCTCATGCCGTCCGCGTGGCAGGGAATGCTGCCGCCGCCGGGTGGGTTCGTGCAGATCGAACTCGTCGGCGCGCAGGAAATACTCGACCTCGCCCGGCGCGGCAGAGATGTCGCCGCTGACGAATCCGGGCCCCTCGGCGTCGCGCCGTCGTTGCTCGACCAGGATGTGATCTCGATCAATCCCGATGCCGCCGGCGGCGCTACAGGCGGCGATGACGGCGGGGAAGGCGACGCCGGCGAGGCGGCCGCGACCGCGGTGAAGATGCACACCGTTTTCGCCCTCACCGGGCTCGGATTCGTGCCGTCCCGCGCGGGCACAGCGCCCGCGGGGGAGAAGGTCCGCGTGTCCGTCCGGGGGCCGTGGGTGCGCCTCGACGGCCGCTTCGGCAGCGTCTACCACCGCCCCGAATCCCTGCCGCTGAACGTGGTGCGATGACGGACGGGCCGAATGGAATGACGTCGCCGCGCCGCAGCGCCAGGAAGGCGCCGAACCCGCGCCTGCAATTCCCGGCGTCCCGTGTCGAGGTGAGCGCGGACGGCGCGATGTGCTGGGCCGGGGAAGGCGCTACCTCCGACGTCATGGGCGATGGTGCGGGGTACGACGCCGCCACCGTGGGCCGCGGGAAGGACTGCGGGGTGCTAATCCGGGACGAGTCGGCCGCGGCGCTCCGCGGCCTGCTCGGCGGCGCAGTGACGGCGCCGGGCGCGGAATCGGGCGGGCTGCGCGGGCAGGTTCAGGCGGTGTATATCGACCCGCCGTACAACACCGGCAGCGTGTTCGCGGACTACGCCGACAAGGTCGACCACGGGCTGTGGCTGGCGATGATGCGCGAGCGGCTCGAGCTGCTGCGCGAGAGCCTCGCCGAGAGTGGCTCGCTGTGGCTGCACATCGACGATTCCGAGATGGCGTACGCGAAAGTGCTGCTCGACGAGGTTTTCGGGCGCGAGAATTGCGTGAGCGCAATCGTGATCGAGAACAATCCGAAGGGGCGCCAGCTCGGGAAATTCTTCGCCGGCTCGCACGACCACCTGCTCGTGTATGCCCGCGATATCCGGCACGTGCGGATCGAGCCGGGCAGCGCGCAGGCGGTGAATCCGGCCGACTTTCCGAAGAGCGACGAGCGCGGACCGTTCCGGCTGCTGCCGCTGCGCAACACGAACAAGAAGTTCCATCCCGGCACCGTGCCGACCCTGCATTACGGGCTGTGGGCGGACGCGGAGAGCGGGCGGGTGTCGGCGGAAAAGTTCGCCGGCGCGCGCGAGGTGTTTCCGGTGTTCGGCGACGGTACGGACGCGGTGTGGCGGTGGTCGGCGGCGCGTGTGCGCGAGCGTTCCGATGAGCTCGCCGCGCGCATCGTCCGCGGCCGCGGCGGGGAGCGGCTCGACGTGTATCAGATCGACCGGCTCCACGACGAGCGCAAGAAGAAGCTTCGCAGCATCTGGATGGCCCACGAGATAGGCTCCTCGGATTCGGCGAAGGCCGAGCTCAAGAAGGTGCTGCCCGGCCGGCAGATTTTTGCGACGCCGAAGCCCGAACCGCTGCTGGCGCGCGTACTCGAGGCGGCCACCGAGCCCGGCGACCTCGTGCTCGACTGCTTCGCGGGCTCGGGAACCACGCCGGTCGTCGCGCAACGGATGGGCCGTCGATGGGTGGCCGTCGAACTCTCCGGCGCGAGCATCGACTCCTATATCGTTCCGCGCCTGGAGGGAGAGTTGTCGGATTCGGACTCGTTCCGGATCCTGCGCAGCCGCGGCTGAGCGCGGCTAGTTTCCGCGGCGCGGGCGCCTATCCAGCCACACCGCTGTATTCGCCGGAACGTCGCCTCCCTCTAGTGAAGTAGAGACGAGAATGATCTCGTCCTCGCGGGCGCCCGCCGGCGCGAGGTGTGCGAAATCGACCGGTGTGGAGGTGGCGTTGAGGAGGAGGTGAACTCCGCCGTCATAGGACCACGACAGGCAGCCGTTCGGCGCATCGTGCCAGGTGATATCCGGTTCCCGGTAGCCCGCGAAGCTCTTACGCAGGGCGATCGCCTCGCGGTAGAGCGTGAGCATCGAACCCGGCTCGTGGGCCTGTCGCTCGGCGGTGATTTCGGCGAGGCCCTCAGGCTGCGGCAGCCACGTATTTACCGTTGTAGAGAATCCGTACGGCGGCTCGGTGCCGGACCACGGCAGAGGGACGCGCTCGCCGTCGCGCGCGGCCGTGCGGTCCCCGGTGCGCAGGAAGTTGGGGTCGGTGAGCCGCTCGTCGGGGATGTCGCCGGAGTTCTCGAGGCCGAGTTCGGCGCCGGCGTAGACGAAGGGAATTCCGGGCAGCGCGAGCACGACCAGTGCCATCGCGCGGGCGCGCGCAAGGCCGAGCTCGCCCCCGCCGTAGCGCGTCACCTCGCGGATGACGTCGTGGTTGGACAGCGCCCACGTCGGCGCGGCCCCCGAGAGCCGGGACGCGGCGAGAGTGTCCTCGATTCCCGCGCGGATCTCGTCCGCCGCGAAGCCCGCCTCGGTGAGCGCGAACCCGAAGGCGTGGTGCAGCTCGTCGGGCGCGAGGTAGCGGGCGAGGCGCTCGGGCCGGCCGATCCAGGCCTCGGCGAAGGTGCGTTTGTCGTCGAACTCATCGACCACCGATCGGATCCTGCGGTGCAGTTCGTGCACGCCGGGCTGGTCGAAGCGCAGCTCGTTGTCCGAGACGACGAGCTGCGGGAGGTCGTCGGGATCCGAGATATCCGGCAGCCCCGGTGGCTTGGCCATGCCGTGGGCGACGTCGATGCGGAAGCCGTCGACCCCGAGCTCCAGCCAGTGGCGCAGCGTGCGATCCATGTCGGCGCGAATGTCGGGGTTGTCCCAGTTGACGTCGGGCTGGCTCGAATCGAACAGGTGAAGGTACCACTGGGAGGGAGCGGAAGTATCGCCGGGCACGCGGTCCCAGGCCGAGCCGCCGAACACGGACGGCCAGTTATTCGGCGGAGCGGCGCCGTCATCCCCCGAACCGGGGCGAAAGATGAAGCGGTCGCGGGCGGGCGAGCCAGGCGGAGCGGCGAGCGCCTCGGCGAACCAGGGGTGCTCGGCCGAGAAGTGGTTGGGGACGAGGTCCATGATGAGGACCATGCCGCGCGAATGCAGCGCGTCGAGGAGTGTGGCGAGGTCGGTGGTGCTGCCGAACAGCGGGTTGATCGCGCGCGGGTCGGACACGTCGTAGCCGTGGTCGTGCCCGGGGGACGCCATGATCGGGTTGAGCCACACCCCGTCGACGCCGAGGTCGTGGAGGTAGTCGATTCGGCGGGTGATACCGGGTAGGTCGCCCACGCCGTCGCCGTCCGAATCCTGAAAGGACCGGGGGTAGACCTGGTAGAGCACCATGTCGTTCCACGGGCGATGCGGCGGATGCGTCCGGTTCTCGGTTCCCGTCATGCTTCCAGTGTGCCCTCGGCCGTGCGAGCGATCAGCCGGGCGCGTTGACCATGAATTCGGCGGCGTGGTGGAAGTAGTCGAGCATCGCGGTGCGGTGATCGTCGCTCATCGTGGCGGAGTCGATCGAGTCCACGGCGGCGACCATGTTCTCTAGCCAGGCATCGCGGGCGGTCGAGTCGATGACATAGGGCATGTGCCGCATGCGCAGGCGAGGATGGCCGCGCTGCTCGGAATAGGTGTGCGGCCCGCCGAAGTACTGTTCGAGGAACATACGTAGGCGCTCCTCGGCGCCGTCCATATCGTCCGCCGGGTACATCGGGTACAGCCGCTCGTCCTTCGCGACGCCCGCATAGAACTCGTGGACGATCTTGCGAAACGTCTCGTGCCCGCCAACCTCGTCGTAGAAGCTCATGCCTCCCATTGTGCCAACGCAGGCGTGGGGGCCTAAATCCACCGAAAATTTACCCACTTGTCGCCTGGACTCGCGAAATTAGTTGATGCGCTCGCGAGCTAAGTGTGGTGTGCTTTCCACTAGGGCCGGGCGGCGGCAACACCCGCCGCCCGCGCATGTGTGCTTGAAGCATTCAGGCGAAGGAGCCGATTGATGGGCAGCAACGGGCAAAGCGCGATAAAAGAGCGAAGGCCTAGCCGGGAGGCGACTGCGGGATCCGCAGCACGCAGCCCGGACATCCCCTGCGCCCCACACCCCCGCGTGCTCCTGCTCAACGCCGGATATGAGGCGCTCACCGCGCTGACCGCGAGGCGAGCGGTGGTCATGCTGCTCTGCGGCAAAGCCGACGTGGTCCACGACAACCCCGAGCTGCACGTGATGCGCTCGGAAACCCGAGAAGTGCGCGTGCCATCGGTGATCCGGCTCCGCGAATACGTCCACATCCCTCACCGCGCGAAGGTCCCGATGACCAGGGCCGCGCTCATGCACCGCGACGGCAACCGCTGCGGCTACTGCGGCGTGCGCGCCACCACGATCGACCACGTCGTCCCGCGCAGCCGCGGGGGCGAGCACTCGTGGGAGAACTGCGTTGCCTGCTGCGAACGCTGCAACCGCAAGAAGGCCGACAAGATGCTCGCCGAACTCGGCTGGTCGCTGCGGCACAAGCTCGTCGCCCCGCAGGGCAGGAACTGGCGGCTCGTGTCCTCGCTGCGCGAGTTCGGCCCCCACTGGGAGGACTACCTCGTCGCCTAGCGAGACCCTGCGCCCTTGACCCGATGTGGCCCGCGCGCGGAGGCACGCCTGGACCTCAAAAGTATGACGTCGTACCCAGGCGGTCACACGACCGCAGAGTACGACGTCATACCTGAGTGATCCGGCGCGAGCCGCCGAGGCCTAGCCGGCCTTCCGGTCCGCCTCGCGCGCGGCCAGGGCGCGGCGCAGGTCGTCCACCATCTCGGCGATCGTGCGGCGCTGCGCGCTCGGCCGCGCCTCGTCGGCGGCGACGGCGTCGAAGCGGACGATCGTGTCGGGATCGATGCTCCACGCGGGGAACAGCATCTCGGAGGTGGTCAGAGCGATCTCGCCGGGGCGGGACGTCCACAGCTCGTCGATGGTCTCCAGGTAACGGCGCTCGACCTCGGCGAGGAGATGCTCGTGGCCCGGAAACGGCAGGCCCGCGAGGGAGGCGCGGACGACCGCGTTGCTCGGAGCTTCCGCGCCCGTGCGCGTGATGAGGTCGAGCACCGCGAGCTTCGCCGCCGCCTCGGGGCGGGCCGCACGCGCCGTGGCCGCGCGCCGCGCACCCGAGGCCGTGTTGTCCCTGGCCAGCTCGGCGTCGATATCGTCAGCGTCCGCCATCCCGCCGGCGACCAGCGAGGTGAGGATGCTCCAGCGCAGATCGGTGTCGACCGCGAGACCTTCCAGTCCCTGCGACGCCGGGTCGTCGACGAGCAGGTTCCGCATGAGCGCACGCTCGTCGGCGCGCAGCGGCGCCTCGGCGAGCGCGGTGAAGAACGCGAGCTGGTAGTCCGAACCGGGGGTGGCGGCGCGGGCATGCGCGAGCATGGCCTCGGAGAACTGCGGCCACCCGTGGGCGGCGGCCCAATCCGGGTCGGCGTAGCGGCTCAGCGCCACGTGCGCCTGGCCGAGCACCTTCTGCACGACGCCGACGTGGGTTTCCGCGCCGATCGCGCGGCTGACCACCTCGATGAAGCGCCGCGCGGGGAGTTCGGCGTTGCGGGTCATCTCCCACAGCGCGGACCACGCGAGGGTGCGAGCGAGCGAGTCGGAGATGTTCTCGAGCTCCGCGAGGACCACCTCGAGCGAGGCGTCGTCGAGCTTCGCCGAGCAGTAGGTGAGGTCGTTGTCGTTGACGAGAATCAGGTCTCCGGCGGGCTTGCCGACGAGCTCGTCGACCGAGGTGCGCTCGCCGGTGACGTCGAGCTCGGCGTAGTCCGAACGCACCAGCTTGCCCTGGTCGTCGCGCGAGTAGATGCCCACGCCGATGCGGTGCATGCGCAGCTCGCCGGCTCCGGGCGCCGCGCCGCCCTGTACGAGGTCGAGCGCGGCGATCGTGTCGTCCTCGCCGCGGGTGACTTCCGCGCGGAAGGTATTTAGGCCGGTCGTGCGCAGCCACTTGTCCGACCAGTCCGACAGGTCGCGGCCGCTGGAGGCCTCCAGCGCGGACACGAGATCGGCAAACGTGGCATTGCCCCACGCGTGGTCATTGAAGTATTGGCGCAGCCCCGCGAGGAACGGGTCGAGGCCGACGTAGGCGACCAGCTGCTTGAGTACCGAGGCGCCCTTGGCGTAGGTGATCCCGTCGAAGTTCCGCTCCACGGCCTCCAGGTCGACCATGTCCGCGGCGACGGGGTGGGTGGAGGAAAGCTGGTCCTGGCGGTACGCCCACGACTTCTCGACGTTCGCGAAGGTCGTCCACGCCTCTTTGTACTCCGAGGCCGAGGTCTGGGCGAGCACGGACGCGTACGTGGCGAAGGACTCGTTGAGCCACAGGTCGTCCCACCACCGCATCGTCACCAGATCGCCGAACCACATGTGCGCCATCTCGTGGAGAATCGTCTCGTTGCGTCGTTCGTACCGGTACCCGGTCACTCGGGAGCGGAACACGTAGTCCTCGAGGAACGTCACCGCACCGGCGTTCTCCATCGCACCCATGTTGTACTCGGGAACGAAGATCTGGTCGTACTTACCGAAGGGGTAGGGGATGCCGAAAACCTCGTGGTAGAAGGCGAAACCCTGCTTCGTTTCGGTGAACAGCCGCTCGGCATCGAGGTGCTCGGCGAGCGAGCCGCGGCACAGCAGGCGCAGCGGGATCCGCACGTCGCCGTCGACGAACTCGTCGGAGACGTGGTGGTAAGGGCCGGCGATAAGCGCCACGAGATACGTGGACATCTTCTCGGTCTCTACAAATGTATGAATCTTGGTGTCGCCGGCGGCGTCGGCGATGTTGTCCGTTGCCCCGTTGGACACAACCTCCCAGTGCGCGGGTGCGGTGACGGCGAGCGAGTACGTCGCCTTGAGATCGGGCTGGTCGAAGCATGCGAACACGCGCTTGGCATCGGCCGATTCGAACTGGGTGTACAGGTACACCTCGTTATCCACCGGGTCCACCATGCGGTGGAGTCCCTCGCCAGTCGTGGTGTATTCGAGGTCCGCCGTCACGACCAATTCGCATTCGCCGCGCAGCCCGGTAAGGGGCAGGCCCCTATCGGAGCTGTAGCCGGAGGTATCGATGTCCTCGCCGTTGAGCGTCGCGGAGACATTGTGCGCGGCCCGCAGGTCGATAAACGTGGAGACCTCATCCTCGAGTGCCCGGAACCTGACGGTGGTCTTCGAACCGAAGGTGTGCGGGCCCTCCGACGGAGCGTCCAGGACGCCCGACAGGTCGAGGTCGATGGCGTAATGGTCGACCTCGAGTTGCTCGGAACGCTTTTGCGCTTCGTCCCGGGTGAGGTTCACGGATGTCATCTAAGCCTCCAAAAGTTCGTGCGGCGTGTGGTGTGCGAACTCGTCGGTTCGTGTCCTGCCTTCAAGTTTTACCCTCTTGGCGCGGACCCCGATCCCGCCACTGGTGGCGAGATAGCCGACAGTGGGCGCAAGCTGGTGGGGCGAAACCGCGCACACGACCGCACATGATCCTGCGAAAAGGGGACCTGAATTGAGCACCACCGAGCACGTCGACTTCTACTTCGATCCGTTCTGCCCGTTCGCGTGGGTCACCTCCCGGTGGATCCACGAGGTGCAGTCCCAGCGGGACGTGTCCGTCGGCTGGCACGTGATGAGCCTCGCCGTCCTCAACGAGGACAAGGACATCCCCGACGACTACCGTGCGATGCTCGCCGAAGCCTGGGGCCCGGTGCGCGTGTGCATCGCCGCCGCGGAGGCGCACGGCGAGGAGGTGCTCGGCCCGCTCTACACGTCGTTGGGAAAGCGGATTCATGACGCCGGACGCCGCGAAGACCTGGCCGCCGTGATCGCCGAGTCGCTCGAGGAAAATGGCCTGCCTGCTGAACTCGCCGACGCCGCGAACTCGACGGACTACGACGAGAAGCTGCGCGAGTCCCACCACCGCGGCATGGATCCCGTGGGCGACGAGGTCGGCACGCCGACTCTGCACGTCGGCGGTTCGGCGTTCTTCGGCCCCGTGATCACCCGGATTCCTCGCGGGCAGGAAGCGCTCGACCTGTTCGACGGCGTCATCCAGGCCGCGAAGTACCCGTACTTCTTTGAGCTCAAGCGTTCGCGCACGGAGTCGCCGCAGTTCGACTAGGTCGGAACCCGCATAGAGCACCTCGATCGATGCGAGTCTCTCCCAAGCCGGAGCCGACCGCAGTCCAAAGGATATTGCACGTAGCAGGTTAAGTTAGACTGCCCTTTGTGATTCGTAGATCGGCGCTGATTGCTGCCCTGTGTGTGATGGTGGTAGCTGCGATAATCCTGTCGATATTCGTCGGCGCGCGGCCGCTCTCGGTGGCGGAGGTGGCCACGGTGCTCGCCGACCCATCGGCTCGCCACTCCGAAATTGGCGAGATCGTGTGGGGGCAACGACTGCCCCGCACGATTCTCGGGATTTGCGTGGGAGCGGCCATGGCGCTGGCCGGGGCGACTATTCAGGGACACACGAGAAACGCGTTGGCCGACCCCAGCATTCTCGGTGTGTCATCGGGTGCGGCATTCGCCGTCGTTCTCGTCGTCTTCGCTTTCGGCAACACCAGCATTTACGCTCAAGTCGCCGCCGCCTTGGTGGGTGCGGTCGTCGCGTCGGTTATCGTGTTCTCGATCTCCGCACTGTCCGGAGGGCTTTCGGCGTCGACGACCTTGATTCTTGCAGGGGCGGCGATGACGGCACTGTTCACAGCATTGACCACGGCAATGATCCTCCGCAACCGTGCATCACTCAACCAACTGCGGTTCTGGAATAGCGGTGCCCTGTCGTCGGTCGAACCTTCGATATTGGCCGTGGTCGCACCGATTCTGTTCGCGGGCGCCGTTATCGCGCTATCCTCCGCGCCAGCTCTCAACGCCCTGGCGATAGGACCGGACACCGCGCAATCGTTGGGAATCAACGTACCCAGGAGCCGAGTGATGGGGCTGGTTGCCGTGACCCTGCTGGCTGGCGGAGCCACGTGCGTCGCCGGACCGCTGGCGTTCCTGGGGTTGCTTGCACCGCACGCCATTCGCGCGTTGACGGGTCCCGACTATCGCTGGGTCCTGCCGGCGGCGCCGCTCGCAGGGGCAGGATTCGTGCTCCTCGCCGACGTCGTCGGGCGACGAGTGATTGCACCGGCGGAACTCAACGCGGGAATCGTGTTGGCAGCGATCGGCGCTCCGGTGTTCATTGCACTCGTGCGTCGCCGGGGGCTGATCGAAGTATGACCGCGACGTCTACCCGGCGTCACCAGACGCCGATTTTGCGCCCTGGGGAGTTCATCCTCCCCACCCCGCGGATGCGCCTTCGCTACCGTTCGATTGCCACCGGGGCCGTCCTATTGGTTGTGCTACTCCTTGCTCTCGTGGTGGAAGTCGGCCAAGGTGACTATCCAATTCCCGCAGCAGAGGTCATCCAGAGCCTGCTCGGCGGCGGTAACGACTTCGACAGGATAGTCATCCTTGAATGGCGAATGCCGAGAGCATTGGTCGGGATTTTGGTCGGAGTGGGACTCGCGGCCGCCGGAGCGGTGACGCAGACACTTGCGCGCAACGCACTTGCCAGCCCCGACATCATCGGCATCACCATGGGTGCCAGTGCCTTCGCCGTCGGCGCGATTGTCACTTTCCCTGCCTTTGCCGCGCACATCTACGGAGTGCCGATCGCTGCTATCACCGGCGGGCTCGTGACTTCCGGACTTGTGTGGATCCTCGCGTGGCGTGGGGGAATGGACCCGCTACGCCTAGTCCTCATCGGTGTCGGAATGAATGCGATAGCCGGAGCTGCCGTTACGTATTTCCTAGTTCGCGCCGATATCAACTTGGCCGCTGAGGCGAGTGCATGGCTTGCCGGTTCGTTGACGGGAAGAACCTGGAGCCACGTCATTCCCGTTGCCCTCACGAGCACGCTTGGCGTCGGCATCGTCGTGGCTTTGGCGCGATCGCTTCACGCCCTGTCGTTCGGTGACGACATTGCCAAAGCTTTGGGAGTGCCGGCCGATCGTGTACGAGCGGCATTATGGTGCGCCGCCATCGTCATGGCCGCCGGCGCCGTCGCAGCGGCCGGCCCTGTGGGCTTCGTGGCCCTTGCCGCGCCTCAATTGGCGCGGCTTATTTCCGGCGAACCTAATCCGCCGCTCCTGGCCAGTGGCTTGTGCGGTGGAGCCCTCGTGCTTGTCGCCGACCTCGCCGGAACTGCCTTGTTCTCTGACACCAGCTTCCCCGTGGGGGTCGTGACGGCGGTGCTCGGCGCGCCATTTCTCATCTTCTGTCTCGTACAGGCCAACAGGAAGTCGACAGTATGACCAAGGCCACGAAGCTCAACGAACCAGCGATGACGGCGACCGGCCTGCACGTGGGTTACAAAGACAAGGCCGTCATTACAGGCTTGGACGTCGAATTTCCCCGCGGAATGACCACTGGCATCATCGGGCCGAATGGTTCGGGGAAATCGACACTCCTCAAGGCAATGTCCGGATTGCTGCCCGTGAGGAACGGCGTCGTTCGCATCGGTGAACGTGAGGTCGCGAAAATTTCGCGACGCGAACTGGCCCGCGAACTGGCGATGCTGCCGCAGAACCCGATCGCACCGGCAGGGACGCGGGTGATTGATCTCGTTGCACTCGGTCGCCAGCCTCACCAGACGTGGGCTCGGCAATGGTCAGCCTCGGACAAGGACGTAGTGCTCGATTCACTCCGCCTCGTGAGCATGACCGAGTTCTCCGAGAGGACGATCGAATCGCTTTCCGGCGGGCAGCGGCAACGCGTGTGGATCGCGATGGTTCTGGCGCAACGAAGCGATATCGTCTTCCTCGACGAGCCGACGACGTATCTCGATCTTGCGCGCAGTCTCGAGGTGCTAGATCTCGTTGATGACCTGCACACTCAACACGGACGCACCGTGATAATGGTGCTCCACGACCTCTCGCTGGCCTGCCGCTACTGCGATCACCTCGTCGTGATGGGCGAGGGTGCCATCGTCGAACAGGGGCCTCCGTCCGACGTCATCACCGAGGAACTCTTGAGCGATGTCTTCGGTCTCCGCAGCAAAGTGATCGCAGACCCTGTCTCGGATAGGCCGCTGGTTGTCCCCATCGGTCAGAGAAAAGTGCATGCAGACTTCAAAGGAAGCGAACAGGTGGAAAACGACTAGCTAGGTATGAATAGGCTATCCTTAATCGCGTTTTGTCAGTGTGGTCCGCGCAGCTTCGTACGGACCCTCATCGGCCCCAGGGGCCATAGCGTTTAGGAGAACCACGTGAGTATTTCCAAACTGGCTGCGGCAGCCGCCGCAACCTTCGTCATCCTCGGCGGCGTCTCCGCATGCAGCGGATCCGAGTCGGACGGCAACGGCGCTGATAACGGTGGGGCCGAGAACCAGGCGGCAGAGCTTGTCGAGGAAGGCGCTCTCCCCGCGACTATCGAGCACAAGTTTGGCGAAACCACTGTGGAGGAGGCGCCCGCCCGAGTGGTGACGCTGGGATACACAGATCAGGATGCCGTGCTCGCACTGGGTGTGACCCCGGTGGCGGTGCGTTATTGGGACGGGATGGCGCCGGAGGGTCAAGCAGCCGGCGACTGGGCGGCGGACAAGATCACCGGCGAGCAGCCAGAAAGCTACGACGCGGAGGACATCGAGCCGGAAAAAGTCGCGGCGATGCGACCGGACCTCATTATCGCGACCTATTCGGGCATTGACCAGGGAACGTACGACGAGCTGTCGAAGATAGCGCCCGTAATCGCCCAGCAAGGCGAATTTGAGGACTACCAGCAGCCGTGGGACGTGACGACCGCGCAAATCGGTGCGGCTCTAGGCCAGCCGGACAAGGCCGATGAACTTGTCAACGGCGTGAAGGACAAGATGTCAGGCCTCGCGGAGAAGCATCCCGAATGGGCTGGCAAGTCCGCGACGATCGCAACGTACGACGGCGAACGACTGACCGCATTTGCGAGCAAGGACCCGCGGCAGCAGTTCTTTACTGCCCTCGGTTTCGCTGCGACGCCCGAGCCGGACGCGGCCGCAGGCGATAAGTTCTATGGCGAGTTCTCCAAGGAAGAGGCCCGCAAGATCAACGCCGACGTCGTGGTGTGGGATCAGCTGTCCTACGCACCCGAGGGCCGCGCGACCGTCGAGAATGAGCCGGCGTTCGCGAACCTTCCCGCGATGGAGAACGGCAACACGCTGTACCTCGAGGACGAACTCGAAAAGGCATTTGGTTGGCAGACTGTCCTCAGTCTCGATTACGTTCTCGACAACATCGAGGGGCCCTTATCGGCGGCCGTCGAAGGGAAGTAGCCGGGGTTAGCGATCCGAGGGGGACGAGTCATGGCAGAATTCGTGACATGCGCATTTACCTCGGAGCAGACCACGCCGGATTCGAAGCCAAGAACGCCATCGCCGAGCACCTGGTGGCCGCGGGCCACGAGGTCATCGACTGCGGTGCCCACGAGTACGACGCGGTCGACGACTACCCGGCCTTCTGCATCGCGGCGGCCGAGCGCGTAGTCGCCGACCCGGGCAGCCTCGGCTTCGTGCTCGGCGGTTCCGGCAACGGCGAGCAGATCGCCGCGAACAAGGTTCCCGGCGCCCGCTGCGCGCTGGCCTGGTCAGTGGAGACGGCGAAGCTGGCACGCGAGCACAACAATGCCCAGCTCGTCGGCATCGGCGGCCGCATGCACTCGCCAGAGGAGATCCTCGCGATCGCCGACGCCTTCGTCGGCCAGGCCTGGTCGGAGGAGCCCCGCCACCAGCGCCGCATCGACATCCTCGCCGAGTACGAGTCGAACCACGAAGCCCCGGACCTCCCAGCCGAGCCGAAGTCGCTGTAGCACGCTATTTTTCCGATGACGCCGCCGTTCCCACTACGAGGACGGCGGCTTCTTCGTGTGCCGGTGCTGAGCCTCCGCTGTCTGAGCTCGTCGATGGCCTCGCATTGCTGGTGCTTTCCCCAGAACGCCCGTAATATTTGCCGACGATGACAGCCCCCGCTCGCGAACGCCGCGCCACCGACAACGATCCCCCAGCCACAGGCGACGCCTTGCTCCTGCGGTCGCTGCGGAGGCACCCCGGCACGGTTGCCCTCGGCATCCTTCTCATGTCGACGTGGCAGGTCTGCGAAACCCTCGTCCCCGTCGCCATCGGCCTCATCATCGACCACGCAGTGATCCCGAAGAATCTCACCGCTCTCGTCGTGTCGATCATTGGCCTCGCGCTGCTCTTCGTGGTCCTCAGCTACGGCTACCGCTTGGGCGCGCGGGCATTCCAGAAAGTTCGCGAGCAGGAATCGCACGCGATGCGCGTCGAGGTCGCCGACGCCGCGCTCGCCACCGAATCCCGCAACGAACGAGCGCCGGGGGAGGTGCTGTCCCTCGCGTCCGCCGACGCCGACGTCACCGCGGAGGTGTTTTTCCACGTCGGCCGCGGTAGCGCCGCGCTCCTCGGACTAATCGTCGCCGCGGTCTACCTCTTCGTCGCCGATCCGCTCACCGGGCTCGTCGTCGCGATCGGGGTGCCGCTCTCACTGGTCGCCGTCTCGCTGGCGAGCCGCGCGATCACGGCGCGCTCGACCGCACAGCAGGAAGCTATCGGCGCGGCGGGGCGCAGCGCCTCGGACCTCATGCAGGGCATCGGGGTTCTCAAATCCCTCGGGGGCGAGCGCTGGGCCCTCGGCCGCTACCGCACCCTCTCGCGCGACGCTGCCACCGCGGGCATCGCCACCGGCTCGCGATCGGGCCTGCTCGAAGGCATCGGCGCGCTCACCATGATGGGCGTGCTCGCCGCCGTCATACTCACCGCAGGACTGCGCGTGACCAGCGGCGACATGGGGATCGGTACCTTCGTCGCCGTGCTCGGGGTCGCCGCATTCTTCACCGAGCCGATGCAGGCGCTCGCGCAGATCATCGGCCGCTTCTCTCGCTCGCGCGGCGCCGCCGCCCGCATCGCCGGTTACCTCGGCGAGACCGCATCCTCCGGCGCGACGGGCGACGAACCCTCGACGGCCTCTATGGATGTAGAAGTATCGGCTATGAGGGGCCTTCGCGTAACGCTCCCACCGCTGGATGACGCCGGACCCCTCGAATTCCATGCCGCCCCCGGCGCCCTCACCGCGGTGGTCACGCAGAAACCGTCCGACGCCGCCCGCCTCGTCGCCGCGCTCGCCGCGTCGGGTTCGCGCCAAATGGTCGTCGCCCCGCACGGCGTCGACCTGTTCTCCGGAACCCTGCGCTCGAACATCGCGCTCGACCACGCCGCGGACATCGAGATCGACGAGCGGGTGTTGCGCGCCTCGGGCGTCGCCGAAATAGTCGAATTACTGCCAGGGGGAGTGGATCACCGGATCCAGGACCTCGGCACCAACCTGTCCGGCGGGCAGCGCCAACGCGTCGCGCTCGCCCGCGCGCTGTCTGCCGACCCCGATGTTCTCGTGCTCCATGACCCGACGACCGCAGTGGACGCGGTCACCGAGGCCGCCATCGCCAATTCGCTAGCGGAGCTCCGGCGGGGGCGGTGCACGCTTGTGCTCACCTCCTCGCCCGCATTCCTCGCCGCTGCCGAGACCGTGGTGTTCGTGGAAGAGGGGACGTCCGCCGTCACAGGCGACCATGCCCAGCTCGCCGAGACCTCGCAGGCTTACCGAGAGACGGTGAGCCGATGAGCGCCCCGGCCACGCAGCTTCCGATCGCGGGCTACCGCGACTCCTTCCGCTACCTCGGCCGACAGCTGCGCGGGCGGGCGGCGCCCATCACGGTGGTGGTGCTCGCGGGCATCATCACAGCGGTCGCCGGGCTCGCGGGGCCGTGGGTGATCGGCGGACTCGTGGACGAACTGCGTGCCGATCCGAGCGCCGCGGCCGTGTGGCGGGGAGCAGTGATCGTCGTGGTCGCAGGCATCGTCCTCGGTCTGGGCACGTGGATCGGGAGGGCGGCGCTCGCGCGCGTCACCGAACCCGCGGTGTCGCGCCTGCGCGAGGACGTGATGAGCCGCGCGCTCGAACTGGACTCGGGGACCGTCGAGCGGACCGGGACGGGCGATCTCGTGTCCCGCGTTGCCGACGATTCTCGCAAGATCTCCGAATCCACCGAACAGATTCTGCCGCTGTTTCTTCAGTCGGTGTTCGTCGTGGTGATCTCTGCGATCGGGCTCACCGCGCTCGACTGGCGGCTCGGGCTCGTCGGCCTCGTCGCGGTGCCCATGTACTACCTGACGATTGCCTGGTACCTGCCCCGTGGCGAGCCGATGTACCGCGCCGAACGCGCGGCCTTCGGTCGCCGCGCCGGGCGGCTGCTGTCAAGCCTGACCGGGAGGGACACACTCCGCGCGTACCGCAAGCAACAGGTCGAACTCGAACGCATCCACTCCGCGTCCACCGAGGCGCGCGACCTGTCGATCGGCGTGTTTCGGTTCCTCGCCAGCGCGATGAGCAGGAACAACCGCGCGGAGGCAGTGGTGCTGTCGTGCATCATCATCGCGGGCTTCGCGCTTGTGTGGTTCGACGAGACCACTGCCGGAGCCGTGACCACCGCGGCGCTTGTCTACCACCGTTTGTTCAATCCGATCGGTGCCATCGTCGGGCTATTCGATGAGATGCTCTCCGCCGGCGCGTCGCTCACGCGCATGGTCGGGGTAATCCAGGCGTCGACTGCTGCGGTGGCAACCGCGCAATCGTCGGGGGCCGCTTGTGCGGCGCGGGGATCGGAAGCGGCTTCGGGGCCAAACTCCGGCATCGCACTGTCCTCGGTCGAGTTCACCTACCCCGCAGCCGGCGACGAGGATGACGCGCACGAACCTGTGCTACACGGCGTCGATCTCGAGGTGCCGCCCGGCACCGTGATCGCCGTCGTCGGCACGACCGGCTCGGGCAAGACGACGATGGCCAAGATCGCTGCTGGCATTCTCACTCCGTCGACCGGCTCAGCGCGCTTCGGCGAAAGGCAGCTATCCGACTTCGCCGAGCCGGAGCTGCGCGCGCACGTGTGCATGGTGTCCCAGGAGGTGCACACCTTCGTCGGTACCGTGCGCGATAACGTCGCTCTCGCCAAGCCCGAAGCGGACGCGGTAGAGGTAGAGGACGCGTTGCGCGCGGTCGGCGCCGACTTCGCATTCTCGCTTCCCGAGGGGCTCGACACCGACATCGGAGATGGCGGGCATCGCCTTTCGCCATTGGAGGACCAGCTTCTTGCGCTCGCTCGCGTTCAGCTCGCCGATCCGGATCTCGTGGTCCTCGACGAAGCCACCGCCGAAGCCGGCTCGTCTGGCGCGCGGGCGCTGGAGACCGCCGCCGCGAAGGTACTCGACGGCAGGGCAGGGCTTGTCGTCGCCCACCGCCTCAATCAGGCCCACCGCGCCGATCGCATCCTCGTCATGGAGCACGGCCGCATCGTCGAGCAGGGCACGCACGACGAACTCGTCGCCGCAGGCAGCCTCTACGCCGAGCTCTGGGAGGCGTGGAATGTGTAACCCGGCGATAACCCGCGCCGCCGCCGAGGAATATCCGCGCGACCCCGCAGGTTTTAAGTGACATGACAACAATCGACGTTCGACGCGCAGACGACCGAACCTTCCAGCGGATCGACGGCATCCACAGCCGATTCTCGTTCGCGTTCGCGGGAAACTTCGACCTCGCCGCCGGCGCTCACGGCACGCTCATGGTGCACAACGACGACGAGATCGACTCGCTCATGGGCGTCGACCCGCACACGCACACCGATGCCGAAATCGTCACCTGGGTGCTCAACGGCCGAGTCGAGCACGCCGATTCCGCGGGGCATACCGGCGAGATTTCCGCGGGCTGGATTCAGCGCATCTCCGCAGGCAAGGGCATTCGCCACACCGAGCGCAATCCCGATCCCGCGAACAAGCTCCACGTCCTACAGATGTGGGCCGCGCCGGACACCGCAGGGGTCGAACCCGAGTACGCGCAGACCGACCTCAACGACGAGCTGGCCTCCGGCGAACTCGTCACCGCGTTGTCCGGCCTTCCCGGCGAGGACCCCGGCATCGGCCTCCACAACCGTTGGACTGCGCTGGATATTGCGCGCCCCCGGCCGGGGGCGGTGCTCGACGTCAAGGTCGCGCCATTCCACCATGTGTTCCTTGCCCGAGGCTCCGCGCGCGTTCATATTGACGCCGCCGAAGCCGATTCGCCCGTCGACCTTCACCCCGGTGACGCGCTGCGACTCACCGACGCGCCCGCCTTCCAGGTCGAGGCGATAGGCGAGGAGCCGGTCGAATTTCTCGTGTGGCGGATGCACGCGCACTTCTAGGGACGCGCTCGGCCCTGGCGGCGCTGGTCCATCGCTCGCAGGTACCGCTGGGTAATGCCGAGCTGAACCCGGCGCGCGACCGGCCCGCCGAGTCTCGCCCACCACGTGGCCGGGCGCGAAAACGCGCGAATACTCATCTCGACGACGTCGTCCTCGCGCCACAGGACGGCGAACCGTTCCTCGCCGGATTCGGGATGGCCGGGAAGCGTGCCGTATGCGAAACCCTTCTCGCGCTGGTCGTCGATCACGTAGACCACGCGACACGGCGCGCCGATCGTCAATGGTCCGGCACCGAGCGAGAGCCGCACCTCGACCCCTTCGGCGGCGCGCGGGGTATCCGGGCTCACCCGGATCCCGGCGCGGCGGTGCATCTCCCATCCCGCGAGTCGATCGGACGCCCGAACGAAGTCCTCGCGGCCGGTGCCGA
Source organism: Dietzia timorensis (assembly GCF_001659785.1). Classification (NCBI taxonomy): domain Bacteria; kingdom Bacillati; phylum Actinomycetota; class Actinomycetes; order Mycobacteriales; family Dietziaceae; genus Dietzia; species Dietzia timorensis. The sequence goes on from NZ_CP015961.1 coordinate 1,281,693, forward strand.
TCGTCCGAGCTCGCTCAAGGTGGTGGTAGCCGCCGGGAAGGTCCGCTGCGGCGCTAACACCGACGTCGGGGTAGGTGAACTCGGTGGTCACGGCGTCGACGCTCCGCCGGAAAAACGCGAGCGCAACGCCACACACGGTCGCGAGTGTCGATTTCCTGCGTGCACAGAGCCGTTTCTGGTCCTCTCGACCGTGTCTAGCGCGGAGAATGACATCCCACGCTTGTAGGCGCGGCGCGCAGGAATGGTGTCGGCAGTAAGAGTCATGCTCATGCTTTGACGGTAGCCGGTCGAGATTCTCCGGGAGGTTATCTGGCTTCTTCTGTTCCGGCCGTTGTGGTGCGGCGGTGCGAGGAAATGATTAAAGGCGCAGGACCTGTAGATCCTGCGCCTTTAACAACTGGAGCGAGTGACGGGAATCGAACCCGCGTATCCTGCTTGGAAGGCAGGGGCTTTACCATTAAGCTACACTCGCATCTCCGCTGCTAGAGGCAAGAAACTCGAAGCTTCTCGCCAGCGGGAAAGGGGCTTCGTGGCGCCGTCATCCTCGTAAGTAGATTCCGGGCGAAAGCGAAGCGATAACCAGCAACGGCCATCCCGCTGCGGTACACAGTACCCAAACACCGGGGTTCGCTCCAAACTTCCTGGCCCATTTACTCGTTGGGGACATGCTCGCGTAGCATGGGGACGTTGCGTTCGCGCGACGCGAGTTTTGCGTGCCCACCTCGAAATACTTCGGTGCGCTCCGAACGTTGGAGCGAGGGCGGAGAACTCGGGGGAGACCGGGATGTGGCGCAGCTTGGTAGCGCATCCGCTTTGGGAGCGGAGGGTCGCAGGTTCGAATCCTGTCATCCCGACGGCTGTGGCGTCGCTCGAATAACGAGAGGCGCCGCTTTTTAGCAAGGACGCGCCACGGGCGCGTGATGACGAGAAAAATTACGTACTTTAAGGAGAACATTCGCTGTGAAGAGCAACGTTGAGCAGTTGGCCCCGAGCCGAGTAAAGATCACCGTCGAGGTGCCGTTCTCCGAGCTCGAATCGGATTTCGACGCCGCTTATAAGGCACTCGCCGGCCAGGTGAACGTCCCCGGTTTCCGTCCGGGCAAGGCTCCGGCGAAGCTGATCGAGGCTCGCGTCGGCCGCGGTTCGGTGCTGCAGCAGGTCGTTAACGACATGATCCCCGCCCGCTACTCCGAGGCGCTCAGCGAGAACGACATCAACCCGCTCGCGCAGCCCGAGATCGAGGTGACCAAGATCGAGGACGGCGACGTCGTCGAGTTCGTCGCCGAGGTCGATGTGCGCCCGGACTTCACCGTTCCCGAAGCCTCCTCGCTCACCGTCGAGGTTCCCGAGCTCGCCACCTCCGATGAGGACGTCGACGCCGAGCTCGACAACCTTCGCGCCCGCTTCGGCACCCTCAGCGGTGTCGAGCGTGCCGCCGCGAAGGGGGACTTCCTGTCCATCGATCTCGCCGCGACTGTCGATGGCAAGCCCGTCGAGGAAGCCACCACCGAGGGCCTGTCCTACGAGGTCGGCAGCGGCACCCTCCTCGACGGTCTCGAGGAGGCCGTCCAGGGACTGTCCGCCGGTGAGTCGGCGGACTTCACCACCAAGCTCGTCGCCGGCGAGCACGCAGGTGAGGATGCGACGGTCACCGTGAAGGTGAACTCGGTGAAGGAGCGCGAGCTCCCCGCCGCCGACGACGACTTCGCGCAGATGGCCTCCGAGTTCGACACGCTCGACGAGCTGAAGGAAGACCTGGGGAAGCAGGTCGCGGAGCGCGCCGAGGGCACCCAGGCCGAGGCCGTCCGCGACGCGGTTCTCGAGGCGCTTCTCGAGAAGGTCGACTTCGAGGCCCCGGAGGGCGTCGTCGACTCCGAGGCGCACCAGCAGCTGCACTCGCTGTTCGGCGAGGCCGCCCACAACGACGAGACGATCAACTCCGTTCTCGAGGCGCAGGGCACCGACCGCGAGACCTTCGACAAAGAGGTCAAGGAAGGCGCGGAGCGTTCCGTGCGCACTCAGCTCGTGCTCGATAAGGCCGCCGAGGACGCGGAGATCGAGGTCAATCAGGACGAGCTGATGCAGCACATCATGTTCCAGGCCCAGCGCAACGGCATGGACCCGAACCAGTTCCTGCAGCAGATCGCCCAGAACAACCAGGTCGGCGCGATCTACGCCGATGTCCGCCGCTCGAAGGCCCTCGCCGAGATCATCCTCGCCGCGAAGGTCACCGACACCGCCGGCAATGACATCGACACCGAGAAGTACTTCGGTGCGGCGGTCGACTCCGAAGAGGACGGCGCTTCGACCGACGAGGCTTCGAACGACGAGGCTTCGACCGACGAGGCTTCGACCGACGACGAGTAGCACCGCTTTCGGCGCCCTCTGAGACGGCGCCCGCCCGATCGGCCCTGCGATCCCGGATGACCCGGAACGCAGGGCCTTTCGCGTACCTCCGACGTCATAGATGGAATCGGTAGGCACGCTTAGAGCGAACACCGGCGTGCGAGGGACTTTCCCCGCGCCGAATTTGGTTACTGTCGAAGGCAGATCACCGACGACGCGGCGCACCTGGAGTGCGCGCGGCGCAACAACGATAGGTAGGTACAACGTGACTAGCGAACTGATCAGGCCGCAGGCGAGCGCCCCGGCGAACGGACTCAACTTGTCCGACTCCGTCTACGAGCGTCTCCTCAGCGAGCGGATTATCTTTCTCGGCACCCAGGTCGACGACGACATCGCCAATCGGCTGTGCGCGCAGATGCTGCTCCTCGCCGCCGAGGACCCCGAACGCGATATCTCCCTTTACATCAACTCGCCCGGCGGCTCGGTGACGGCCGGCATGGCCATCTACGACACCATGCAGTTCATCCAGTGCGACGTGTCGACGTACGTGATGGGCATGGCCGCCTCGATGGGGCAGTTCCTGCTCACCGCCGGTACGAAGGGCAAGCGCTACGCCCTGCCGCACGCGAAGGTGATGATGCACCAGCCGTCCGGCGGAATCGGCGGCACCGCCTCCGACATCGCGATCCTCGCCGAGCAGCTGTCGCTGACGAAGAAGGAACTGACCGAGCTCAATGCCAAGCACACGGGGCAGTCGGTAGAGACGATCCTCGAAGACTCCGACCGTGACAAGTGGTTCAACGCGAGCGAGGCGCTCGACTACGGATTCGTCGACCACGTCGTCGAACACGCCCCGAAGCGCTGACGGCGCGATCCCGCAGAATCCATTCTCGAACACTTACTTTGATTCGGAGTTATCAATGAACACCCCATTCAGCGGTCAGGAGCGTCCGAGCATCATCACGCCGAGCTCGCGCTACGTGCTCCCGGAATTCTCGGAGAAGACTGCCAACGGCGAGCGGATCATGAACCCGTACGCCAAGCTCTTCGACGAGCGCATTATTTTCCTCGCCACGCAGGTAGACGACGCATCGGCGTCCGACGTGATGAGCCAGCTGCTCGTTCTCGAGGCGATGGACCCCGACCGGGACATCACGATGTACATCAACTCGCCCGGTGGTTCGCTCACTGCGTGCCTCGCGATCTACGACACGATGCAGTACGTCCGTCCGGACATCACCACGGTGTGCCTCGGCATGGCAGCTTCCGCCGCTGCTGTACTGCTCGCTGCGGGCTCGCCGGGTAAGCGCGCCGCGCTGCCGAACTCGACGATCCTCATCCACCAGCCTCGTGTCCAGGGAGGCTCGCGCGGCATGGCCTCGGACATCGAGATCGAGGCGGCGGAGATCGAGCGTAAGCGCAATAAGCTCGACGAGATCCTTTCTCACCACACCGGCCAGACGACAGAGCGGGTCCGCGAGGACACGGACCGCGACAAGTACATGACGGCGGACGAGGCGAAGGACTACGGCCTCGTGGACGTGGTCTTCGACTACCGCAAGGCCAGCAGCTGAGGCTGTCGGATTAAGTCTCCGGCCTGCGAGGCGGAGGCAATCCACCGACCCGGCGGCGCGCCGCCCAGATGGGAAGCGCGCCGTCGGGTCAAATATTTCTCATGCAGACGTGGCCAGTAGCCTTTGGCTGTGCGGCGGCGTACCGTCTAAAAAGAATGACCAGGGCTTACACCTCGTAGCCTGGGTGAGCGTTCGGAAAGTTAGGGCAAGAGAGTTCATGGCACGAGTCGGAGAGACTAACGACCTGCTCAAGTGTTCTTTCTGCGGGAAGAGCCAGCGACAAGGAATCAAGAAGCTCATTGCCGGGCCTGGTGTGTACATTTGCGATGAGTGTGTCGAGCTGTGCAACGAGATCATCGAAGAGGAACTGGGCGAGGCCGCCTCGAACCCGGACCTCGAAGATCTGCCCAAGCCGATGGAGATTCACAGCTTCCTCGACGAGTACGTCATCGGCCAGGACAGCGCCAAGCGTGCACTCGCAGTTGCCGTCTACAACCACTACAAGCGCACCCGGCGAGGAGCCGACAAGGCCCTCGGCGTCGAGCTGTCCAAGTCGAATATCTTGATGCTCGGACCCACCGGTTGTGGCAAGACCTACTTGGCGCAGAACCTCGCGAAGATGCTCAATGTTCCGTTCGCCATCGCCGATGCCACCGCGCTCACCGAGGCGGGCTACGTCGGCGAAGATGTCGAGAACATTCTGCTCAAGCTGATCCAGGCCGCGGACTACGACATCAAGAAGGCCGAGCAGGGGATCATCTACATCGACGAGGTCGACAAGATCTCTCGCAAGTCGGAGAACGCGTCGATCACCCGCGACGTATCGGGCGAGGGCGTGCAGCAGGCGCTGCTCAAGATCCTCGAGGGCACGCAGGCCAGCGTTCCGCCGCAGGGTGGCCGTAAGCACCCGCACCAGGAGCTCCTCCAGATCGACACCTCGAACGTGCTGTTCATCGTTGCCGGCGCGTTCCAGGGTCTTGAGAAGATCGTTGCGCAGCGCACCGGCAAGCGGGGCCTCGGCTTCGGCGCCGAGGTCGCTTCGGTCAAGGCGAACGAGGAAGACAACTTCGACGATGTCCTCCCGGAGGACCTTGTGAAGTTCGGTCTGATCCCCGAATTCATCGGACGCCTTCCCATCGTGGCATCGGTCAAGCAACTCGACCGCAAGGCTCTGATCTCGATCCTTTCCGAGCCGAAGAACGCGTTGGTCAAGCAGTACTCTTCGCTCATGGAGATGGACGGGGTCGACCTCGAATTCACAGAGGACGCGCTCGAGGCAATCGCTGACCAGGCCCTCCATCGCGGAACCGGCGCACGTGGACTGCGCGCCATCATGGAAGAGGTTCTCGGGCCGGTGATGTACGACATCCCGTCGCGCAAGGACGTCGGCAAGGTTGTGGTGACCGGAGAGACCGTTCGCGAGAACATGCTCCCCACCATCGTCCCGGCGAGCCAGATCGACAAGGACGAATCCGGCGAAGAGAAGTCGGCATAACCCTCCCGCAGGGTCGACACTCCACACACGTGGAACGAGAAAGGAGCCGGTGAGCGAATCAATCGCTCACCGGCTCCTTCGACATTTTCCGTGGGATACGGAAGACCGCCGTTTACGGCTGGTGGATAGTCGCTCCGGTCGCTTCCTGAACCTCGTCGAATGAGACACCGGGGGCGAGCTCGACGAGCTCCAAACCTCGATCGGTGACGCCAAGTACCGCGAGATCGGTGACGATGAGCGAGACGCAGCCTCGGCCGGTCAAGGGCAGCGTGTTCTGCTCAAGGATCTTCTGCTGTCCCTTACGGGTGACGTGATCCATCATCACGATGACGCGTCCGGCGCCGTGGACGAGGTCCATCGCCCCGCCCATTCCCTTGACCATCGCGCCCGGGACCATCCAGTTCGACAGGTCGCCGGTCTGGCTCACCTGCATTCCACCGAGCACGGCGACGTCGACGGCGGCGCCGCGGATCATTGCGAAAGAATCCGAGGAACCGAAGAACGCCGCGCCGGGCAGGACCGTGATGGTCTCCTTGCCGGCGTTGATGAGCTCGGGATCGAGCTCGTCAACGGTGGGGTAGGGGCCGACGCCGAGCACGCCGTTCTCGGAATGCAGGATGACCTCGGTTCCCTCGGCGATGTAGCCGGGGATGAGTGTCGGCATCCCGATGCCGAGGTTGACGTATTGTCCGTCGGTGAATTCCTTGGCGACCCGCGCCGCCATTTCCTCGTGGGACCAACTCATTGGCGCACCGTCCTCAACTCGATTCCCGTCTCCTGCCTGCCGACCGGCACGACGCGCTGCACGCGGATGCCGGGCACGTGGACGTCCTCGGCCGCGATCTCGCCGGGTTCGACGAGGTGCTCGACCTGCGCGATGGTGATCCTTCCTGCGCCGGCGCAATCGGGATTGAAGTTCCGTGCGGTTCCGCGGAAGCAGAGATTGCCGAGCCGGTCGCCCTTATAGGCGTGCACCAGTGCGTAGTCGGTACGTATCGCCTCTTCGAGTACGAACAGCTCGCCGCCGAACTCCCGGGTTTCCTTGGGAACGGACGCCTCGGCGATGCCTCCGTCGCCGTCATACCTGATGGGTAGACCGCCCTCGGCGACCTGGGTGCCGACGCCGGCAGGGGTGTAAAAGGCCGGAATTCCCGCGCCGCCAGCACGCATGCGCTCGGCGAGGGTGCCCTGCGGCGTGAGCTCGACCGACAGCTCGCCGGACAGGTACTGCCGAGCGAACTCCTTGTTGGAACCGACGTAACTGGCGATTGTCCGCGAAATGCGATGAGCCTCGAGCAGCTTTCCGAGGCCGAAGCCGTCGAGCCCGCAGTTGTTGCTCACGGTCTTGAGATCTGACGCTCCCTGCTCGAGGATCGCGTCGATCAGGACGGCGGGGATGCCGACCAGGCCGAAACCACCCACGGCGAGGGAAGAGCCATCGGGGATGTCGGCGACGGCTTCCGCCGCCGACGAAAAGACTTTGTTGATCATGTCACACACCATAGGACGAATTCGCAATGCACACAAGTGTTCAAGATACGAACAGACTGGGCGGAGTTTCAGCGCGATACCAGCGAAGAGTGCCCATGAGTGGGAGCCCGGTCACAATTTGAGAGGAAATGTGTTTGAATAATGGCTATACGTTCGTATATTGAACCTGGAGGTGTCGTCATGATGCTGGCGAGCTTGTCCTATGAGCTTCACGAGCCGACAAAGCGTTCGGCGGCGGGAGATTCCACCGTGCTTCTGCTCGGGTCGCTGGGCTCGGATAGGTCGATGTGGTCGGAGCAGGTGCGCGCGTTGGCGCAGTCGTTCCGGGTGCTCGCGGTCGACCTGCGCGGGCACGGGGGCTCGGAGGTCATCGATGGCCCCTCTACAGCTGAAGAGTTGGCTTTGGATATTGTGTCCGTCATCGACAGCCTGGAGATCGACAGAGTGCATATGGTCGGCCTCTCGCTTGGCGGGGCAGTGGCTCTCGAGATGGGAATCCGGTACCCGGAGCGGCTCGACTCGCTCGCACTGATCTGCACATCGGCCAAGTTCGGCGAGCCGCAGCCGTGGCTGGACCGCGCCACACTCGTCCGGAAGGACGGGATGGAGGCCGTGGCGAACTCGGTCGCCTCCCGCTGGGTGTCGCCTGGCAAGGCCGAGGCATCCCCGGAGCTGATGGCGCGGCTCGAGCGCATGGTTCTCGCAACTCCCGCCGAGGGATACGCCTCTGCGTGCGAGGCCCTGGCAACCTACGATGTGCGCGCCGAACTCGGTTCGATCAAGGCTCCCGTCTTGGCTATCGCGGGCGCGGACGACCCGGCCACCCCGCCGGAAAGCCTGCAAGAAATCCTCGACGGCATCGGCCACGGGCGGCTCGTCGTTCTCGACCCCGCTGCACACGTGCCGACCTTCGAGCAGTCCGAGCAACTCTCCGATCTCCTGCAGCAGCACGTGCTCGACAACGTCGGGGGTTCGCGGTGGTGAAGGCGTCGCAGGCGCGGCCGGCCGGTAAGGCTGCGGGCACCGAGTTCGTCCAGTCGCTCGCGCGTGGGCTCGCCGTCATCCGCACCTTCGACGCGGAGAATCCTCGGCAGAGCCTGTCGCAGGTGGCCCGCTCTACCGGACTGTCCCGCGCGACCGCGCGACGGTTCCTCCTCACCCTCGTCGACCTCGGGTACGTCGATTCGGACGAGTCACAATTCTGGCTGACGCCGAAGGTGCTCGAACTCGGGTACAGCTATCTTTCTTCGATGCCGCTCACCGAGGTCGCGGCGCCGCACCTGGAAAAGCTGCGGTCCCGGCTCGGGGAATCGTCGTCGGTGTCCATCCTCGACGGCACCGACATCGTCTACGTCGCCAGAGTGCAGGTCCGCCGGATCATGACCGTCGACATCACCATCGGCACGCGATTTCCCGCGCACGCGACCTCCATGGGCAAGGTGCTCCTCGCCAGCCTGAGCGAAGTCGACTTCGCCAGCTACCTCCGCGAGGCTGCCGAACGCGTCGAACCCGGCATGCCCGGATTCGACGAGGCCACGCTTCGTAGCGAGATTGAAGCCGCCCGTAAGCGCGGCTGGTCGATGACCGACCAGGAACTCGAACCCGGGCTGCGCTCGCTCGCCGCGCCGATCAAGGACGCCTCCGGCGCGACAGTCGCCGCGATCAACGTCTCCACCCACGCGATGCGCTACACGCTCGATCAGTTGCATGACGATTTCGTTCCCGCGCTCCTTGCCGCGGCCTCGGCGATCAGCGAAGACCTCGCGACCGTCAACCGATAACCCGCGGCAACTCACCTCCCCTCGGCACCTCTCGAAAGGACCTTTCACCATGCCCGATGCCGTCATCTGCCTGCCCCTGCGAAGCCCCGTGGGCCGCTTCGGCGGCGCGCTCAAGACCGTGCCGGTCGAGTCGCTCGCCGCCACCGTGCTAACCGCGCTCGTAGAACGCTCCGGCATCGACCCGCAGCACATCGACGACGTCATCCTCGGGCAGGGGTACCCCAACGGCGAGGCGCCCGCCCTCGGACGCGTCGCGGCGCTTGACGCCGGACTGGGCATCGACGTGCCGGGAATGCAGCTCGACCGCCGCTGCGGTTCCGGGCTCCAGGCGATTCTCACGGCCGCGGCGCACGTCTCCTCCGGCGCGGCGGACCTCATCGTCGCGGGCGGTGCGGATTCGATGAGCAACGCCGAGTTCTATACGAACCCGTCCCCGCGCTACGGCATCCGCGGCGACGGTGTACAGCTGGCCGACCGCCTCGCCCGCGGTCGCCTCACCGCCGGCGGAAAGAAACATCCGTTACCCGGCGGAATGATCGAGACCGCCGAGAATCTCCGCGAACATTATTCGATCGGCCGCGCCGAGCAGGACGCGCTCGCCGCCCAGTCGCACCGGCGCGCGGTCGCGGCGCAGGAGTCGGGCAAGTTCGCCCGCGAAATCGTCCCTATCGACGTGCCTCAGCGCAAGGGCGACCCGGTCACCGTCGACACCGACGAGCACCCGCGCGCCGACACCACCGTCGAATCCCTGTCGCAGCTGCGCGCGATCCGGTCGAAGATCGACCCGAACTCCACCGTCACCGCGGGCAACGCCTCGGGACAGAATGACGGCGCCGCCATGGCCATCGTCACGACGATGGACAAAGCCAAGGAACTTCGCCTCGAACCGGTGGTCCGGCTCGCCGGGTGGTCCGTGGCCGGTGTCGCCCCGGAGACCATGGGCATCGGCCCGGTCCCGGCTACGGCGAAGGTCCTCGGCCGTCTCGGCCTCGCGCTGGACGATATGGACGTCATCGAGCTCAACGAGGCCTTCGCCGCGCAGGCACTCGCGGTCCTACGCGAATGGAAGCTCGACCCCGAGTCGGAGCATCTCAACCCCAACGGGTCCGGGATCTCGCTCGGCCACCCGATCGGCGCGACGGGCGCACGCATCCTCGCCACATTATGCGGGGAGATGACGCGCCGCGACGCACGCTGGGGCCTGGAGACGATGTGCATCGGCGGCGGGCAGGGCCTGGCCGCTGTGTTCGAGCGCATCGGATAGCGCCCGGCTACGCAGAACGAGTCAGGGCTTGAGGAAGTCGACGACCGCTGTGTTGTACTCGTCGGCGCACTGCAGATTGCACATGTGCGCACCGCCGGAAATGCTCACCCACTTCGCACCGTCGATGCCATCGGCGAGCTGGCGCACGACCTCCGGAGGCGTGGAGCCATCCTCGGTCGCGGACACGACAAGCGTCGGAGCGGCGATCTCCCCGAGGCGCTCGCGGGTGTCGAACCCGGCGAGCGCCTCGCAGCACCGCGCATAGCCGACCGGGTCGGTACCCACGAAGTTCCGATGGATGTTCGCGATGACGTCGGGGTGCGCCTCCGCCCAGTCCGGGGTGAACCACTTCGACATCACCGGACCGACGAGCTCGTCCAGCCCTGACTCACGGGCGGTGTCGATCCGCTGCTGCCATGCACCGGCTTCGCCGAACTTCGGCGCCGTCGACGACAGCACGAGACGCTCCACGCGCTCGGGCGCACTGAGCGCCAACTCCTGGGCGATGGCGCCACCGATGGACAGTCCGACGATGTGCGCGGAGGCGATCTCGTTCATATTGAGAGAGCGGATCACGTCCTGGGCGAGGTCCGCCATCGTCGTGGACTCGTCGAGCACCTGCGAATCGCCGTGCCCGCGGATATCGATCGCGTAGGCCGGGCCGATGGTGTTGAGCGCGTCGATCTGTTCTCTCCACATCGAGCGCTTCGATCCGAGCGAACCGAGGAGCACGATCGGGATATCCGGGATCCCGTCGGGCACGGACTTGGTGGGGAACGAGTCGAGAGCGAGCATCGCATTGGCCATGGACCCCAAGTTACCCCGAGCGTCCGCGCCGGATGCTTGGTACCGCGCGGGAATCCGATCCCTGCGCAAACACCACCGGGGCGACTACTCTCGCCAGTAGGAGCCTCACCCACGAAGTGGGGCGCTAAAAGTCAGCGCAAGTAGATGGAGGATCCTCCAGATGAGCGAACCGACCCGAGAAACCGCACACGTCGTCACCGTCACCGGCGCCGCCGGCCAGATCGCCTATTCGCTGCTGTTCCGGATCGCCGCGGGCGAGATCTTCGGCCCGCGCGTGCCAATCGAGCTCCGGCTGCTAGAGATTCCCTCCGCAGTCGGTGTCGCAGAGGGCGTTGCCATGGAGCTGGAGGACGCCGCGTTCCCTGCGCTGGAGTCTGTGTCGGTGACGTCGGACGCCACCGAAGCTTTCGACGGCGCCAATGCCGCGTTCCTCGTCGGCGCCAAGCCACGGGGAGCCGGAATGGAACGCGCCGACCTCCTCACCGCGAACGGCGCCATCTTCCGCACGCAGGGCCAGGCCATCAACGCCGGCGCGGCGGACGACATCCGGGTCCTGGTCGTCGGAAATCCGGCGAACACCAACGCGTTCATCGCCGCCAATCACGCCCCGGACGTGCCCTCGGACAGGTTCACCGCGCTTATGCGTCTCGACCACAACCGTGCGCTTAGCCAGCTCGGGCACAAGCTGTCGGTCCCCACGACCGCGCTCGGCGGCATGGTCGTGTGGGGCAACCACTCGCTGAGCCAGTTCCCGGACACGACGTACCTGACGGTCGACGGAAAGCCGGTGTCCGGCGACCTCGACACGCGCTGGATCGAGGACGACTTCATCCCCCGAGTGGCCGGCCGCGGCGGGGAAATCATCAAGGTCCGCGGGTCCTCGTCGGCGGCGTCGGCGGCATCGGCGGCCGTCGACCACATGCGCGATTGGGTGCAGGGCGGCCCGGAGGGAAATGACGAGAGCTGGACGACCGTGGCGATGGTCTCCCGCGGCGACTACGGGATCCCCGAGGGGCTCGTCTGCGGGCAGCCCGTCCGGTCGGTGGGCGGGAAACTCGAGGTCGTCTCCGATCTCGAGATCTCGCCGTGGCAGCGTCACCGCATCGACGCCTCGGTCGCAGAACTCATCTCCGAGCGCGAGGCGGTCGCCTCGCTCGGACTCCTCTGACGACGCCGAGCATCTGCCAACTCCGGGCGAGCGTCAGTCGTCGTCGTTCCTGCGGTCGATGAGCGCCCACACGGCGAGGCCGACGATCACGCCCCAGAACGGCGCACCGATGCCGAACAGCGACTGATCGGCGACCGTCACGAGGAAGCACGCCAGCGGGCCGAACCAGCCCACCTTCGAAAAGGCCGTCGCGAACGCGCCGCACAGCGGGACGAGCATCGCGAGCCCGGCGAGGGCGGCGAGATACTCGGCCGGCGTCCGGAGGATCACGCCGACGAAGGCCGGCGCGAGGATGCCGACGACGATCGCCCCGGCCCCGGTGACGATGGCTGCGGCCCAGTGTCGATCCTCCGGTTTACCGGCCACGATGAGCGCGTTCGTCGGTCCGGTGAGGCAGCTCGACACCGCCCCCAAAGGAGCGACGATAACGGACCACACCCCGGAGGCAATGGCGCTCGCCGTCACTGGTGGGTGGTGTCCGGTCCCGCGGAGCACAGCGACGCCCTGCCCGTTTTGCACGACGATGACGGTGATGGCGAGCGGCAACACGAGCTCTGCCGCGGCGCGGAAGGTGAACTCCGGCGCGTGGAGCATCGGGGTCGCGAGAACCCCGAGGGTGGGGTCCCCGGCGTTCCACTGCCCGGCAGCAGTGACGGCGACGATGCCAACCACCATGGCGGCGAGAACGGGCGGGACCTTGGAACCGAGCCGGGGGAGCGCGACGAGCACGGCGAACGCGATTGCCATCGGAACGGTGAGCAGGGGAGCGTCCCACAGCGAGTGGATAAGGTCGAGGCCGAAGCTCAGGAACACCCCGGCGACCATCGCCATGACGATGGGCAGCGGCAGCAGCTCCATGAACCATTTCGCGAGCCCGGAGATGCCGAGAACGGTGATGAGCACGCCGGTGATGAGGTAGGCGCCGACCACCTCGGACAGGCTGAGATGGCCGAGCGAGCTACCGACGATAACGGTGCCGGGGATGGTCCAGAAGAACGCGAGCGGGGTGCGGTAGATCCAACTCGCGAGGACCGTGAGAATGCCATTGCAGAAGAAGACTCCGAAGATCCACGACGAGATCTCGGCGCCGCTCATGCCGCCTTGGTGTCCGGCGGCCATGATGAGCGCGACGGGGCCGGTGGCGGAGAAGAGGAGCGCGATGAGTCCGTCCGCTAGTTGCCGGGGGCCGAGCGCGCGAACGAGGTCGCGCGGGCGGGGGCGCGTGTGGTGCGGTTTTTCCGGCAGGTGCAGTGCGGTGGTCATCGGGGTCCTATTCGCTGATCTCGGCGGCATACATCGCCGCGAGCTCGCTCCTTCCACGGATGCCGAGCTTCGCGTAGATGCGGGTCAGGTGGTACTGGATGGTCTTGATGCTCAGATACAGCTCGTCGGCGACCTCGGCGTTGCTGTGACCTGCCGCCACGAGCGAGGCGACGGCTTTCTCCTGGGGCGTGAGGTCCTGGCGCGGGCCGCGCGCGACGTTGACGCCGCCGGCCTTTCGCTCTCGGTCGCAGCGCCGGACGTACACGGTCGCGCCGAACTGCTCGTACAAGTCGCGGGCCATGCCCAGAGAGTGGTCGGCCTCCTTGCGCCTTCCGGCGCGGCGCAGGGTTTGGCCCGCGGCGAAGTGGAGTCGTGCGAGCCGGTAGGGGATCCCGAGCGGGGACACCCGTTCGATGGAGGAGTCGAGCAGCGCCTGCATCTCCTCGTGGTCGCCTCGGATGCCGGCGATACGCGCGCGCACGGATTCGATCGAAGCCAGCGTTGTCGCGTGCCCCACGGGCTCGGCACGCCGCCAGATGGGATCGATAAGTGTCTCGGCTTCGCGGATTCGGCCGCCGAGGACGAGCGCGTGCGCGTACAGCTCGAACCACGGCCAGTAGCCGGGCTGGTCGAAGTCGACGTCGTGGCCGAGCGCCGCCAGGGGAGCTCCGGCGCGTCGGACCTCCGCGTAGTCGCCGCGCGAGGCCGCCACCTGGATCGCCGCCATCGCCGACGGGATCGTCTGTAGGGGATAGGAGTCGACGGGCGGGTTGATGTGCACGATGTGGCGGGACGCGCCCACCGGATCGTCGCGCATCGACCGGATCATCGCGCCGGTGCCGTGGACGAGGGGCGCGAGAAGCTCCAGGCCGAGGTCGGATACCCGACGCGCGGCGGTCTCGATGATGCGAATCGCCTCGTCCCACGTTCCGAGGAGGAAATGGGTATAGGCGAGCCAGGCCTGGGCCTGGATGGTGATGCGCTCGGAGCTCTTCTCCGGGGAGATCGCCAGCGCGGATTCGAAATGGCGCCGGGCCCTCGCCGGCTCGTCGGCGGCGAAAGCGCCCCAGCCGGCCGCGAGCTCGAACCGCTGGACGTAGCCGCTGTGCACCGCGAAACCGTTGGAGTCTTCGTCGGCAGACGTCGGATCATCGGACGCGGAGATCAGTGTCGCCAGGCCGCCGATCGCCCGCGCGGCCTGCGTCGAGGGGATGTCCACGGCGCTGTCGAGCGCGGCGATGTCCGACCAGTGCAGCATGTCCGCGGGATTCCAGGAGGCCAGCGCGTGCATGACGGACTTCGAGGCCAGCGAGGTCACCCCGGCGTGCCCGCGATCGCCGAGAGACGCGCGCGCCCGCTCGAGCAGCATCGTCGACTCGGACTTCTTCCCGCGCATCACCGCGAGGTACCCGAACACCGCGTCGCGCTCGGGCGAGGGCGCCGCCGACTGCATGGCCGTGGACATGTACGTCGCCTCGTCGATGTGGCCGGCCTCGATGAGACCGTCGACGCCCTGCCGGCGCCGCCGAGTCGCGCTCTCGGGAGTGGGATCCAGGCGCGCGGCGGTGAGCAGGGTGCGCGCGCCCGAGTACCAGTCGCCGTTGTCGGCGAGCTCGGCGGCGCGGGAGGCGTGGCGGTCGGCGAGCTCCTGGTCCTGCCCGGTCGACAGCGCCGCCCGATGTGCGAGTGAGGCGTCGATGTCCAAGTCGGCGAACAGCTCCGCCGCGCGGAGATGCAACGCACGAATCCTCGTCGGAGGGAGCGAGGAGAGCACGATATTCCGGTCGAGTGGCGCGGAGAAACGCACCCACGTCGCGCCGGGGTCGGCGTGGACGGTGAGAAGGTTCGCCTCGCACAACGGGTCGAGCCGCGCCGCCAGCGACTCGGCGTCGTCGATCCCCGCGAACGCCGCCAATTCGTCCCATGACGTCGCCGTTCCGAGCACCGCGACATGCTCGGCGAGCGCCCGGCTTTCGTCATCGAGCCCGTCGAGAGTCGCCTTCGTCGGCGCCGCGATGTGCGGCGGAACGGGGATCTGGTCGAGAGAGGTCCAACCGGTGGCGGCGAGGTGTTCGATCATCGCGATCGTCGTCGACGGTTCTCCTGCGGTGAGGGCGAAGATCGAGCGCGCCAGCTCCTGCGGGGCATCGATGCCCGTGTGCTGCCCGAGTAGGGAGCGCACCTGGACGAGGCGGAAATAGGGCACAACGATATCGGTGTCTGCCAGCTCGCGCGTCAACGTCGCCGACGGCGACGCCACCGATTCGTCGACGAGCAGGATGACGAGCACGTTCGAGCGTGGGGAGAGCTGCAGCGCGGTGCCGAGTGTCTTGAGCGAGAAGGGGTCGGCGAAGTGGGCGTCGTCGATGACGATGAGGGTGCCGGGCTCGCTCGCGCCGATCGCGCCGGCGATGAGGTTCTGTGCCTCGAAACCGCTGACCCGCGCATTCTTGCCCGAGTGTCGACCCGGCGCGGGCAGGCGCTCGATCAACCGCTGCGCCACCCAGCCGGGGGACTCGGTTTCCCAGCTCAGCGCGCGCACCGCGTAGATCGCACGGCCGGCGAGCGCGCTCATCGCGTCCTCGAGTAGCCGCGTCTTCCCGCCGCCCTCCGGCGCCAGGATCCGCACGACCCGCGAGCGGCGAGTCTGCGCGCGGTCGAGTTCTTCGACGATCGCGTTGATGGCCGGATTGGCGGCGACGTGGCGCCCGATGTCCATGGACTGCTCCCTGACGAAATCTGTGTCGGCGAACGCGCGCCCGGCCACCTCGTCTGTGTTGGCCTGGCGGCGCGCGATATGTCGTCTATTGTCGCTATCCCTGGTCGCCTCCGCCGACAGGAAGCACAGATCCATCGATGTAGCTCGCCTCGCTGGACGCGAGGAAGCAGATCGGGGCGGCCTGTTCGTGCAGGGTGCCATACCGCTTGAGCAGGGAGGAGTCGACGGTCTGGTCGACGATCTCCTGGTACCAGCGCCGTTCGGCCTTCGATTCCGGAGCGCCTCCGCGCGCGATCTTCCGCTCGGGCGCGAGCGTGCCGCCGGGCGCCGTGGCCACGACGCGCACCCCGTGCGGAGCGGACTCGAGCGCGAGCGCCGCGGTGATGGCATTGACTCCGCCCTTCGACGCCGCGTACGGCACGCGGTTCACCCCGCGCGTGGCGACCGAGGAGACGTTGACGATCGTCCCCGCGCCCGCGGCGACCATCGCCGGCAGGAAAGCCCGGCACATCCACAGCGTCGGGAAAAGAGACCGGCGGATCTCGGCCTCGATCTGCTCGGGGGAGTACTCGGAATACGGGCGCGCCCAGATCGTTCCGCCGACGTTGTTGACGAGCACGTCGACCGTGCCGGACCTATCGGCCACCGCTTCCGCGCCCTCCCAGGTTTCGAGGTCCGCGGTGAGGGGATCGGCACGACCGCCGTCATGCGCCAAAGAAGAGATCTGCGCACACACGTCCTCTACAAGTGTTGAGCGGTCGACGCCGATGACGTGCCCGCCCTCCATCGCGATGCGCGCGGCGACGGCCATGCCGATGCCCTGGGCGGCGCCGGTGACGACGACCCGCGAGCCGCAAAAGCGGCCGGGGCTCACGAGGGGAGGGGATAGCGGGTCATCCGAGGAGACCGGCGCGCTCACTCTTCATCCTCCATCTGGATGACGGCGGCGTGCATCGTCTCCTTGGCGTGTTCGGTGTGGTGACGCACGATGTACCGCGCGGCGTCCCGATCGTTGGCGTCGAGCGCATCCACGAGCTGCAGGTGCTCGGGAACGATGTGCTCGGATACCCAATTCGCGGGCGGGAGCACCGTGTTCATGTACTTGGTGACCTCCAGCGAACGGTAGGCATGCAGCAGCGAATCGTTCGAGGTGCACACGAACAGGTACTCGTGGAAGGCGTTGTTCGCCTTCGTGAATGCCTCGGCGTCGACGAAGGTGTTGCCGTCGATGTAGGCGTTCGCGGACTCGGCGAGGGCGCGGAACTCGTTGATTTCCTGCTCGCTGAGCCGGCCGATGACCAGCTCGAGCGCGCCGAACTCCAACGCCATGCGGGCATCGAACTGGGCGTCGGAGCTCGCCGCGAGCGAGAGGTGCTGCTCGCCCCGCTCGAAGCCGGGCCCGGAGACGACGGTAGTCGCGCGATCGTCCTCGACCGTGGTGACCGCGACGGTGTCCTGCGCTGTTTCCTCGGTGCTGGTACCGGCGGCCGGGGTGAATTTCTCGTAGTAGAAGTTCACCGGCGTCGTGCCGACCGAATCGAGGTGTTCGCGCACGGAATCGACCATCGGCGGCGGCCCGCACAGGTATACGTCGATCTCGCCGTCGCGGAGCTGCTCGGCGCCCATGAGCGAGGTGACGTAACCGATGTGTTCGTGCCCGGAATCGGGATCGGAGACGACGGTGTCGTAGGTGAAGCGGGAGTTCTCGGCCTTGAACGCGTCGAGCTCGGAGAGGCCGACGAGATCGTCGACTCGCGAGACGCCGTAGATCAGGTGCACCTCGCGCTCGTCCCCGTCGCACAGCGAGCGAAGCATCGACAGGATCGGCGCGAGTCCGGTGCCGCCGGCGAGCAGCAGTAGCGGCCGGTCGGCTTCGCGGAGGAAGAAGCTGCCCATCGGTCCGGTCAGCTCGAGCTCGTCGCCGACCTCGCACCGCTCGTCGAGATAGGTGGTCATGACGCCGCCGGGTGTATTGCGAATGAGGAAGCTCAACTCCTCCTCGCTCGTGCCATTCGAGAACGAATACGAGCGGGAGGCGTCGGCTCCCGGGACGGCGACGTTGACGTACTGGCCGGGCAGGAACGCGAGCGACTCGCGGTCCTCGACGGTCATCCGCAGCGCGAAGGTGGAATCGGAGACCTTCTCGACGCCGGTCACGGTCGCGGTGGTCGCCGACGGGGCGGTCTTCGCGACATCGGAGGTGGTCGGGATCTTGATGACCATGTCCGATTCCGGCAGCGCCTGGCACGGCAGGCAGTAGCCCTGCTCGAGCTCGTCCTCGGTCATGGCGTCGTCGATGAAATCGCCCGGGTCGAACGTGCCCGATTCGCAGAACGACTTGCACGTTCCACACGCGCCATCGCGGCAGTCGAGCGGGATGTTGATGCGCGCCTTGTAAGAGGCGTCGGCGACGGTTTCGAATGGGTTGACGGTGATGAAGCGGGTCACCCCGTCCTCGAAGCTCAATGCGACTTGGTGTGACATATCGCGGGTCCTTTGAGAGTGGGTCGTCGTCTGGTGGAGGCGGGAGCCAGGCGCTGCCTAGACCATGTAGAC
The DNA here is from genome assembly GCF_001659785.1 of Dietzia timorensis. NCBI lineage: Bacteria > Bacillati > Actinomycetota > Actinomycetes > Mycobacteriales > Dietziaceae > Dietzia > Dietzia timorensis. Next base: position 1,300,157 of record NZ_CP015961.1, read on the forward strand.
GTCGACGATGTGGTGGATGTAGTCGTTCTTGAGGACGACCTTCTTCGACGCGATCAGCGGAGAGTCCCCACGCACATCGAGGGTGTAGAACGACGTTCCGAAGTACGAGTCGGTCGTGTTGTAGCGGAAGTAGTGCGAGACCCAGTTGAAGCGAATGTCGATCTCGCCCTCGCGCTCTTCGAGAAGTTCGACGTTGGAGATCGTGTGTCCGGTGCGGGGCTCGGGGAGCGAGGTCGCGCTCGAGCGATCGGTGCGGATGCGAAACACACGATCTTCGATGCCGGAGCGATCCGGGTAGTAGATCAGCGAAATCTCCCGTTGCGGGTCGCGAGTGAGTTCTCCGTCGTCATCCCAAGCGGGCATCCAGAACGGGGCATCCTCGCGGTAGAGCTCGATCCAGCGTTCGAAGTCACGGTCGTCTAGCAGGCGTGCCTCGAAGTAGAGGAAGGCCTCGATGTCCGCGCGGGACACGTTCGTATTGATCTCGGTGGTGGACAGGGGTGTGCCGGGCGTGGCAAGAGATGTGGTCATGGCAGTTCTCCTGGGGGCCGGCCGCGCGGCGTGCACGGCCGGCGAGGGTGAATGGGTGGGCGTTGGGCGAGCGGGGCGGCGGGTTCGGCCTTATTTGGACGCCAGCTCCTTCTCGCTCTCGAGCGCGGTATTCATCGAGTTGAGCCAGTAGCCGTGCTGAATCGGGTACAGCCCTTCGTCCTCGGTGCGGGCTCCGGACGACAACACGCTGTCGAGGCCGATGCCCTTGGCCGTTTCGTCGGGCCCGTCGATCTGGTGCATCGAGCCGCGAGTCATGTCGTTCCACGGGGCCTTGGTGGCCATGTAGGTCTTCTGGCAGGACCGGAACTCCTCGAGATCGTCCGGGGTGGCCATGCCGGTGGCGTTGAAGAAGTCCTCGTACTGTCGGATCCGGTTCGCGCGGGCTTCGTCGCTCTCGCCCTTGGGGGCGATGCAGTAGATCGTCACCTCGGTCTTGTCGACGGAGATCGGCCGGAAGTGGCGGATCTGCGAGGAAAACTGGTCCATGATGTACCCGTTCGGGTACAGACACAGGTTCCGCGAAGCACCGACCATGAACTCGGCCTTCTTCTCACCGAGCTCTGCGGCGAGCTCCTCGCGCTTCTCGAACAGCGGGCGGTCTTCGGGGTTGCCCCACCACATCCACAGCAGGAGGTGGCCGTGCGGGAAGCTGTAGTAGCCGCCGCCCTGCTTGCCCCACGTGCCGGCGTCCATCGCGCGGGTCTCATTCTTCGATTCGCCCGAGGAGCGCCGGGCCGTGGTCGCCGCGTAGTTCCAATGGGTGGCGGAGACGTGGTAGCCGTCGGCACCGTTCTCGGCCTGGAGCTTCCAGTTGCCGTCGTAGGTGTAGGTCGACGCGCCGCGGATCACCTCGAGGCCCTCGGGGGACTGGTCGACGGTCATATCGATGATCTTGGTGGCGTCGCCCAGGTGCTCGGAAAGGGGGATGACGTCGGGGTTGAGGCTGCCGAAGAGGAAGCCGCGGTAGCTCTCGAAGCGGGCAACCCTGCGCAGATCGTGCGAGCCCTCGGTGTTGAACTGTTCCGGGTAGCCGGCGCCGCGAGGATCCTTGACCTTGAGCAGCTTGCCGTTGTTGGAGAACGTCCAGCCGTGGAACGGGCACGTGAGCGTCTTGCGGTTATCGGTCTTGCGCCGGCACAGCATCGCGCCGCGGTGCGAACACGCATTGATGAGGCAGTTGAGCTCGCCTTCCTTGTCGCGGGTGATGACGACGGGCTGGCGGCCGATGGTGGTGGTGAAATAGTCGCCGATCTCGGGAATCTGCGATTCGTGGGCGAGGTACACCCAGTTGCCTTCGAAGATGTACTTCATCTCGAGCTCGAACAGATCCTCATCGGTGAAGATCGTCCGGTTCGCGCGGATGATGCCCTCTTCCGGGATGTCCTGGATGGCGTTGGACAGGGTGCCCTCAAGGGACTCGAGTCGGGTCGTCACGGCGTTGCTTCCTTCCTTCGTGGCCGATCGCCGACGGGGTGGTTCAACCGGGCAGATTGTCGGCGTGGTGTCACCACGATCACACACGGTGATCGCCGCCACACTAGGACAATGCCTAGCCTTTCCCTAGGGTGATATGTTCGCCTGCCGAACCATTGGGATTACGTAACCGCATGGAACTGCCAAAAGGGGAATGTTCGCGGTGCTAAGGTTGTAGAATATTGCATTGAAATCATATTTAGTGCATAAATAGGCGTTTGACGAACCGTGTGGCGCAGCGCACAGTTAGGTCAGTTGGACGACAAATAAGTGATCGCATTCCACATCTGCCCGATGGGTCACCAGTCGCCGACGGAGCGCAGTTTCCCAATTGCGACACCATCCACCGTCATGTGAGGAGTAACCGTGACTACCGCAGTTCCCACCGCCTCGGGTTCAGGCAACGCCGCCACCGCCAAGTTCCGCACCAACGAGGTCACCGCAGACACCTCGACCGATCGCGCCGCGGCCATCTACAAGGATGTGCTCGGTAAGCTCAGCGAGGTCATCTACGAGCACGAGGTCACCTACGACGAGTATCGCGTGCTCAAGCAGTGGCTCATCGCCCTCGGCGAGGGTGGCGAGTGGCCGCTGTGGCTCGACGTGTTCCTCGAGCACTTCATCGAGGACTCCAACAGCCGGATTTTCGACGGCACCAAGGGCTCCATCGAGGGCCCGTACTACGTGCCGGACGCCCCGAACCTCGGCTCCGACGCCGCGCTTCCCATGCGCGACGACGAGGTCGGCACAGCGATGATCTTCCAGGGCCAGGTCCGCGACCTCGACGGATCTCCGATCGAGAACGCCTCGGTGGAGATCTGGCACGCCGACTCCGCTGGCTACTACTCGCAGTTCGACGACGGTCTCGGCATCCCCGAGTGGAACCTGCGCGGCACCTTCTCCACCGACGCGGACGGCCACTTCAAGATCCACACGATGCAGCCCGCGCCGTACCAGATCCCGCACGACGGCCCCACCGGCGCGTTCATCCGTTCCTACGGCGGACACCCTTGGCGCCCGGCGCACCTTCACCTCAAGGTCACCGCACCTGGCAAGCGCCTGATCACCACGCAGCTGTACTTCCAGGGCGGCGAGCACGTCGACGATGACGTCGCCGGCGCCGTCAAGCCCGAGCTCATCCTCGATCCACAGCCCGGAGCCGACGGCGTCAACGTCGTCAACTACGACTTCGTGCTCGACCCAGAGAGCGAAGGGCGCTTCGTCGCCTAGTTCGCGCCCCGAGCCCGGTACCGCCGCCCGTCCCGCGGTGCCGGGCCCTTCGCGCGTATGGCGACAGCTCACATCCCACCCAGCTGCAGTAGCTCCGAAAGAAGGCCAGGCCACCGTGTCCGACACCCTGCCCACCGGCGGCGCACCGAAGATCGCCGACGTCCGCTCGACGATCCTCGACGTGCCGCTCATCCGCCCCCATAAATTCGCCACCACCACCGCCACCGCGCAGCCCATCCTCCTGGTCGAGGTGACCACCGAGGACGGGATCACCGGCTACGGCGAGGGCGTCACCCCCGGCGGGCCCTGGTGGGGAGGGGAGTCCGTCGAGACGATGAAGGCGCTGGTCGACAAGTACCTCGCGCCCGTCGTCACCGGCCAACCTCTCGACGAGATCCCGCGGCTGGTCGAGGGCTTCGACAAGTTCGTCGCGCGCGGCCGCTTCGCCAAGGCGGGGCTCGAGATCGCGATGTTCGACGCCTACGCGCGCAGCCTCGGCGTGCCCGTGAACGCCCTGCTCGGCGGCAAGGTCCGAGACTCGATCGACTGCACTTGGGCCCTCGGCGTCGCCCCGCTGGACGAGATGATCGGCGAGATCGAGGAGATTCTCGATTCCGGCCGCCACCGCAGCTTCAAGCTCAAGATGGGCTCCGGCGACCCGCGCACCGACACCGACCGCATCATTGCGCTGTGCGAGCGCATCGGCGACCGGGCGGGCCTGCGCATCGATGTCAACGCGCGGTGGGACAGGCTGACGGCGGTGCGCTACCTTCCCGCCCTGGCCGAGGCCGGCATCGAGCTGTTCGAACAGCCCACGCCCACCGAGCAGATCGGCGTGCTCGCCGAGCTTGCCCGGCTCACGAACGTGCCGATCATGGCCGACGAATCCGTGCAGTCCCCGCACGATGCCCTCGAGATCGTGCGCCGCGAGGCCGCCGGGGTGCTCGCCATCAAGACGACCAAGCTCGGCGGGCTGCTGCGCAGCAAGGAGACCGTCGCCGTAGCGCGCGCCGCGGGTCTCGCCTGTCACGCCGCAACCTCACTCGAGGGGCCGATCGGCACCGCAGCCTCTCTCCACCTCGCCTGCGCCGACCCGGGATTCACCTCCGGCTCCGAACTTTTCGGGCCGCTGCTGCTCGCGCACGAACTGCTCACCGAACCGCTCACCTATGACGGCGGGCACGTGCACCTCCCGGAGGGGCCGGGGCTCGGCGTCGACCTCGATCCCGACGCCGTGAGCCGCTTCCGCCGCGCCGAGTAAGCATCTCCGGCGTCATACACGGGTAGAAAGATCGGACTCCGACACCCACGACCGACACGAAAGAAGGAACGAACGATGGCACTGTTCCACGTCCGAATGGACGTCCACATTCCCGCTGACCTCGACCCGCAGGTGCGCGCGGACACCGTCGCTCGCGAGAAGGCCTATTCGCAGCAGCTGCAGCGTGAGGGCAAGTGGCCCGAGATCTGGCGGATCGCGGGCAAGTACTCGAACATCTCGATTTTCGACGTAGAGTCCGCCGACGAGCTCAACGAGATACTTTTCGCGCTGCCTCTGTTTCCCTTTATGGATATCGAGGTCACCGCGCTCGCGAAGCACGGTTCCGACATCAAGTAGTCCCTGCCTGTCGTCTCGACGCGACTTAGAGCGGTGGGCACATGGCTATTAGACTGGTCCAGGTGACTACCGAGCAGCCGAACGCAGCGAATCCAGCGCAGTCCTTGCCCAAATCGTGGAACCCCGCGGAGCACGAAGACTCGATCTACTCGCGCTGGGTAGAGGCGGGCTACTTCGAGGCGGACGCCTCGAGCGATAAGCCTCCGTACTCGATCGTCCTGCCACCGCCGAACGTCACGGGCTCGCTCCACATGGGCCACGCCCTCGACCACACGCTCATGGACGCGCTATCGCGCCGCAAACGAATGCAGGGCTACGAGGTGCTGTGGCTGCCGGGCATGGACCACGCCGGTATCGCCACCCAGACGCTGGTGGAGAAGAAGCTCAACGCCGAGGGCACCTCGCGGCACGAGATCGGTCGCGAGGCCTTTATCGAGAAGGTGTGGGAGTGGAAGGCCAACTCAGGCGGCACCATCGGTTCGCAAATGCGACGCATCGGCGACGGCGTCGACTGGTCCCGCGAGCGGTTCACACTCGACGAGGGACTCTCGCGCGCCGTGCAGACGATCTTCAAGGAACTTTACGACCAGGGTCTCATCTACCGTGCCGAGCGGCTGGTCAACTGGTCGCCGGTGCTCGGAACCGCGATCTCGGACATCGAGGTCAAATACTCCGACGTCGACGGCGAGCTGGTCACCTTCCGCTACGGCTCCGTCGACGGTTCCGGCCCGTACATCGACGTCGCGACGACTCGTTTGGAGACGATGCTCGGCGATACTGCCATCGCCGTCGCGCCCGGGGATGAGCGCTACGCCCACCTCGTCGGACAGACGCTGCCGCACCCGATTCGCGAGGACTGGTCCGTGGTCGTCGTCGCCGACGAATACGTCGACCCCGAGTTCGGTTCGGGCGCGGTGAAGATCACCCCGGCACACGACCCGAACGACTTCGAGGTCGCCCAGCGCCACAGCCTGCCGATGCCGACGATCATGGACGCCTCCGCGCGCATCGAGGGAACGGGCACCAAGTTCGACGGGCTCGACCGGTACGAGGCGCGTTCGGCGATCAACGCCGAGCTCGCCACGCAGGGCCGCATCATCGCCGAGAAGCGCCCCTACGTGCACTCGGTCGGGCATTCGGAGCGTTCCGGTGAGGCCATCGAACCGCGCCTGTCGATGCAGTGGTGGGTCAAGGTCGCGGACCTGGCGAAGATGGCCGGTGACGCCGTGCGCGACGGCGACACCGTGATCCACCCGGCCTCGCAGGAGCCGCGCTGGTTCGACTGGGTCGACAACATGCACGACTGGACGATCTCGCGTCAGCTGTGGTGGGGACACCGGATCCCGATCTGGTACGGCCCCGATGGCGACGTCGTGTGCGTCGGGCCGGACGAGACCGCGCCCGAAGGCTACGAGCAGGACCCCGACGTGCTCGACACGTGGTTCTCCTCGGGACTGTGGCCTTTTTCGACGATGGGCTGGCCCGAGTCCACCTCGGACCTCGAGCCCTTCTATCCGACGTCGGTGTTGGTGACCGGCTACGACATCCTGTTCTTCTGGGTTGCGCGGATGATGATGTTCGGTACGTTCGTCGGGCAGCGCCTCTCGGGGGACAAGGCGGTCGGCGGGCCCGTGCCGTTCCGCGACGTGTTCCTCCACGGGCTCGTTCGCGACGAGCACGGCCAGAAGATGAGCAAGTCCAAGGGCAACGGCATCGACCCGCTCGACTGGGTCGACCAGTACGGCGCGGACGCGCTGCGCTTTACCCTCGCCCGCGGTGCCGCACCCGGCGGCGACCTGTCCGTCGGCGACGATCATGCCCAGGCCTCCCGCAACTTTGCGACCAAGCTGTTCAACGCGACGAAGTTCGCTCTGATGAACGGGGCCAAGGTCGGCACCCTGCCCGGTCTGGACTCGCTCAGTGACGCCGACCGCTGGATCCTCCACCGCCTCGGCGAGCTTCGCGTGGCCGTGGACGCCTCGCTGGATGCGTACGAGTTCTCCAAGGCCTGCGATGCGCTCTACCACTTCACCTGGGACGAGCTGTGTGACTGGTACCTCGAACTCGCCAAGGTCCAGTTCGGCGATGAGCGCGCCGCGAACACGAAGGTCGTGCTCGGCCACGTGCTCGACACGGTGCTGCGACTTCTCCACCCCTTCATCCCGTTCGTCACCGAAGTGCTGTGGACCACGCTGACGGGGGAGGAATCTCTCGTCATCGCCGACTGGCCGAACTCCGAGCCGGTCGCCGGCGCGGAGGAGTCCGTGCGCCGGATCGAGGACACCCAGAAACTCATCACCGAGGTGCGCCGCTTCCGCAGCGATCAGGGGCTCAAGCCCGGACAGAAGGCGCCGGCCAAGTTCCTCGGCCTCGAGGACGTGGACGCCGACGCGACGCTCGCGGAGGTCCGTAACCTCGCCCGACTCACAGAGCCGGACGACGCTTTCGCAGCCACGGCATCGATCGAGGTGCGACTCACCAAGGGTACGGTGACGGTGGAGATCGACATCTCCGACGCGATCGACGTCGCCGCGGAGCGCAAACGGCTGGAGAAGGATCTCGCCGGCGCACGCAAGGAGCTGGAGACGACCGGCGCGAAGCTCGGCAACGAGTCCTTCCTCGCCAAGGCCCCCGAGCATGTGGTGGACAAGATCCGTGGCCGCCAGGAATTCGCGCGCGCCGAGGTCGAGCGCATCACCGCGCGATTGGAAGGTATGCCCCAGGCATGAGCGACGACGACACCGACCGTAGCGACCCGGGAGACGACGATTCGGGCGCAGGCGAGCTGGGCTTCGACGAATACGGCTACGGCGGGGATTCAGGCGGTGGCCGCCGCTGGCTCCCGCCACACGACCCCAACGTCGGCTGGGATGACCTCACTGATGAGGATCTCGCCGACATGGTCGACGAGCGCTCGGCGGAGACCAACCTCGTCCCTCTCGGCGGACCCCTCGACGACGAGGCCGCGCGTGACGGCCTCTATGCCGACGACCTTGCCGAGGAAAAGGCGCTGCAAGAGGCCGAGAAATACCGCGAGGGGATAGACCCCGACGAGGAGGCGCTCGGCATTCCCGGCGGCACGCCGTCACCGGAAGCGGTGGCTCTTGGTATCGATGACCGCGACCCGGGCAGCGCCGCGGGCGCGGCGGCGCTCGAAGCCGTCGAGGCGGTACTCGCCACGCGCTGGCCCGAGTCGAAGCTCGACCCCTCGCTCGATCGAATCGAGCGTCTCCTCGACGTTCTCGGCGGGCCGCAACTGGCGTACCAGGTCGTCCACATCGCCGGAACGAATGGCAAGACCTCCGTGGCCCGCATGGTCGACTCGCTGCTGCGTGCGCTCCACCAGCGCACCGGGCGCACGACCAGCCCGCACCTGCAGTCGGTGACCGAGCGGGTCGCCGTCGATGGAGAGCCCATCAGCCCGGGCACCTTCGCTGCCGCCTACCGCGAAATCGAGCCCATGGTCGAGATGGTCGACCAGTGGTCGCTCGAACGCGGTGGCCCGAAGATGAGCTACTTCGAGGTCCTCACCGCGCTGGCGTTCTCCGTATTCGCCGACGCCCCCGTCGACGCGGCGGTCGTCGAGACGGGAATGGGCGGCACGTGGGATGCGACGAACCTCGTGCAGCCCGCGGTCTCCGTCGTCACACCCATCGGTATCGACCACACCGACTATCTCGGCGACACCCTGGAAGAGATCGCGGGGGAGAAGGCCGGGATCATCAAGGGCCCGCAGGTCGACGTGACCGCCGATCTGCTCAACCCGAACGAGTCCGTTGCCGTGCTGGCGAAACAGGATCCCGAGGCGGAGGCGGTGTTGCTCGCGCGTGCGCAGGAGGTAGGCGCGGTAGTGGCCCGCGCCGGGCGCGAATTCGACGTGAGCTCGCGCTCGGTGGCCGTCGGCGGGCAGATGGTCTCGCTGCGCGGCCTCGGCGGCGAGTACGAAGACATCTTTCTTCCGCTGTTCGGCGAGCACCAGGCGGATAACGCCGCGCTTGCGCTCGCTGCAGTCGAGGCGTTCTTCGGCGCCGGCGCGGGGCGTCAGCTCGACATCGAGCGCGTGCGTGCCGGCTTCGCCGCCGTAGAGTCGCCGGGGCGTCTGGAGCGGATCTCGCAGTCCCCGTCGATCTTTATCGACGCCGCGCACAACGCGCACGGCGGGAAGGCGCTCGCGAACTCGCTGCGCGAGGAGTTCGACTTCCAGCGGCTCATCGCCGTGGTCGGGATGCTGCAGGGCAAGGATGCGCGCGGCTTCCTCCGCGAGATCGAGCCGCTCGTATCTGACATCGTCGTCACCGAGACCACTTCGCCGCGGGCGATTCCGGTGGACGAGCTCGCTCTGCTCGCCGAGGAGATCTTCGGGCCGGATCGGGTGAGCAGCGGAGATACTCTCACCGAGGCAGTGGACCTCGCTATCGACCTGATCGGCATGTCGAACCCGACGGACGAGGACGAGGCCGGCGGCGAGGGGATCATCGTCACCGGGTCGGTCGTGACCGCCGGGGCGGCACGCGCGGCGATGGGGAAGGAACCGCGATGAGCTCGAAGGCGAACAACGTCAATCCACGAGGGGCGGGGCACGAACCGACAACGGACCCGTGGAAGGGATTTCGCGGGGTGTGCTCGGGCACGCTTGTCCTCGAGGCGATCATCGTGCTGCTCGTACTCACCGTCGTCGCCCGCGTCGATGGCGGTGCGCACATGGCGTGGTGGAAGGCCATCTATATCCTGGTGGTCGCCGGTGGCATGATCTACGCCTGCACCCAGCAGAAGAAGCCGTGGGCTATCCCGCTCAACCTCGGCCTGGCCATGGCGGTGGTGATCGGGTTCTTCGTGCACTACACGATGACCATCGTCGGGGTGATCTTCCTCCTCGTCTGGCTCTATCTGCTGTTCTTGCGCAGCCAGCTGCGGCAACGGATCGCCGGGGGATACCTGGCCAGCCAACACGACTGAAATAACGAAAGCCGGCGCACCGAAACGGTGCGCCGGCTTTCGTTTTGCGTGAGGCTATGCGCGACGGACCGCGTCGATATCGGCCTGCGTCGCTTCGCGAGTGCTACCGCCCTCGGCGGCGTAGGCATCGCCGTTCTTGTCGAGGAAGCTCTTGAACATCGGGCACACGGGAACGACGGTGACGTTGTCGCGCAGCGAGGCCTGGAGTGACTCGTTGACGAGGGCGGTGCCGAGCCCTCGGCCGCCGAATGCCTCGTCAACGACCGTGTGATAGAAGATCCGCTCGCCGTCTGCTTCCAAGTAGTGGGCCTTGCCGGCGATCGTGTCCTCGGCGACGAGACGAATCTCGAAAGCTTTCCCCTGGGCGTTGTTCTCGATGGCGATTTCCGCGCCGGTCTTATCGGTGATGGCCATGGTCGTATCCTTTCCTCGGCAACTATGGGTTCGAAGGTAACCTCCCGCCGCGAGCTATGTTGCCCGCGCAGGTCGAAGCGTTACGAGGCGCCCTTCTCTTCGGCGGCGTAGCTCTTCTCGGACGGCGGGTGCCCGCTCGCGATGGAGAGACGGTTGAACGAATTGATGAGAATCACCGACCACTCGATCGCGGAGATCTGCTCCGTGGACAGCACGTCCGCGGCGATCTCTGCCGCGCGGCCGCGGTCGGAGCTCTCCCCGAGAAGCGTGAGCGACTCGGCCAGGTGCAGGCCCGCTCGTTCGACGTCCGTGAAGAGATCCTCGATTTCGCGCCACGCCGGCAGCAGGTCGATCTTGCGCGCCGGGACCCCGGCCTTGCGCGCGGCGGGCGCGTGCGTGCTCAGGCACCGGGCGCAGCCGTTGATCTGCGACACCCGGGTGTTGAGGAGCTCGATGAGCGCATCATCGAGGCCGGCGGCCTGCGTCGCCTTGCGGTTCTCCGCGGCGACCTTGACCATCGCTTTGTAGGTTTCCGAGTGGGATTTGTCGAGGTACGGGCGCTTGGCTGAATTCATTCGTTCTCCTTCTTCGTTGACTTCGTCGCGGCGTCCCCGCCTGATTCGGCGCGCGCATGGGGCGACGGGTTCTTCCGCGGTTTGAGGTGTGTATTGGGCAGTTCGGGCGCTGGAAGCCAGGCCATTCCCTGCGCGTTGGCGTCCGGACCGCCGTGGCCGACGTAGCCGTCGACCACCCCGAACCGATCGGTCCGCGCCTGCCACAGCTCGCGGTACTCGACGATCTCCTCGCTGGTCCTGCCCACGAAGTTCCACCACATGATGATCTCCTCGGCGAACGGCTCGCCGCCGATGAAGATCAGCCGCGCGGGCGAATCCGCGTTGTTGCGCAGAGTGAGCGTGCGGGCTCCGATACCCGTGTATCCGACCGCCGCCACGGGCACGGCGACGCCCTCGAGCTCGATGTCCCCGGAGTCGACGAGGAGCCCGTGCTCGAACACGGGATTGACGTCGATGGTCACCTCCGCGCGTCCGTCGAGGCGGATTTCAGCGCCAAGGAGCGGCGTGAATGTCTCGACCGGGCTTTGGCTGCCGAGCAGTTCGCCCAGGAATACCAGCGCCTCTCCGCCGTCAAATGTGGTGGTGCCCGGCACGAAGTGCTCGAAGTGACGAGGCGCGGCGTCGCGCGCGGAGTCCGGGAGGGCGACCCAGAGCTGAACGCCGTGCAGGGTCGACGTGGACGGGGTCGAGGTCTCGCTGTGGCAGATTCCTGCGCCCGACGTCATGAGATTGACCTCGCCGGGACGGACGATGCCACGATTGCCGCCGGAATCGATGTGCTGGATCTCTCCGTCGAAGAGCCAGCTCACCGTCTGCAATCCGGTGTGCGGGTGCGGGGCGACGTCCATGCCGCCCGAGCGCGCCACGTCGTCGGGTCCGTAGTGGTCGACGAAGCACCATGCCCCGATGAGCGAGCGTTTGCGTTGGGGGAGTGTGCGGCGGACCGTCATCGCTCGTGGGCCGCCGAGCGGCACCTCGCGTGCGGTGATGATCTCCACCGGTGCGCCTTCGGCGCGGACGGCGTCGTCCGAGGTTTCGCCGTCCGAATGGCAGCGGACCTCGTCCGGATGGGTATCGACGTTGCTCATGGGTTCCCTCCGATTGGGCAGAAGCGGATGGATTGATAGTTGACGTGACAACAAAAAGTGTACCGGGATTCTGTGCCCAACGATAGGCCCGCGGCGCATGCGGCGGGGCGAAGTCCTTGTACGATGTTGTTTGTGACTTCGCGTACTTTCTTCCTGATCAAGCCCGACGGCGTCCAGCGTGGACTCGTAGGCACCATCGTCGACCGCATCGAGCGCAAGGGGCTCAAGCTCGTCGCGATGGACCTGCGCAACGTTCCCGAGGAGACCGCCGCTCAGCACTACGCCGAGCACGCAGAGCGCCCGTTCTACGGCGACCTGCTCTCGTTTATCACCTCCGGCCCCGTGGTGGCCGGTGTGCTCGAGGGACCGCGCGCCATCGAGGCATGGCGCCAGCTCGCCGGCGGCACCGACCCGGTGGAGAAGGCCACCCCGGGCACCATCCGCGGCGACTTCGGCCTCGAAACCCAGTTCAACCTGGTTCACGGCTCGGACTCCGAAGAGTCCGCCGCGCGCGAGATCGCGCTCTGGTTCCCGAACCTGTAAAACGCACACTTTCGAATACCGCGAACTCCCGGCGGCCGCTGATGCGGCCACCGGGTTTTCTCATTTGTGCGCCGCGTTGCCGCAGGAGGGGCGGGGTGCCGGCCGAATGGAGAAGGGGAAGTCCGCCGTCAGCATGGGAAGACCGTCCTCGGTGTGAGAGAATAGGACCGTCTCCACTGAGGTGGACGACGACAAGACTTTCTGCGCGGAACGGTGCGCAGCGCCAGTCACGTTGATGGACAGCTGCGCTGCCCCGCGCGGGATCGCTCGCCACCGCGGGCATCGAAAATAGACAAATGGACGCCGTGTGGCGGCGCCGATACGCGATAGAACCCGCGAATCGGTAGCGCCCGGCGCAACACAAATGCCCACCTCGGTGGGCTATAAGGAGAAACGCGTGTCGGAAACGACGATCGCGACGAGCGAGCAAATCGACGCACTTCCCGAGAAGCTACGCGCCCACGCCGCCGCGAAGGCCCTGGGCCTGACAAGTAAAGAACTCCTCGGAGCCCTCGCGGCGAGGGGGATCACCGTGAAGAGCGCCCAGAGCGGCGTCACTCGCGAACAGCTTTCTACGCTGGTTGACGGCGCCGCTCCCGATTCCGCAGCGGCCGGTGCCGCGGCGAGCGAGGACGCGCCGAAGGCCGCAAAGAAGTCGGCCGCGAGGAAGCCGGCCGCGAAAAAGGCGCCGGCCGATGAGGCCGAGCCGAAGAAGGCGCCGGCGAAGAAAGCCGCGGCCAAGAAGTCGGCCGCAAAGAAGGCTGCAGGGAAAAAGGCCGCTCCCGCGAAGGACGCGGGCACGAACGAATCGGGCGACAAGGATTCAGGCCGGGCCGAGGTTGATACCTCGGCCGTCGAGATCGCCTCGGCCGAGCCCGCGCCGGTGGGCGAGCAGGCCCCGGAGGAATCGAAGCCTTCGCGATCCCGGGGGCGCCGGTCCTCGAAACGCAAGACCGAGGAGCCCGCCGAGGACAAGGGATCGCAGGACAAGGGCACACAGGACCAGGGCTACTCGGGGTACGAGATCGTCACCGGCGAGGTATCCGCCGCCGAGGAGCGGGGCCGCGGTGGACGCGGCGGCCGAGGACGCAACAGGAACCAGTCCGTTCCCGGCTTCTCACCTCTGTTCCTCACCCCCGGCGAATCGCAGGATTCGTCGAACGACTTCAGCGTCATCACCGTCGCCGACAACGTCACCTTCGACAGCACCGCCACCGGCGACGCCGAGGGGACCGGCGGGGACCAGTCCCAGTCGAACGGCTCCGATAGCGACTCGGGTGACTCCGGCGATGGTAACGGCCGTCGGCGCCGGCGTGGCCGCCGCGGCCGGGGCCGCGGTCGCGGTGAGGACTCCGCGAACGACGAGAACAACACGGGCGGCTCGGGCGACGATTCGTCCAAGGACGACGACAGCGCCGAACAGAAGAACTCCGACGGCTCCGGCAGTGATGACTCGGGCGATTCCAACGACGATTCGAACTCCGACGGCGGCAACCGTCCGGAAGGCTCGTCGAGCAGGCGTCGCCGTCGTCGCCGGCGCAAGAGCTCGTCCGACGACAACTCGCAGAACTCCGGAAACGACGGAGACGACAACACCAAGACCGAGGTCCACGAGCGCCCAGCGAAGCGTCGCTCGGGCCGCGATACCTCGGACGACGAGATCCAGGGAATCTCCGGCTCGACGCGCCTGGAGGCCAAGCGCCGTCGCCGCCGTCCGGGCGGGGACGGGCGCCGTCGCTCGCACATCCTGTCCGAGGCGGAGTTCCTCGCACGTCGCGAGTCCGTCGAACGCGTGATGGTCGTGCGCGAGCGCGAACGCCACGACGGCTCGGGCACGCTCACGCAGGTCGGCGTCCTCGAGGACAAGGTGCTCGTCGAGCACTTCGTCACCACCGAGGCGCAGCGCTCGATGGTCGGCAACGTCTACCTCGGCCGCGTGCAGAACGTTCTGCCCTCGATGGAGGCCGCCTTCATCGACGTCGGCCGCGGCCGCAACGGCGTGCTCTACGCCGGCGAGGTCGACTGGCACGCCGCCGGCCTCGGCGGTAAATCGCGCCGCATCGAGCAGGCGCTCAAACCGGGCGATTCGGTGCTCGTGCAGGTCACCAAGGACCCAGTGGGGCAGAAGGGCGCACGCCTGTCGACCCAGATTTCCCTTGCCGGCCGCTTCCTCGTGTTCGTTCCCGGCGGCAACTCGACGGGAATCTCGCGCAAACTTCCGGACACCGAGCGCAAGCGTCTCAAATCGATCCTCAAGGAGGTCGTCCCGTCCGGTAACGGGGTCATCATCCGAACCGCCGCAGAAGGCGTGCCTGAGGAGGACATCCGCCGCGACGTCGAGCGCCTGTCGAAGAAGTGGGAGAAGATCTCGGCCGATGCCGAGCGCTTCCAGAAGGGCAAGGGCGCGGCGATCAAGAACCTCTATACCGAGCCCGATCTCCTCGTCAAGGTCGTGCGTGACCTGTTCAACGAGGACTTCTCCAAGCTCGTCGTGCAGGGGGAGAAGTCGTGGAACACGGTCAACGACTATGTCTCCGAGCTTGCGCCGGAGATGGCCGATCGCCTCGAGCGCCACGAGAACGACGAGATCGACGTGTTCAGCGTGTACCGGGTCGACGAGCAACTCAACAAGGCGCTCGAGCGCACGGTGTGGCTGCCCTCGGGCGGCACACTCGTCATCGACCGCACCGAGGCGATGACGGTCATCGACGTCAACACCGGTAAGTTCACCGGTTCGGGTGGCAACCTCGAGGAGACGGTCACCCGCAATAACCTCGAGGCGGCCGAGGAGATCGTGCGGCAGATGCGCCTGCGCGATATTGGCGGCATGATCATCGTCGACTTCATCGACATGGTGCTCGAATCCAACCAGGATCTCGTCGTGCGCCGCCTCACCGAGGCTCTCGGTAGGGATCGGACCCGTCACCAGGTCTCCGAGGTCACCTCTCTCGGCCTGGTCCAGCTCACCCGCAAGCGGCTCGGCACCGGACTCATCGAGGCGTTCTCGGAGCCGTGCAGCCATTGCGGCGGGCGCGGACTCATCCTCCACGACGACCCGGTTCTCACCTCTCCGACCAGCGACGACGGGCACGATCGCCGCCGCGGCCGCAAGGGCAAGGGCGGGGACTCGCATGATCACTCGGGCAAGAACCGCGGCGGCTCGAACGGCGGCTCCGGAAAGTCCGGCAAACACGACGATGAGCACGACGGCCCCGCGCCGTCCGCCCATCCGATGATCCTCGCGATGTCCAAGCGCGAGGACGAGTCCGGCCATGGAGCCCAGGCCGCGTCCGCGTCGAAGGGAAGCGAGAACACCCACGCGAATGACGCCGGAGATCCTGTGTCCGCAACGTCGGCCGCGGAATCGGCGTCCGCAGGACAGGCGGGCGAGAACCGAGAATCCACGGGGCGGCGCCGCTCGCGCCGCAGCACCCGGACCGCGGGGTCACCGACCACCGCGGCCGTGACGGGCGCGGAGTCGACCGAGACGGACAACGCATCGGCCAAGGAGCAACCGGCCGCCGCGCCGGTCGCAGTGCCCGACGTCACCTCCGCAGATCTTGCCGCGCAGCCGCGTAAGCGTGCCCGCCGCAGGATCGTGCGCGGGGACGCGCCGATCTCCACGCCGGCGCAGGACGTGGGCGACGCCGTTGCCTCCGAGCCGGCCGTGGCACCGGCGCCCGAGGCGGTTCAGGGTGCTGTTGACGTCAGCGCCGTGGACGCTGCAGCGCAAGTGCCGGCGTCGGGCGACGAGCTCGCGACCGCGCCACGCAAGCGCGCCAGGCGCCGCGTCGTGCGCAAGGACGCCCCGGCGACCGCCGGTGCCGCCGAGGTCGCGACAAACGATGCGACCGCCGAGACGGCAGACACCCCTTCGACGACGGCAGAACCGGTGGCAGAGGTGGCCACCGCGGAACCCGCGCCCGCACCCGAGCCGGTTCGCCCGGCGTCGGTGGCCGCCGCCGAGGAGTCCAAAGCGGAGGCGGGAGAGGCTAGGCGTCGCTCCCGTCGGCGGGTCACCCGGACCGCGGGAGCAGCCGAGAAGGCAGCCCCGGCCGCGCAGACCGTCGCCGAGTCGGCGCCGATCACGACAACCGAGGGCGTGGGTAGCGTCGCCGAATTGAGCGGACACGAGGTCGAGGTCGCCGCCGAGGCATCTGAGCTGGCCGTCGTCAACAAGCGCAAGCGGCAGACGCGGCGGACGGTGAAGCGCCCCACCGGCGACGCCTGAGCATCCGGCCGCCGGCGCGGGCTGGATTATCGACCGAAGTCGAACCAGCCCGTGTCGAGCGGACCGGCATCGCGGACGCTGGTGGGTTCGCCCGCCGAACGGTACACCCAGCCGCACGGGCCGATAAAGCAGTCGGTATCGAAGAACACGATCTCGACCTCGTCCCAGTCCTCCGAATACACGACACGTTTGACCTCGACGCTCCCCAGCCGGAGCTCGGGGTCGAACTTTTCGTCGAAGACGCCGTCCGCGGCCTCGGCTTCGGTGACGACATGCGCGACGTAGCCGTCGAGCGCGCCCCTGGACTCGTAGAAGCCTGGCGGGGAGTAGAGCGTGTAGAAGGCGAAACCGCCCGCGAGAAGCACGGGGATAGCCACAAGGCAGCCCCAGAACGACGGCGGATAGTCCTCGGACGAGGAGGCCGCGACGAGCGCGATGACGCAGCCCGCGATGAACACCGTGCCGAGCGTGCCGAGGAGCAACGGGTAGCCGAAGAAGCGGTGCGACGAGGCGACGTTCGCATCCGAGACCACCCACGTATCGGCGTGGAGGAGGCACACGACGACGACCGCGGCGAGGGTCAGACTTGTCGCGCCTGCGGCGAAGAATCGGAGCATGGGCCTTCTTGTCGGTTGGCGTGCGTGCGCGTCGAGTGGCTAATATTCCATCTGGTATCTGCAGTATAGAAGTATTTGTGCGGAGCAATATCACTTTGCGAGGGACCGATTCGGTCGCGTTATTTCGCGGCTTCGCGGCCAGTTTGACCTGGCAAGCGCGCGCCGAGTAGCCTTAACAAGTCGCTTAACGCGGCGCGCTGCATGCTGCCCGAGAGCATTTGCCGAAATCCCCGAGGGGATAACGCGCGGAAGCCCGAGCACATGCCGAGAAACATCTGTCGCGCCGAGCGTTGGCAAGAATGCAAGTATTTATCACCGAGAAGCAAGGGGAAGCCCTCCGATGTACGCGATCGTCAAGACCGGCGGCAAGCAGTACAAGGTTGCCGAAGGGGACCTCGTCAAGGTCGAGAAGATCGAGGGCGAGGCCGGAGCCGCAGTAGCACTCCCGGCCGTCCTCGTCGTCGACGGCGCCAATGTCACCTCCGACGCCGGCGCCCTCGACAAGATCACCGTCAACGGTGAGATTGTCGAGCAGACCAAGGGACCGAAGATCCGGATCCACAAGTTCAAGAACAAGACCGGTTACCATAAGCGCCAAGGTCACCGTCAGAATCTCACGGTCCTCAAGATCACCTCGATCAAGTAAGGCCGCCCACCTATAAGCGCCTGGCCCCTTCCGGGGACCGTGGAACTTCTCGTTCCCGGGCGCACTCACTGCAAGGAGAAGCAGACATGGCACACAAGAAGGGTGCATCCAGCTCGCGCAACGGTCGCGACTCCAACGCTCAGCGTCTTGGCGTCAAGCGCTTCGGTGGCCAGGAAGTCAACGCCGGCGAGATCCTCGTCCGCCAGCGTGGCACGCACTTCCACCCGGGCGTCAACGTCGGCCGTGGCGGCGACGACACGCTATTCGCTCTGTCGGCCGGCGCCGTTCAGTTCGGCACCAAGCGTGGCCGTAAGACCGTCAACATCGTGGCGGCAGAGGCCGAGGCCTAAGAGCCTCGCAGGCCTTCGGGCCATAATCGCTTACCCTAAAGGGGAGAGCCTGCAAGGGCGAGCGGCGCACTCGGGCGCTGTTCGCCCTTGCGGCGTATTTGGGCCCGGGACCCTCCCGAGCAGTTAACCGACACCGCACTCGAAGGAGCACCCACTATGTCACGGTTCGTGGACCGGGTCGTCCTGCATCTGGCTGCAGGCGACGGCGGGCGCGGCTGCGCGTCGGTGCACCGCGAGAAGTTCAAGCCACTCGGCGGCCCCGATGGGGGCAACGGAGGCTCCGGCGGTTCGGTAATTCTCGAGGTCGACCCGCAGGTCCACACCCTGCTCGACTTCCACTTCCGTCCGCACGCAAAGGCCGGTCGCGGCGGTCAGGGCGAGGGCAGCAACCGCAGTGGCGCCAAAGGCGAGGACCTTATCCTCAAGGTGCCCAACGGTACCGTCGTGTTCGACGATTCCGGCGAGATGCTCGTCGACCTCACCGGCAACGGCACCCGCTTCGTCGCGGCCGAGGGCGGAAAAGGCGGTCTGGGCAACGCCTCGCTCGTCTCCCGCGCTCGTAAGGCTCCCGGTTTCGCTCTGCTCGGCGAGCCCGGGGAGCAGCGCGACCTGGTGCTCGAACTCAAGTCCGTCGCAGACGTCGGACTCGTCGGCTACCCGTCGGCGGGCAAATCCTCACTCATCTCGGTGCTCAGTGCGGCCAAGCCCAAAATTGCCGACTACCCCTTCACCACTCTCGTGCCGAACCTCGGCGTCGTCACCGCCGGAAACGACACGTTCACTATCGCCGACGTGCCCGGCCTCATCCCCGGGGCGTCGGAGGGACGCGGCCTGGGCCTGGACTTCCTGCGGCACATCGAACGCTGCGCAGTCCTCGCTCACGTGGTGGACTGTGCGGCATTGGAATCCGATCGGGACCCGATCAGTGACGTCGAGGCGCTGGAAAACGAGTTGGCCTCCTATACCTCGGTGCTCGCCGAAGACAACGGCCTCGGCGATCTCGCGGCCCGCCCCCGCATCGTCGTGCTCAACAAGACCGACATCCCCGAGGGCAAGGAGATGGCGGAGATGGTCCGAGCGCACTTCGAAGAGCGCGGATGGCCTGTCTACGACGTGTCCGCCGTCGCCCATCTCGGGCTCGACGAACTTCGATTCGGCCTGTTCAAGATGGTCGACGAGTACCGCCGTACCCAGCCCGCGCCCGAGCCGGCGCGCACGATCATCCGGCCCAAGGCACAGGGCGGGCCCGAGTTCGAGATCCTCAAGGATCCCGATCATGCCGGAGCGTTCATCGTCAAGGGTGATAAGCCGCGCCGCTGGATCAACCAGACGGACTTCGACAACGACGAGGCCGTCGGCTACCTCGGGGACAGGCTCGCTCGACTCGGAGTGGAGGATGCCCTCCTCAAGGCCGGGGCGGTCGAGGGGTCCGACGTCACGATCGGCGATGTCACCTTCGAATGGGAACCGTCGACGCCGGCGGGCGTGGACCTGCGTCGCACCGGTCGGGGCACCGACGTGCGCCTGGAGTCCAGCGAGCGCATCGGTGCGGCCGAGCGCAAGTTCCAGCGCGGGGTCCGCCGCGGCCTCATCGACCCCGACGAAGAGACGCTCGAATGAGCGATGCGGCCTCCGCGGAGAAGCAACTTCGTGATCGCATTGCCTCCGCAAAACGCGTAGTCATCAAGATCGGTTCGTCCGCGATCACTTCGGTCGGTCCCGGCGTGCGCCGTGACCGCCTTGAATTCCTCGCCGACGCAGCCGAGGCCCGGATGGCTGCCGGCTCGGACGTCTTCATGGTGTCCTCCGGCGCCGTCGCGGCGGGCATGGCGCCGTTGGGCATGAACGTGCGCCCCCGCGACATCGCCTCGAAGCAGGCCGTGGCCTCGGTGGGCCAGGCCGAACTCGCCGGCGCGTGGGGAGAGGCATTCGGCCGCCACGATCGCAAGACCGGGCTCGTTCTACTGACCGCGACCGACATCGGCCGCCGCGACACCGCGCGCAACGCGCAACGCACGCTCGACAAGATGCGCACGCTCGGCATCGTGCCGATCATCAACGAAAACGACGCGATCGCCACCTACGAGTTCCATTTCGGCGACAACGATCGACTCGCCGCGCTCGTAGCACACCTTCTTTCCGCGGACGCTCTACTTTTGTTGTCCGACGTCGATGCGATGTACGACCGAAATCCCTCGCAGCCCGGCGCTGAACGCATCTCCTACGTAGCACAACACGATATGCTGACAAATGTAGAGGCCGGCGACGGTGGCGCGCTCGGTACGGGCGGCATGGCTTCGAAGCTCGCTGCGGCCAAGCTTGCCGCAGACGCCGGGGTTCCCGTCGTGCTCACCAGCGCGGAACTCGCCGACCAGGCTGTGTCGCCCGGGTTTACCGGTGGGACCGTCTTCGAGCCGCGCGCCGAACGGATGTCTGCACGTCGCTTCTGGGTGCGGCACGTCGCCGACGCGCACGGCTCGGTTTCGCTGGATGACGGCGCAGTTGCCGCGATTACCACGGGGCCTCGGCGTTCGCTGCTCGTCGCCGGGGTATCGCGAGTCCAGCGCGGCTTCTTCAAGGGCGACGTCATCGAGCTTCGTGACCGCGACGGAGTGCTCGTGGCCCGTGGAATCGCCGGATACGATGCCGCCGAACTTCGCGACCTCCTCGAACTCCGCGCCGCAGAGACGGAAAAGGGCGGCATCGGGCGTCCGCTGGTGCACGCGGACGACCTCGTCGTCATCTAAGCAATGGACGCTCTCCCCGTCGTCGAGTTCGGGCTTCCCGGCCCTCTCCGGGACAGGCTCGTCGCCGCCATTGTCGCGGGTGAGAAAACGACGACAAGCTCGCTCTACGAAGAGTGGACACGCGATGGCGAACCGCTGCCTTCAGCAGGGCGACGGGAAGTAGTCGTTGACTCCGCGGGAGTCGGAGTGTGCGTCACAGAAACAGTCGAGGTATCCACCTGCCGATTGGCAGACATCGCCCTGGCGCATGCCGTCGGCGAGGGAGAAGGATTCACGACGGTAGCGGAGTGGAGATCGGCGCACGAGGAATTCTGGGGCTCTGCGGAATTCAGTGCAAGCGTGGGAGAACCACAGATCCGTATAGACGACGACACACTCATCGTGTGCGAGGAGTTCAGGCTGATCTCGCGGCTGTCACCGTAGCGGGAATTTCACGATCGTCGAATCCCGCGCTGCGAGGCATGCATCTTCTTCCCAGGAACTCGAGCATGCGGCGAAAACGCACGGTGTCGCTGGATCGCAGGCTACGGCAAACGGCATTCCAAAATCGGAGGTAGTCCACGTCTTTGTCACCTCGCCCTGGGGCGAGACGCGAACGATCTCGGAGGCGAAAGGCATTGCGACGAGCAGTCCGCCGCCGGGGAGCAACGCAATCCCGTCGGGCATCCGGGCCCCCTCGAATTCGGCGAATATCCGCCGATTGCCCAAATCGCCAGCCGGGCCGATATCAAAGGCCGAGATTCGGGGCGGCGTGGAACGAGTCTCGGCGACGAGCAGTGTTCGCTCGTCGTCCGTCATGCTCATCCCGTTGGCAAAGTGGAGATCTTCGGCAACCGCTCGAACGCTCCCATCGGCGGAGACGTGAGCCAGCTTCGCCGGATGCGGCGCATCGGGTGGAACGGAGTCATCTCCGTAATTGCCGACATAAAAACCGCCGGAAGGTGCAGACGTCATGTCATTGACGTGCCACTCGGCTATCGCAGAGAGATCTGCGTGCGGGAGCACGGTTCCATCCGGTGTGATCTCGACGATGGTACGCGTTTCTTGCTGGGTGACGAACGCGCGTCCGCCACCGGCCAGCACGATCCCGGATGGGCGGTCGCTCGTTTCGACGGCGCGAATCACTTTTCCGTTCGATGCGTCGACCGTATAGACCTTGCGGTCGTACATGTCGGAAAACCAGAGCCGACCATCGAGGAATCTGAGTCCTTCGGCGAACGCCAGGCCGGTTACAAGTTTTTCCATGTCGTTGTCGTCAATCCGCACGAGCTCAATCTAGCCCTGGCTGGTGCGGTCACGCTTCCGAATCGACGGACGCAGCCCCGACCCGCGAGCGGTGGAGGTCGGGCGCGGAGCGCAGGAGCGCGACGAAAGAAGCTCCGTAGGTGAGGGTGATTGCCGACATCGCCAGCCCGACCCATCCGTGAACCACGGCGGGGGAGGCATCGCGGAGGACCGCGACGATCGCTGCCACGCCGATGGCGACGCCCGCCGCCGTCATCCACAAATGCAGTACGTTCCGGGTTGCCGGGCTGAACCAGAAGATCGCGAAGTGGGCGCCGACGATGAGCGCGATGACCGGTTGGATGAGGTCGACGTCGACGTGGCGGAGGATCTGGACCGCGACGATGATCGCCACGAACTCGACTAACAGGGCAAAGTTGAGCAGGCGTAAGCGTGGGCTGCCGTCTTGGGAGGGTGTGTGAACGTCCGACTCGCTGCCTGAGCCCCGGCCGCGAGGGGCGAAACCGCGCCGAAAGAGTACGACCGCGGCGAGTAGTAGAGCGACGCCGGCGGCAAAGAAGATCGCGCCGATGGCCGTGAGGGCGCCGACTCCCGCGCCGAATGCCCACGATGTCCAGAAGAGCGTAAACACGCCCATCAGAACGATGCCGATCCACCGCATGTCCATATCGTGATCCGTTCGCCGGTGTCGAGGGAGCCGGCGTCTGCCCGGCACGCGAGGACTACCCTCGGTAAAAGTTGTCTGGACTAATCATCTCAGAATCGACGAGCGTCGTTACCGAATCGCGGCTACAACGCGGTGTCGACGAGCGCGAGAACCTCGCTACAGTCGCCGTCGATGGTGAGCGTCGCAAGGCCGTGGGCGCGCGTGGTCCCCCGATTGACGACGGCCACTGGCCGGCCCGAGCCTGTCGCCTGTCGGATGAATTGGTAGCCGGACTGCACGGTGAGCGAGGTGCCGACGGCGAGAACGAGATCGGCGCCGTCAACAAGCGCACGCGCGGCGGCCACCCGGGGGCGCGGCACGTTCTCCCCGAAATAGACGATGGCCGGCTTGAGGATCCCGCCGCAGGCCGGGCAGTCCGGAAACGCGAAGCCGGCAGTGTCGCCGACGAGCGCGTCGGCATCGGGGGCGACCTCTATCGCGCCGCGGGACGCCACGCGCTCACGAAATCTGGGATTGAGTGCGGACAACCGGTCGTCGAACGCCCAACGATTGATGGTGTAGGTGCACGAGATGCACGCGACCGAACCGTAATTTCCGTGCAAGTCGATGACGTTTCTGCTGCCCGCCTTGAGGTGCAGCATGTCGACGTTCTGGGTGATCACCCCGACGACGCGCCCCGCGCGCTCCCATTCGGCGAGAATCTCGTGGGTGCGATTGGGTTCGGCACGTTCCATGTGTCGCCACCCGACGTGATTGCGCGCCCAGTAGCGCTGCCGAAACTCGGGGTCGGAGACGAACTGCCCGTACGTCATCGGCGTGCGCTGCGGGGACTGCGGTCCGCGGTAATCGGGGATCCCGGAGCCGGTGGACACTCCGGCTCCCGTGAGCACCACGGCGCGACGCCCACGCATCAGATCGGCGAGGCCGGCAGCGCGCTCGGCGA
The DNA here is from genome assembly GCF_001659785.1 of Dietzia timorensis. NCBI lineage: Bacteria > Bacillati > Actinomycetota > Actinomycetes > Mycobacteriales > Dietziaceae > Dietzia > Dietzia timorensis. The sequence continues at coordinate 1,324,052 of NZ_CP015961.1, forward strand.
GATCGGCGTCCGGCTCGGTGGGTTCCGCCGGTGCCCACGCCACGGGCCGCGTTCGCATCCTCGTGCCCCTTTTTGGTCGATACCTGCTCCGATTGCGCTTCCAGGTTGCCAGAACCTGGTGGCCACGCACGATTTGCTGAAAAAACGGGGGCGAGCACGGAACAATAGAGCCATGAGTGAAAAATCTGCAGACCGACAGTCACCGCGCCAAGCTGAGAACAAACGAATCTTCGACGAGTTCATCGATGAGCGCATCAGCTCGCCGAACTATCCTGATTACGTAAAGGACACCTCGACGACGGCGGCCAATGCCGGTCCACTTCCCGCGCCGACAAGCGATTTCGTGCCCGACGTGATCGTCGTCGGAGCGGGACTCGCAGGTCTTGTCGCAACATATGAGGCGACGCAGGCGGGCCGCAAGGTTCTCGTCCTCGACCAGGAGAACGAGGCCAGCCTCGGCGGGCAGGCGTACTGGTCGCTAGGCGGACTGTTCCTGGTCGATACCCCGGAGCAGCGCCGAATCGGCATCAAGGACAGTTTCGATCTCGCCTGGCGCGATTGGCAGGGGTCCGCCGCATTCGACCGCCCCGAGGACGAATGGCCGCGCCGCTGGGCTCGTGAATACGTTGCCTTCGCCGCCGGCGAGAAGCGCGATTATCTCCACAAGCTCGGTCTGCGATTCGTTCCGACGGTCGGCTGGGCCGAGCGGGGCGGCGGAGACGTCGCCGGGCACGGTAACTCCGTGCCCCGTTTCCACGTGTCCAAGGGGACCGGTACCGATGTCGTGCGGGTCTTCGAGGAGCCGATCCGTGATGCGGCCCTTCGCGGGCTGGTCAAGTTCGGGTTCCGGCACAAAGTCGATCAGATATTGCTGGATGACGGCGCCGTTGCCGGTGTTTCGGGGACGATCCTGGAGCCCAGCGACGAACTCGACCGTTCGGTCGCCTCCTCGCGCACCGAGGTCGGGTCCTTCGAGTTCCGCGCGAGGGCCGTGCTCGTGTCCGCCGGCGGTGTCGGCGGCAATCCGGACAAGGTGGCCGAATTGTGGCCGACCGAGCGGCTGGGGCCGGCACCGAAGCGCCTTATCTGCGGCGTGCCCGAGCACGTCGCCGGCAGGATGATCGACATCGCCCGTTCGGACGCGGGAGCACATGCCATCAACCGCGACCGCATGTGGCACTACACCGAGGGGATCCGGAACTTCGCGCCGATCTGGCCGCGACACGCCATCCGAATCATCCCCGGACCGTCCACGCTGTGGCTCGATGCCAATGGAGACCGGATCCCGATTCCATTGTTCCCCGGGTTCCACACCATGGCCTCCACGAAGGCGATCATCGACTCCGGCTTCCACTATTCGTGGTTCGTGCTCGACGAGTCCATCGCGGCGAAGGAGTTCGTCCTTTCCGGATCCGAACAGAACCCGGACATCACCTCGAAGAAGCTGTCCAAGATGGTCGGAAGGATGATCGAGGGGATGCCCGAAGGGGTGCGTGCCTTCAAGGACAATGGCGCGGACTGGGTCACCGCGGACACGATCGAGGACCTCGTGACAGGGATGAACGAGCTACTCGAACCGGGCGAGCCCGAGCTCGACGTGGAGAAGGTGCGCGAGTTCGTCGTGGCCATGGATGGGCAGATGGACAATCCGTTCGCCAAGGACGCCCAGGTCCAGGCGATCCACAACTCCCGGCGCGTGCTCACCGACCGACTTGCGCGTATCGCCAAGCCGCACAAGATGCTCAAGGAAGGCGGCCCTGGCACGCATTCGTGGGCCGGCGACGGTGGACCGCTCATCGCCGTGAAGATCCACCTGATGACGCGTAAGACCCTCGGTGGGCTCGAGACCGATTTGGATTCGCGCTGCCTCGCTGAAGGGGGAGACCCGATTCCCGGGCTGTACGCGGCGGGGGAGGCCGCCGGGTTCGGTGGCGGCGGAGTGCATGGCTACAACTCACTCGAGGGAACTTTCCTGGGTGGCTGTATATTCTCCGGGCTTCGCGCCGGGCGCGCGATGGCGGACTTCGTCGACTGACCGCGCAGCGCGCGCACGGAGCGCGGAAATAGTGCCGCGCGGCGGGCGGAACGTAGGATGGCAACCATGACCGCGACTGATGCCAGAACTTCGAAGAACTCGGACCAGGGTTCTCCCGATTCGGGAGCCGTCGAGGATCTTCGGGAGGTAGTACATGCCGCCGCCCGCAACGCGCGAGCCGCTGGGAAGACGTTGACCCTCGCCTCGACCGAGGAACGCAACTCGGTACTCAACGCGGCCGCGGATGCACTCGAGGCGGCCGAGGCGGGCATTCTCGCGGCCAACGCCGACGATATCGACGAGCAGCGTTCCGAGGGCGCCCCAGAGTCGATGCTCGACCGGCTGCGGCTCACCGCTGATCGCATCGTCGGGATCGCCGGAGGGTTGCGACAGGTCGCAGGATTGCCGGACCCTCTGGGACAGGTCGTTCGCGGCTCGAAGCTTCCCAATGGGATGAAGCTCGAGCAGGTGCGAGTCCCGCTGGGCGTTGTCGGAATGATCTACGAGGGACGCCCGAACGTCACCGTCGACGCCTTCGGACTCGCCTTCAAATCGGGAAACGCGGCGCTTCTGCGGGGCTCGCGCTCGGCCCGCCACTCCAATGAAGCGCTCGTCGCGGTGCTGCGCGGCGTGCTCAGCGAATTCGGCTACGACGCCAACCTCGTTCAGCTCCTGCCCAGCGAATCACGCGAATCGGTGACCCATTTGATCCAGGCTCGCGGCCTCGTGGATGTGGTCATCCCGCGCGGCGGCGCCGGACTGATCAAGGCTGTCGTCGAGAACGCGAAGGTCCCGGCCATCGAAACGGGCACGGGCAATTGCCATCACTACATTCATCGCGATGCCGACATCGACGAGGCGATCATGCTCGTCGCCAACGGCAAGACTCGTCGCTGCAGCGTGTGCAATTCCACGGAGACGGTTCTGCTCGATTCCGGGCTCGGCGAGGACGCCATCAACAAGGTGGCCGAGGGACTCGTAGCCAAAGGGATCACCTTGCATGGTGACCGCCCCGGGATGATCGAGCCGACCGAAGCGGATTGGGCCGAGGAGTACCTGTCCAATGACCTGGCCTTCGCAGTCGTCGATGGCCTGGAAGGGGCGGTCGCGCACATCGACCGTTGGTCGACCGGCCACACTGAAGCCATCTCGACCACGAACGTCAACGTCGCCCAGGACTTTGCCGCGCTTGTCGACTCGGCTGCCGTGATGATCAACGCCTCGACCGCGTGGACCGACGGCGAGCAATTCGGTTTCGGCGCCGAGATCGGCATCTCGACGCAGAAGCTACACGCTCGCGGCCCCATGGGGTTGCAAGAGCTCACGAGTACCAAGTGGATCGCCACCGGCCGCGGACACGCGCGTCCCTGAGCGGCCCGCGAATTCCATTTTTCGAACGGAGAAACACCCTATGGACCGCGCTCGCCGCGAACACGCCGCCCTGTTCTCGAGCATCGACGACGTCATCCAGAAGCTTGAAACCCACGGATATCTCGCCGACCGCGCCACCGCGACGGTGGTATACCTGGCCGATCAGCTGGGTAAGCCGCTGCTCATCGAAGGCCCTGCCGGTGTCGGCAAGACCGAGCTGTCCCGAGCCGTAGCCGCGGCGAACGAGGCCGAGCTGGTGCGACTGCAGTGCTACGAGGGCGTCGACGAGGCCCGTGCACTTTACGAATGGAACCACGCCAAGCAGATCCTGCGAATCCAGGCAGGTCAGGGTGAGGGCTGGGACGCGACACGCGACTCGGTGTTCAGCGAGGAATTCCTGTTGTCCCGTCCGCTGCTCACCGCGATCCGGCGCGACGACCCTACGGTGCTGCTCATCGACGAGGTGGACAAGGCCGATGTCGAGATCGAGGGGCTGCTGCTGGAGGTTCTTTCCGATTTCGCGGTGACGATCCCCGAACTGGGAACGATCAACGCGACGCGGCGACCCTTCACGGTATTGACCTCGAACGCGGCCCGCGAGCTTTCCGAGGCGCTCAAACGCCGCTGCCTCTACCTGCACCTGGATTTCCCAACGCCCGAGCGTGAGCGCAAGATCCTCGCCGCCCGCGTGCCCGAGCTCGACGACCGACTTGCCGAACAGGTGGTGCGGGCCGTCGGGTTGTTGCGTGCGATGGCGCTCAAGAAGGTGCCGTCGGTCGCCGAGACGATCGACTGGGCGCGCACGCTCGTTTCCCTCGGCCTCGACACTCTGGATGACGAGACGGTGTCGCAGACGCTGGGCGTCGTTCTCAAGCACCACAGCGATCAGATTCGCGCGGCAGCGGAACTGCGGGTCAACTAGGCGCCGCGGGCGTAGGAGCACGAGGAGCAGCGATGGCAGCGACCAGAACATCAGGGGGAGCGCGCGGGGAGATGCGTCCCGTGCCCGGTGGGCTCGCGGGGCATCTCGTCGATTTCGTCGACGCTCTACGTGGAAAGGGCATTTCGGTCGGCCCGTCCGAAGCGGTCGACGCAGCCGAGGCGGTCGTGGTCCTCGATCTCATCGATCGTGAGGCTCTCCGGGAGGCGCTCGCCGCGACACTTATCCGCCGACCGACGCAACGCGACATCTTCGATCAGATGTTCAATCTGTGGTTTCCCGTCGCCCGGGGCTTCGGCGGTTCCGCCGAGGCCGACGACGCGATCACCATCGAGCTGCCCCTCGACGAGAACGGCAAGGTCGACCCAAGGGCACTTGAGGATCTCATCGTCGACCTCCTCGAACAGGACACCCCGGAGGCGATGGCCCAAGCCCGCGCGCTCGCCGAACTCATGGTGGAGCAGATGGGGCGATACGAATCGACGCGCGGCCCGTCGTTCTCGACGTATCAAACGCTCGGCAAGCTCGACGCGTCGACGATCATGCAGCGCATACTCGACGGGATGATCGGCGAGAACCCGGACGACCCGGACGGCAGCGGGCGGATCATGGAAAAAGCTGCGGCCGCGAACCTCGCGAATCAGAGGGTAAAGGGATTTTTCCAGCAGGTCGCCGACGAAGTACGCCGCCGTACGGCCGAGCACTCCGGACGCGATCGCGTCGCTAACTTCGCGGTGGGGCCCTCGGCCGACCACGTGGACTTCCTTCGAGCCAACGACGCCGACCTGCAGAAGCTACGCACCCAGGTGGGGCCGCTGGCGAGACAGCTGGGCCATCGCCTGGCCGCCAGGCGCAAGCGAATTCGCCGAGGCGACATCGACATGCGGCGGACCATGCGTCAATCGATGTCCACAGGCGGCGTGCCGATGGAGCTGGTGCTCCGCAAGCCGCGCAAGGCCAGGCCCGAACTCGTGGTGCTTTGCGACGTGTCGGGCTCGGTGTCGGGGTTCAGCCACTTCACACTGCAACTGGTGCACAGCCTGCGCGAACAATTCTCCCGCGTGCGGGTGTTCGCGTTCGTCGATACCGTCGACGAGGTCACCGACTTCTTCTCGACCGGCGATGACCTGGCCGCATCGATGGCGCGCATGGTGCGCGAGGCCGAGATCGTCACCTACGACGGACACTCCGACTACGGCTTCGCCTTCCGCGGGTTCGCGGAGAACTACGTGCACACGTTGTCCCCGTCGGGCTCAGTGCTTATCTTGGGCGACGGGCGAAACAACTACCGCGACCCGGCGCTCGGTTCCCTCGAGCTCATCACCGAACGCGCGCGGCACGTTCACTGGCTCAACCCCGAACCCAAGGAATACTGGGGCACATCGGACTCGGCGACACCGCAATACTCCGAGTTCGTGCCGATGCACGAATGCCGCAACATCGCCCAGCTCGCCGCGGTCGTCTCGCAACTTCTGCCGGTATAACACCCTGCGCCCCAAGGACCCCTCGCCAATGACCTCCAACGACCTCACTTCGCCTCGTCGCCGACGACTCGGCGTGATGGGCGGAACCTTCGACCCGATCCACCACGGCCACTTGGTCGCTGCGAGCGAGGTCGCGCACCGGTTCGAGTTGGACGAGGTGATCTTCGTGCCGACCGGGACCCCGTGGCAGAAGTCGAAGCGTTCGGTATCCCCGGCGGAGGACCGCTATCTCATGACGGTCATCGCCACGGCCTCCAACCCCCGCTTCTCGGTTTCCCGCGTCGATATCGAGCGAGACGGACCCACGTACACGACCGATACGTTGACCGATCTGGGCAGGCAGAACCAGAACGCGGACCTGTTCTTCATCACAGGCGCAGATGCGCTCGAGAAGATCTTCACGTGGCGGGGTTGGGAAGAACTATTCGATCTGGCAACCTTTGTCGGGGTGTCGCGTCCGGGATTCGAGCTCAGTGCGACACACCTGACCAACATCGATTCCGAACGTATTCACCTCATAGAGATCCCTGCGCTTGCAATTTCCTCCACGGAGTGTCGCCGGCGCGCGGCCGGCGACGCGCCGGTCTGGTATCTCGTTCCCGACGGGGTCGTGCAATACATCTCCAAACGAAATCTCTATCGCGCGGATCAGACGACGAGAGCGGACGGCTCGTTTGCCGCCACCCCTCCGACGTCATCGGATAATGAGACAGAAACACCACGGACCAACTCGCCGCACAACAGCACAGGAGACCACTAGATGACAGCCACAGCAGAAGCAATCGCGCTGGCGACGAAGGCCGCGAAAGCTGCCGATGAGAAGCTGGCCACGGACGTCATGGTGATCGACGTCTCGGATCAGCTCGTGATCACCGATTGTTTCGTCATCGCGTCGGCGGACAACGAGCGACAGGTCACCTCGATCGTCGACGAGATCGAAGAAGAGCTGCGCGATGCCGGGCACAAGCCTGTGCGACGTGAGGGCACGAAGGAGGGACGCTGGTCCCTGCTGGACTACGGCGATGTGGTGATCCACATCCAGCATGCCGACGAGCGCGACTACTATGCGCTGGACCGGCTGTGGAAGGACTGCCCGATCGTCGATATCGAGGGCATCGCCTCCGCGGACCGGCCGGCGAGCTGGGACGGCATCTCCGCCGATCAGGATGCGGAACTACCGGCGGTCGAACCGAACCGTGACGCCGGCGGGCGGCAGTGACCCGACGGCTTATCCTGCTTCGCCATGGGCAAACGCACTACAATGCGACCATGCGTATGCAGGGCCAACTCGACACGACCCTGTCCGAACAGGGGCATAAACAGGCGCGCCTCGCTGCCGAGGTGATTGCCCACCGTCACCCTTGCGCTCTGTACTCCTCCGACCTCCAGCGGGCACGCAGGACTGCTGACGCGATCGGCGAGGTCACCGGGCTCGCCGTGCATGCCGACTCGCGCCTGCGCGAGACCAATCTCGGGCAGTGGCAGGGGATGAGCCACCTCGAGGTCGATGAGCAATGGCCCGGCGCCAGGGCGATGTGGCGGTCGTCGCCGCAGTGGGCGCCGCCAGGCGGCGAGTCGCGGCTCGAGGTCGCCGCGCGCACGCGTTCGGTCGTCGACGAGCTCGTCGGCTCGGAGGACTGGGGGGACAAGCACCCCGTCGTCATGGTCGCCCATGGCGGCGCGATCGCCGCCCTCGCAGCGGCTCTGCTGGAACTGAGCGTTGAGACGTTCCCGCTGTTCAACGGCTTGGGAAATACGGCGTGGGCGCAGCTTTCCGCCCACGACCGGGGCGCGGGCAGCGTCTCCGAATCGCCCGCCGCCGTGCCGCCGTCGACGGAGGCTGCCGAGTCGATTCGCTGGCGGCTGGATTCGTGGAACGTCGCGCCGCACCTGGAGGCGCGATGACCATACGACTCGTTACCGACTCCGCGGCCCAGCTTCCCGAGAGCTGGGCCGAATCGATGGACGTGACCGTATTGGACCTCCATCAGACTGTTGACGACGGGCAGGTCGAAGCCACCTCTGGGCTCGCACCGCATGAGCTCGAGGAAACCTATAGAGAGCTCCTCGAACGCGAGGACACCACGGGAATCGTGTCCGTACACATCGCGAGTAAGCTCTCGCGGACCTGGGAATCGGCGGCCGAGGCCGCGGGGAGTTTCGGCGGTCGAGTCGCCGTCATCGACTCGCAGAACGTGGGAATGACAATTGGCGGTGCGGTTGCGCAAGGCGCGCAACTCGCGGCGAATGGGGGATCGCTGGTCGCCGTGTCAGGCCTGGTGGAAAAGGTCGTGCGCAGATCGACCACATGGTTGTCGGTCGACAAGATGGACTCGCTTCGTCGCGGAGGCCGAGTGGGCGCTGCCTTCGCGCTCTTCGGTGGCGTGCTGTCGTCAAAACCGATCCTGCGGATCCGCGGCGGCAACCTCACACTCGCGGCGAAAACCCGTACGGTGACCAAAGCTCTCGACAAACTTCGGCTGCTGGCCAGGGAAGAACTCACCGGCGATGCCCTTGTCACTGTCCACTACAGCGGCGACATTGAGATCGCCGAGAATCTCGCGCAAGAGTTCCGCAAAGAAACCACCTTCCCCGAGCGGATCCTCGTCGTAAAGATCGAACCCGTGCTTGCATGGCATGCCGGCGACAACGCCATCGCCGTGTCTGTATGCCCGCTCGAATATTCGGAGTTCACGCTTCCCGGTTAGTGCGAAGTAGCAGGTCGGTCAGTTATCGGTCCGATTTTCACAGGGCCTGTCCCGGCGTCCACAGAAGTGCTTTCGATGTCGTAGTGGGAGCAGGTCGGGGTTCGGCCACTCGTAGGGTCCGAAACATGAACCCGGCCCCTCTGCGCCTACGAGCTCTGGTACCTCACGACGAACCCGTCGATCCCGTCGAGGGCGAGCAGCTTCCGCTCCTCCACAAGGCACGTGCCCATGGGATGGTGTCGTCCCAGCCCACTGCATCAATTGCGCTTCGCCGAAAGCTTGTGGAGCCCGATCAAGAGCGGCCCGAGCTTGATCTCGATGCGGCACAGGACCTGGGCGAGTGGAGGCCTCGCGGGGGTCTGGGTGCTTGGTCTCTTGGACGAATCGGCGGAGCCGCGCTCTTGGTTGTGGTGCTCGTATGTGCGGGGTTCGCGCTTGCCCAGTTGCTCCGTTCTGAGCCGCAGACGGTGTCCGCGCCGCAGCTCCCGGGACTCGGCGAGGTTGACGCGTTAAGCGACTCGTCGGAAGAAGATCTCAACGGCGTCGCAGCGGACGACAAGCCGGCACCCGGCGGCGAGGTGGTCGTGTCCGTCGTGGGCTTGGTGCACAGTCCGGGCCTGGTAACCCTTGGACCGGGTGCGCGCGTGGCCGACGCGATCGCCGCGGCGGGAGGGAGCCGCGACGGCGCGGACACCACGACGCTCAACCTTGCAAGGCCGGTAGCGGATGGAGAACAGGTCGTCGTGGGGGCGCTGCCCCCGCAAGGGGCGCCGCCACCGGGTTCTGCCGTGCTTGCCGCCGGCGGAGCGCAGGAGACGGCAGATCCGGCCACTGTGGGCGGGGGAGCAGCTGCCGCAGCGCCGAGCGGGGACGGGAAAGTGAACCTCAATTCGGCGGGCCCGGCCGAACTCGAGGGCCTCAACGGAGTTGGGCCGGCCACCGCCTCGGCGATCATCGAGTACCGAGAATCTTCAGGACCTTTTTCGTCCGTAGAGCAGCTCGGTGAGGTCAAAGGGATCGGTCCGGCAAAATTGGAAAGTCTCCGCGATCAGGTCGTGGTGTGACGCCAAGCGCGAACCCCGCTTGGGACATGCGGCTCGTGCCAGCTGCCGCGGTCGCGTTCGGTACCACGCTGGCGGTCGGGAGCGTCGATGCCAACGTGTCGGCGGCTGTCGCGGTGTGCACTCTATGCGCGGCGGTTATGAGCGCCGTCGTCGCGTTCTGCTGGACGGGTATTGGGGCGGGGACGCTCACGACAGACAAGACCAGCAAGCAGAACGGTCGATTCGAGCAACTATTGATGCTTGCGGTGTGTTGCCTGACAGCGGCCGTGGTATGTGGTCTGGGGAGTCTGCACGCAATGGCTCATCACCGAAATATTCTTGCCGGGTCGGAGCCCGTTCGTGCGACCGTGACGATCGACGTTCGTGCCATACCCCGAATGGCCTCCGGCGGAACAGTTGTGATCAACGCCAACGTCGTCGAGGCGGGGATGGGACAACAAACGTGGTCTATGCGCACGGCTGCGACGGTGTTCGCCAGCGGAGACGAGTGGCTCTGGGTGGAACCCGGTTCGCGGATTCGCTCGGTCATGACGACAAGTTCGGGGCACGACCCGGAGATCCTTCTCACTCCAATCAGCGCGCCGCAGACGATTCGCGGGCCCACCGGTTTCTATGCGATGGCCTCGTCCGTGCGCACAAATCTTCACTCGGCCGCCGAAGGACTCCCGGCGCCCACGGATGCTCTACTTCCGTCGATGGTGCTCGGAGATCAACGGAGAGTTCCCGAAGAACTGGGCGAGAACTTCCTCGCCTCCGGCTTGTCTCACTTGGCCGCGGTGTCCGGGGCGAACATCGCCTACGTTTTGGGCGCGACACTATTTTTAATGTCGTGGTCCGGAGCGCACCGACTTGTTCGGCTCGTCGTGGGGGCTGGAGCGGTTGCGGCGTTCGTGTGTGTCGTCGGACCCGAACCCAGTGTGATGCGGGCGGGCGCGATGGCCGCAATCTCCGTGTACGCGCTGGCTACGGGGCGAAGTAGACAATCGCTCTCCCTCCTCGCCGCCGTCGTGCTTGCGTTCTCCGTCGCCGGCCCGGCCACCGTGCGCACTCTGGGTTTCGTCTTATCGGTCGCCGCAACTGCGGGAATCGTCATTGCCGCGAGTCCGTGTGAGCGAGTGCTCGCCGGAGCGATTCGGAGCGTTTGGTCGATTATTCAATTCCGGTGGCGCCGATGCCGCGGCCTTGCCCAGTGCGACCCGCGGCGGTCCGGCAACGATTCGATTTCGCGAAGGGGTCCGACGACCTTCTTCTCCGCGCTGGTTGCGCTCGCTGTCGTTGCGCATCTGTCGACGGCTCCTATTCTCGGGGCGACGGGGCGGGCGGTATCGCCGTGGGCGATCGCCAAGAACATCGCGGTCGCACCAGCGGTCCCGTGGGTTACCGTCGCCGGCACAGCGGCCGCCGCGATCGCGCCCGCCGCGCCACCTGTCGCGCGGGTGCTCGCATGGACTTGCGTGCCGTCCTTGTGGTGGACCGCGACGGTCGCCGGGATCGGCGAGGATGCCTCGGGACGCGGTAACGATGTCGGAGGGGAAAGGTAGGTTGTAGTCATGCCGCCGAAGAAACCTGGAGACGCCAACGCGCCGTTGCACCTGGTCTTGGGGACAGACGAATTTCTCGCCGACCGCGCCGCGGGAAACGTCGTGGCGGCCGCGCGGAAGCAGGTCGGGGCATCGACGGCCGACGAATTCGTCGTCACGACGCGCGCGAGCAGCGAGGTCACGCCCATGGAGATCGGGGAACTTCTGGCGCCTTCGCTCTTCGGTGAACCGCGTGCGGTCATCATCTCGGGCGGAGGCGAACTTGGTAAGGAAGGCGCGTCGTTGATCAACGACGCTGCCTCGGACCTTCCCGACGGGGTCTGGCTCATCGTCAAACACTCGGGCGCGGGACGCGCGAAAGCGCTGGCGGCCGACCTCCAGAAGAAGGGGGCCGTCGTCCATGACGCGGCCCCGATCAAACGGCCGGGCGACATCCTCGCATTCGTCAAGAGCGAGTTCGCCAGCAACTCGGCGCGCGTGTCCACCGACGTATGCGAGGCTCTGGTCGAGGCGATAGGTACTGATCTGCGTGAGCTTTCCGCTGCAGCCTCGCAGCTCGTCACGGACACGGGCGCGGAGATCGATGTCGCCGCCGTCCACCGGTACTATCACGGCGTCGTCGGGGTAACCGGGTTCAACGTCTCCGATCACGCCGTCACCGGACGCATAGACGAGGCGATCGAGGCGCTCGAATGGGCCATGCATGCCGGCACCCCGCACGTCATGCTTGCTGACGCGCTAGCCGACGGCGTGTGGTCGATCGCGCTCGTGCTCTCGCACCGAAACGCTCAAGGCAAGGAGATCTACGCCCTCGGGCTCCAGCCGTGGAAGTTCGACAAGATCAAACGCTCACAGAGCCGGCACTGGGACGGCGACAACCTGGCCGAAGCGCTACAAGTCGTCGCCCGGCTCAACGGCGAGGTCAAGGGCGGAACCAGAGACACAGCATTCGCACTCGAACGCGCCGTACGGCAAGTGAGCAGCCTGGCGCGCCGGTAGCATGCGCTGCCTCAGACGGGGACGCCTTCGCCACACCGGGCACGCCTATTGCTGTGCGGCCCACTCGGCGACCCGGCGGGTGCTTTCTTCTTCCGAAAGATCCTCAATGCGACTCATGATGGTCCATCGGACACCGAACGGATCCCGAATCGATGCGAACCGATCGCCGGAGACGAAGTTCATGAGCTCCTCGCGAATCGTCGCGCCTTCTTTGACCGTGGCCGCGACCACCGCGTCCGCGTCTTCGCAGTAGAACCCCATGGAGTAGCAGTCATCGTCGCCCTCCGGTGCGGACACGAGCCCGTATTCCGGATTGACGGTGCCGAGCTGAAGCCACCCATTGCCGAAGTCGAGCTCGGCGTGCACGACTTCTCCGCCCATTTCGGTGACATCGGCGACCCGCGCGCCGAAGGCCTTTTCATAGAAGGCGAGCGCGCCGCGCGCGTCCCGCACCGTGAGGAATGGGGTCAGGCTGGTGCGGCCGGCCGGGATGCCCTTGTCGGTGTGTTGTCCTGTGACGCCTCGCGTCGGTGTGTGTTCGCTCATGTGATCAGTCTCGCAGCGGGCACGGCCTGCGAACTTGTAGATTTGCGACAAGATCGCCCGCCCAGACAGGACGCACTCGTGAGCAACGACATCGGAGACCGGCGCGGCATCCTCTACCCGCGCAACCTCCCGCGCTTCCACCGTCGCACGCCGCCGGAGGCCCTCGAGGGCTACGTGGGCTGGTACTGGATCTCCCAATGGGAACTGGCGGAAGGGGAGAAGTCGGTGCAACGCATCCTCCCGTTTCCCGCGTCGAACCTCGTCGTGGAACGAGACAAGGTCACGCTGTCCGGACCCACGACTGGGATCTCACATCAGGTCCTGACGGCGCACGGCTGGGCATTCGGAGTCCTGCTGCGGCCCGCCGGTCTCTGCGCACTTGGCGCTCGGCCGGACGCGATCGTCGACCAGCAGATACCCATCGATCTCGGCGACCTCGGAGAACAGATTCGCGAACTCATGGACCGAGACGACGTCGACGGGGCGGCAGAGAAGATGTCCGAACGATTGGCGATGCGCTGCGGAGAGGTGTCGCACGGCGCCACGCTCGCGGGTCGGGTGGTGGACCTGGCCGCCGGGGACCCCGAGATCACCTCGGTCGGCCTGCTCGCGGACAAGATCGGGGTGTCCACCCGCGAACTGCAACGTCTTGCGAGGCGATACGTGGGCGTATCCCCGCTGCGCATCATCCGCCGCTACCGACTGCAGGAGGCGGCCCTGCGTCTGCGAGAGGACTCGGAGCTCACGGTCGCGGCGGTGGCGGCCGAGCTCGGCTATGCGGATCAGTCGCACCTCGCGGCCGACTTTCGGACGACGCTCGGCCTCAGCGCGCGGGGATATCGCCGAGAAACGTGAATTCTGCGGGGCCGGGGAGAGCGCGGTGCGCCCGGCGTCATGGGGTGATGAACGTCGTTGAACGACGAACGCCGCCCGTCTCCGCAAAACTGTGCGGACACGGGCGGCGCTCGGTGCGGAACCCGGATAGTTCCGGGCCGCGCAATTAGATCTTGGCGACCGTCTGAGCCAGAGCCGACTTCTTGTTGGCGGCCTGGTTCTTGTGGATAACGCCCTTCGATGCAGCCTTGTCGAGCTGACGGTTCGTGGCGACGAGCAGGGCGCCTGCGCGCTCCTTGTCGCCGGCGTTGGCGGCCTCGCGCACGCCACGGATGGCGGTGCGGAGGGACGAACGTACGGACTGGTTACGAAGACGGTTCCGCTCGTTGGTGAGGATCCGCTTCTTCTGCGACTTGATGTTTGCCACGCGCTACAACCTTCGGTTTGCCTTGCGAACGACGCAGTGTGCGACGTTCCTTGCGGAGGCGATTCGGCCGGTTACCGGCCGCGCATTCCGCGGTGATGGACATGTTTTAGCAAAAGTTTGCTTGCCCCGCGCCTGACGCGAAGCACCGATTGGCAAGGATAGCAGCGAATGACTGGCCAGAGCAAAGCGAGACGCAGGTCGGGACTTCGTCGCCGACGCCGCCTGCGGCTAGGCCCAACCGTATTCGGCGCGCAGCCTGTCCGCGACCTTGTCGAAATCGGCCTTCGGCAGGATTGCGCCCTCGCGGCGGATACCGTCCTCGGGCACGTCGAGCACCCGGTCCAGGCGAAGCCAGCTGGGCTTGTCGCCGTGATCCCAGGCGCCGCGCCCGATGCCGACCCAATGCCGATCGTCGGCGCGCTTGTCCTGGCTCGAGAGCATCAACCCGAGGAGCGTTCCGCCGTCACGCCCGACCACCAGAACGGGACGATCCTTCCCGCGACCGTCGTTCTCCTCGAACTCGACCCAAGTCCACACGACCTCGCCGGGATCAGCGTTTCCGTCGAGTTCGGGTGCGTACACAATGGTGCGCGCCTTCGCGCTGGTGTCGTGGTCGGTAGTCGCCGCGGGGCGGCCCGCGCCCCGTCCAGCGCTGTTGCCACCGCCCTGCGGCCTCCCCGCGCCGGGGCCGATGCCGCGCGACTTGGCCTGCTTCTGGACCTCCCGCGCCACGCGCGGCCCGTACCGCCGTGCCATCGATACCGCGGTCCTGCCCACACGATTCCAATTGATAGCCATGGCTAGAAGCATACGGTTGCGCGGCGGACAACTTGTTCCTGACGGCGGACATGCCGGGTTTTCCCGGGCCGCACCTGGTGGCTCGCGTTCGGTATTCTCCGCAGCGGCCAGGTAACGTCTGAGGTCAGAATATTTGCACCTGCCGAGCGTTCGGGCCTGCGCCCGATGAGGAGTTTCGAATAGTAGTGACGAAGAATTTCGCCAAGGACACCTTCACCTCGCCTGCGCATATTCGAAACTTCTCGATCATCGCCCACATTGACCACGGCAAGTCGACCCTGGCCGATCGCATGCTGCAACTGACCGGCGCCGTCGACGAGCGGCTCATGCGTGCCCAGTACCTCGATCGCATGGACATCGAGCGCGAGCGCGGCATCACCATCAAGGCGCAGAACGTGCGCCTGCCCTGGGTGCCGAAGACCGGGGCGGTCGCCGGCGAGGAGATCGTCCTCCACATGATCGATACCCCGGGCCACGTCGACTTCACCTACGAGGTCTCCCGCGCACTCGAAGCGTGCGAGGGCGCGGTCTTGCTCGTCGACGCGGCTCAAGGGATCGAGGCGCAGACCCTCGCGAACCTCTACCTCGCGATGGAGAAGGACCTGGAGATCATCCCAGTCCTCAACAAGATCGACCTGCCCGCCGCGGACCCAGATCGCTTCGCGCTCGAGATCGCCCAGATCATCGGCTGCGAACCCGAAGAGGTGCTGCGCGTATCCGGTAAGACCGGAGAGGGCGTGTCCCAGCTGCTCGACAAGCTGTGCGAGGTCGTACCGCCTCCGGTCGGCGATGCCGATGCGCCGCCGCGCGCGCTCATCTTCGACTCGGTGTACGACACCTACCGCGGCGTCGTCACCTACGTTCGCGTGTTCGACGGCAAGCTCACCCCGCGCACCAAGGTGACGATGATGTCTACGGGAGCGAACTACGAGCTCCAGGAGATCGGCATCATCTCCCCGGAGCCAGAGGCCTGCGAAGGACTCGGCGTCGGCGAGGTCGGCTACCTCATCACCGGCGTCAAGGACGTACGCCAGTCCAAGGTTGGTGACACGGTCACCCTGGCTAACGGCGGAGCCGAGGATCCGCTGGCCGGGTACCAGGAACCGAGCCCGATGGTGTTCTCCGGCCTGTACCCGATCGACGGCTCGGACTACCCGGTGCTGCGAGACGCACTCGACAAGCTCCAACTCAACGATGCCGCGTTGGCCTACGAGCCGGAGACCTCCGTGGCCCTCGGTTTCGGTTTCCGCTGCGGCTTCCTCGGCCTGCTGCACATGGAGATCACCCGCGACCGCCTGCAGCGCGAGTTCGGTCTCGACCTCATCTCCACCGCGCCGAACGTCGTCTACCGGGTCATCGCGGAGGACGGCGAAGAGTACAACGTCACGAACCCGTCGGTGTGGCCAGAGGGCAAGAACCGCGAGGTGTATGAGCCGATCGTGAAGACGACGATCATTGTGCCCAGCGAGTTCGTCGGCACCACGATGGAGCTGTGCCAGTCCAAGCGTGGCGACATGCAGGGCATGGATTACCTGTCGGAAACCCGCGTCGAGCTGCGCTACATCATGCCGCTCGGCGAGATCATCTTCGACTTCTTCGACTCGCTCAAGTCCCGCACCCGCGGCTATGCCTCGCTGCAGTACGAGGAGGCGGGCGAGCAGATTTCGGATCTGGTCAAGGTGGACATCCTGCTCCAGGGCGAGGCCGTAGACGCGTTCAGCGCGATCGTGCACCGCGACCACGCCCAGCACTACGGCAACAAGATGACCGTCAAGCTCAAGGAGCTCATCCCTCGCCAGCAGTACGAGGTGCCCATCCAGGCGGCGATCGGCTCGAAAATCATCTCCCGCGAGAACATCCGCGCGATCCGCAAGGACGTGCTGTCCAAGTGCTACGGCGGCGACATCTCGCGTAAGCGCAAGCTGCTGGAGAAGCAGAAGGAGGGCAAGAAGCGGATGAAGTCGATCGGCCGCGTCGACGTCCCGCAGGAGGCCTTCGTCGCCGCGCTGTCGGCGGACACGAGCGCTGATAAGGGCGATAAGAAGAAGTAGCCCGGCCGGCTCACGCCCCGCCCGACGCTAGCCGTGGCGGGCGAGGCATAAGATGGCGGCGTGAGCACTCCGGAAGAACATCGCCAGAACGCACCTCAGGACCGCAATCCTCGTATGACGGCGGGCACCGCAGCCCTCCTGGAGCCCTCCGCGCTCCCGTACGGATTACCGGATTTCGCGGCGTTCACCGATGCCGATGTGGAACCGGCTGCCCGTGCGGCGATGGACGACCACAACGCGGAGATCGCCGCCATCATCACCAATCCGGATCCGCCGACCGTGGACAACACCCCGGTCGCCCTCGAGCTCTCCGGACAAGCGCTGAACCGAGTGCTCTCGACGTTCTACAACCTCGTCGGTCCCGATGCGACTGTGGAACGTCAGGACATCGACCGCCGCCTGTCGCCGCTTCTCGCACAGCACTTCGCAGCGATCTGGCTGGACACCGAGCTGTTCGCCCGCGTTCGCGCCGTCGCCGAGCAGATCGACGCAGGGAGTGTCGAGGTCGACGACGAGACCCGCCGGCTCGTCGAGAAGCAGATGCGGGACTTCACCCGGCGCGGCGCTGCGGCCGATGGCTCGGCCCGCGGGCGCATCGCGGAGATCGACGAGCGTCTCGCAGAACTCACCACCGCCTTCGGGGAGAACGTGCTGCGCCCGACCGCGGATCTCGCGGTCCACGTCACGGACGAAACAGAGCTCGCAGGGCTCGACGAGGCGACGGTGTCCTCACTCGCGGCCAACGCCCAGGAGGCGGGCCGCAGCGGCTGGCTGATCCCGCTGGGGCTACCCACGGTGCAGCCCTTGTCGGCGCAGCTCACCAACGCTGGTCTGCGAGCTCGACTCATGGCTGCGTCATTGCAGCGCGGCCGCACCGTCGGCGCCGACAACACTCCCTTGGTGCTGGAGATCGCAACGCTGCGCGCCGAACGCGCGGAGCTTCTCGGCTACGCCTGCCACGCCGACTATGTGTTGGAAGAGGAAACCGCAAAAACGGCCGAAGCTGCCCGCGGACTTCTCGAAAGCGTCGCGGACGCCGCCATCACCAACGCTCGTCACGAGGCAAAGGACATGCTCGGAGGGGACGAGGAAACCCCGCTGAGCCCCGCGGACTGGGCACATTTCGCCGAGAGGCTGCGCGCCGAACGGTTCTCCGTCGAGGACGCGGCCGTTCGCCCGTACTTCGAGCTAGACACCGTGCTCCGCGATGGCGTCATGTACGCCGCGAGCACGCTATACGGACTCGAGTTCACCCACCGAGCCGATCTCGCCGGCTACCTGCCGGACGTGCAGGTGTGGGAGGTTCGCCGTCCTGCCGACGACGACCCCGAGACCGGGCTCATCCTGCTCGACTACTACGCCCGCCCGACCAAGCGAGGAGGGGCGTGGATGAGCTCGTTCACCGATCAGTCCACCGCCCTGGGAACCAAGCCCGTCGTCGTCAACGTGATGAACCTTGCCAAGCCCGCCGCGGACGCGCCTACCCTCCTTACCCGCGACGAGGTGACGACGATGTTCCACGAGTTCGGCCACGCGCTCCACGGTCTCCTGTCGCAGGTACGCTATCCGACGTTCTCGGGGACCAACGTCCCGCGTGACTTCGTCGAGTTTCCTTCCCAAGTCAACGAGATGTGGGCAGACGAATCCGAGGTGCTTTCTCGTTTCGCCCACCACGTCGGCTCCGGCTCGCCGATCCCTCAGGATCTCGTCGCCCGGCTACGTGAGGCCGAGAAGTTCGGGCAGGGTCAGGCCACCGTCGAATATCTCGGTGCCGCGCTCATCGACCTGGCGTGGCATTCACTCTCGCTGGAACAGGCACGAGCTACCGATGACGTCGACGTATTCGAATCACAGGTCCTCGCATCCGCGGGGCTCGACGTCGAGGGGATTGAACCGAGGTACCGCTCCCGCTACTTCCAGCACATCTTCGCCGGCGGTTACTCGGCGGCGTACTACTCGTACTTCTGGGCAGAAGTGCTCGACGCCGACGCCGCGGACTGGTTCCGTTCGGGCGGCGGATTGCGGGCCGAACTCGGCGAGCAGTTGCGCACCGCGGTGCTCTCGCGCGGCGGGGCCATCGACTTCGACGAGGCCTACCGTGCCTTTCGGGGCGCGGATCCCGACCCTGCTCCGCTGCTGCGCCGCAGGGGATTGGAGAGCTCGGCCGTCCGATAGGGTAGGGGCATGGAATCGCCACTGCAGGTGTGGGACAGCGTCGAACTGTGGTTGTCGACGTTGCCTTTCCCGCCGCAGGTGGCGATCCTCGTTGCGGTGCTCGTCCCGCTGTCGTTCGTGATCGCCCGCGTCCTCATCGTCGTCACCGACGCATTCGTGAGTCCGCGTCTGGTCGATGTGATTCGTGGCCGCGACGAGGCCGCGGAGGAGGAATTGGAATAGATGCCGAAGTCTCGCGTGCAACAGGCCCTCATCGGGCTCATCGTGTTGATAGTTATCGTGTGGGTGCTGACCCAGATTTTCTGATGCCGTCTTGCGTTCCGGCGGGGTCTGACTGACCCCCTCCAGGGGTGCATTCGAGACGATCTTCACGGGCCACCGAGAACGGCGAACGACAATTCGGCAAAGGCCGTTAAGCGACAAAACTTCTGCTTTACACTGTCAGCATGCAGCGACTCAGCGGACTGGACGCGAGCTTTCTCTACTTCGAGACCCCCTCGCAGCTTTTGCATGTCACCGTACTGATCAAGGTGGACCCGTCGAGCGTCCCCGGGGGGTACGACTTCGAGAAATTCAAGACAGAGCTCGATCGGCGAATCAAGTACATGCCGCCGCTTCGCCGAAAGTTGCAGGACTCGATCCTCAACCTCGACCATCCGGTGTGGGTCGAGGCCAAGGATTTCGATATCGACAAGCACGTGCACAGAATCGCAGTGCCCAGCCCCGGAGGGGAGAAAGAACTCGGGGAACTCGCCGCGCACTTCGCCGGCATCGCGCTCGATCGGAAATCGCCGCTGTGGGAAATCTGGATCATGGAAGGCCTCGAGGGCGGCGAGATCGGTGTGCTGGTGAAGATGCACCATTCGACGGTGGACGGGGTCTCCGGCGCCAACTTCATCACCCAGCTGTGTTCGTTGACTCCTGAAAGCGACCTGCTGGAGGAGAAGAATCTCGAGGTCAACGCAGGCGGGTACGGCGCGGTGGAGGTGCTCCTAGGTGGCGCCATGTCGACGGCGGCCAAGCCGTTCCGATTCATGTCCCTGCTCCCGCACACCGTCGGGCTGCTGCCCAAGTGGATCATGCGGGCGCGCAAAGGCGAGGCGATGCCCGCCCCGTTCTCGGCTCCACGCACACGGTTCAATAAGACGATCACCGGCCACCGCACCATCGCATTCGGTGCCACCGAGCTCGACCGAATCAAGAGGGTGAAGCGGACATTCGGCTGCACGGTGAACGACATCGTGCTCACCCTGGCCGCCTCCGCCATGCGCAAATATCTGATCTCCAAGGACGAGTTACCCAGTAATTCGTTGGTCGCCATGGTGCCGATGTCCGTGCACGGCATGTCCAACAGGCCCGGTACCAACCATGTGTCCGGGATGTTCATGTCCTTGGCCACGGCGCAGGAAGACCCCATCAAGCGGCTGCGGGTGATCGCGAAATCCACCGACGTCGCCAAGAAGCACAACGACACGATCGACGCCGATCTCCTCACCGACTGGGCCCAGTTCGCGGCCCCGTCGGTATTCGGCGCGGCCGTGCGAACCTATTCGAAACTCCGCCTCGCCGAGAAGCACCCGACGGTACACAATCTCGTCATCTCCAATGTTCCGGGGCCGGACTTTCCGCTGTACTTCCTCGGCGCAAAGATCACCGCGATGTATCCGATGGGGCCGGTGTTCCACGGTGCCGGGCTCAACCTGACCGTCGTCTCCATGGACGGCACCCTCTACTCCGGATTCATCGGATGCCGGGAGATGGAAGCCGATCTCTGGCCGCTTATCGACTTCATGGAAGAGGCTCTCCAGGAATACGAAGAACTCGCCGCCAGGTACGAGAAGGCCAATGACGGCGACGGGGAGGAGGCCGAGCAGATCGACTCCGAGGAGGAACTGGACCAGCTCGACTACTCCGAAGAGTCTCCCGACGAAAGCGTCAAGGACATGGGCTCTGCGCTCGGCGACCTCGCGGAGAACGCTGCGAAGCAGAAACTCCGCACCAGACGATAGGGGACTGCCCACACATCTGGCCTACACTGCGAGGCGTGACGGAATCGACAGCGCAGCGTTCGGGCGCCGAACCCCAGGACTCCACGGAGACGGATTTCTCTCTGCACATCCCGGATTCGATTGCCGAACCGTTCGGCGTCTACGTGCACGTACCGTTCTGTTCTACGCGCTGCGGCTATTGCGATTTCAATACCTATACCGCCGGAGAGCTCGGGTCTTCGGCGTCGCCGGAATCCTGGTCGGAAGCGATTCGCGCGGAGATCCGCGAGGCCGCACACCGGCTCGGGGCCCGGCTCGGACGCCCGCCGTCAGTGCAGACGATCTTTTTCGGCGGAGGAACGCCGAGTCTCGTGGGCGCGGCGATGCTCAATGGCGTTCTCGCCGAGATCCGTGAGAATTTCGTTCTCGCCGCGGACGCGGAGGTGACCACCGAATCCAACCCCGAATCGGTGTCCCCGGCGTTCTTCGAGGCGCTGCTTCGTGGCGGGTTCACACGTATTTCCCTGGGAATGCAGTCGACGTCCTCGCGGGTGCTGCAGATTCTCGACAGGGCCCACACGCCCGGGCGAGCGCTCGACGCCGCGCGCGAGGCCTTGGATGCGGGCTTCGCGCACGTCAATCTCGACGTCATCTATGGGACCCCCGGCGAGACGGACGCCGATTTGGCGAGGACGCTCGACGACGCTCTGGGAACCGGGATAGACCACGTATCGGCGTACTCGCTCATCGTCGAGGACGGAACCGCGCTGGCCAGAAAGGTGCGGCGCGGCGAGATAGCGACCCCTGTCGACGACGTGTTCGCGCGCCGCTACGAGATGGTCGCCGCCACGATGGCGGATGCCGGATTCGACTGGTACGAGGTATCGAACTGGGCGCGTGGTGAGGCGGCACAGTGCCGCCACAACCTCGGCTACTGGCGTGATGGCGACTGGTGGGGTTTCGGGCCCGGCGCACACGGGCACCTTTCAGGGCAGCGGTGGTGGAACATCAAGCACCCGGCCCGCTACGCCGCGGCCAGCGGTCCGGGCCTTCTGCCGATCGCCGGTGGTGAGACGCTGGATGACGGCGGACGCCACATCGAGCAGGTCATGCTGCGCCTGCGCCTCGCGGAGGGCGTTCCCGCGCGCATGCTGTCCGCCGACGAGCGGGCGCGGCTCGCTCCGTGGATCGACCGGGGGCTCGCCGTCGTCGACGAAGGCGGGGACGAGATGCGCTACCGGGTCACCGACGCTGGGCGGCTCATGGCGGACGGGATCGTCCGCGACATCATCGAGCTCTGACGCGGGAGGCCTCTGACGCAGGGGTTATTCGTTGTGTGCTGCGACGGGCTTGGCTCCGGGCCCCGTGGACGTGACGGCCTCGCGCGGGGACGACAGGCGGTGTCCATTCGAACAACGGATCTCGACGTCGATGGGCGCACCGCAGTCGGCGTGCGCGATCTCGATCGCCGGGCCGGCGGGGTCGGGGCGGTGGGTATCGCCCCAGCTGAGCAACGCGATGATGACGGTGTAGAGGTCTCGGCCGCTCGCGGTGAGTCGGTACTCCTTGCGTCTGCGGTAGCCGGCCTGCCGGTATTCGGCGGTCTCCAGGATTCCTTCGTCGACGAGCTTTCGAAGGCGCGAGGAGAGCACCGAATCGGACACCCCGATGTGGTCGCGCATCTGGTCGAACTTCCGGACGCCATGGAATGCCTCGCGGATGACCTGGATGGTCCACTTATCGCCGATCACATCGAGGGTGCGTTGGACGGAGCAGTTCTCCGTCGATTGTTCGAGCCAGTCCATTCGAGAATTCTCCTAAGCGATTGACGTCGGCCGCAACCTCGTCTAGCTTCTAGATTACTAGCCAGCCGTGTTTGAAGCCACCTCGACGAAAAGGAACTCCCGTGTCGAACTCTGAATCGCTTTCGCCCACTCCCATGCCCGATGTGTCACTCGAGGCCTCGAGCAGATTCGTCGCCGCGTCCGGTTTCGTCGTCGACGAGGTGGCCGAGACGAGCGTGCGTGGCCACGTCGAACTCGGCCCCGAACACCACACCCCGTGGGGAGTCGTGCACGGCGGCGTCTACGCGACGATCATCGAATCGGCCGCAAGCATCGGGGCCAGCTACGCGGTGCGAGAACGGGGAGAATTCTCCGTCGGGCTGCACAACGGAACCGACTTCATCCGCCCGGCCACCGCCGGCTCTGCACACGTAGAGGCCACGGCGCTGCACCAGGGCAAGGGGCAGCAGCTGTGGGACGTTGTCATCTCCGCGGCCGAGTCCGGGAAGACGATCGCGCGCGGCCAGGTCAGGCTGCAGAACGTGCCCGCTCCGTCCGCTTGAGGCCGAACCGCGAGGAGGGCGTTGCCGAACGGCCCGCGTCGCGTGGCGCGATAATAAATAGTCGACGCGTCCTGGGCGGAGTGCTCGCCGCCGCCAGGGCCTAGCGGAAGGAGAGGGCATGGCAGAGCACGAAACGGTCGTGAGATGGGACGACGGGAGCGACGTGGGCCCTGGAACCGACGAACTCAGCGGTCTCGATTACATGCGCAAAGTCGTCGCCGGAGAACTACCTGAATCGCCCATGAGTTCACACGCAGCGCTTCACGTGGTTTCCGCGGGCCCTGGCGAGGTATCCGTGCGGTGCAGCCCGGACGAGTCGCATTTCAACCGGATCGGCTCCGTGCACGGCGGGCTCATGTGCACATTGCTCGATTCCGCGCTCGGCGGGGCCGTCCACACGACCGTCCCCGCGGGAACCGGGTTCACCTCGATCGACATCAACGTCAGTTATCTCCGCGCGGTGTTTCCCGAGAACGCCCCGCTCCTGTGCAATGCTCGGGTAACCAAGCCCGGTCGGCGAGTGGCATTCGCCGAGGGCGAGGTCGTCGACGCCCGCGGTAAAACGGTCGCGACGGCCACGAGCACTTTCCTCGTGTTCGCCTTGGAAGATCGGCCCAGGCGTAGGGGCTGACGGGCGCACCCCGACCCGTAGATCTGCGCGGCGCTACAACCTACAACGCGGCGATGATCTTCTCTACGGTGTTCCAGTTGCGCGTGGTGGCGACGATTCCACCGGCCGACATCAGCGTTTTATCCGTGGGTTTCAGCGCCTTCACCCCGTCGGGGGCCCACGAGTACATCTCACGTTCTGCTAGCGCATGCACGTTGGGCGAATAGTCTCCTGCGGCGATGTGCTCAGAGAGCTCGGTAGGCAGCGGCGCCGACAGGAATGTGACGAGATGGCGAGAGCCGTCATCGGCAATCTCGCCCAACGGGTTGTACCCGGCGATTGCCCGCATCTGTTCGGCCGAGCGCGACAGGCACTCCACCTCGGTTCCGCTGGAGTGGAAGATCACGTCCCGCACGCGGTCCTCCGCCTCCGATACGGAAGCGCAGGGCGCCGTGACGACGATGTTCCCACTGGCCAAAATGGTGATGACGTCGGAGAAGCCTGCATTCGCCAGATCCGCCCGCAACGCCGGCATGGGAACCTTGTTGTGGCCTCCGACATTGATGCCGCGCGGAAACACGACGACTCGCTGGCTCATGCCCGAAAGTCTAAGCCTCCTCGCGTCTTGGTGTAGGCGGACTAAACTGAGGCGGAGAGATAGACAGCAACGCGAATCGGAACGAATCAGGGGGAGGAGATTTCGATGTCGGCAACGGAGGACCGCAGGGCACAGGTACTGCGGGCTATCGTGGCCGATTACATCTCCTCGCAGGAACCCGTGGGCTCGAAGGCGCTCGTCGACCGCCACAATCTCGGCGTCTCCAGTGCGACTATCCGCAACGACATGGCGGCACTCGAGGACGAGGGATTCATCACCCAACCTCATACCTCTTCCGGTCGCGTGCCCACGGAGAAGGGGTATCGGCAGTTCGTCGATGCAATTCATGAGCTCAAGCCGCTCTCCCGTGCCGAGACCCACGCCATCCAGAGCTTCCTCGAGGACGCCGTAGATCTCGATGATGTCCTGCGCCGCGCGGTGCGCTTGCTCGCCCAGCTGACGCAACAGGTCGCCGTCATCCAGTATCCGATTCTGGGGCAGGCGACCGTGCGCCATCTGGAGGTTGTCGATCTGACGCCGAGCAGGCTTCTGCTCGTGGTGATCACCGACACCGGGCGGGTGGAACAGCGTGTCGTGGACATGGGGCGTCCGGTCTCCGAGGACGACATCTCGGCGCTGCGCACACTGCTCGGTCAGGCGGTGTCCGGCAAACGCCTCGCCGATGCGAGCAGTGACCTCGCCGAGGCCGCCGCCGCCGCGCCGGATTACATCCGCACCGCGGCCGTGCAGGCCTCGTCGGTGCTCATCGAGACGCTCGTCGAGCAACCGGAGACGCGGCTCATGCTCGGCGGGACCGCGAACCTCACCCGCAATGCCGCCAGCTTCGACGGTTCGCTACAGCGCGTCCTCGAGGCGCTCGAAGAACAGGTCATCTTGCTCAAGCTCCTGGCCGCATCGCGGGATCTGGCGGCCGGGCCGGGGCGTATCTCCGTGCAGATCGGCGAGGAGACCAAGGCCGAGGACCTGCGCGGAACGGCGGTAGTGGCGAGCCAGTACGGTCCGGAAGGGTCCGCGCTCGGGGGGATGGGGGTCCTCGGGCCGACGCGGATGGACTACCCGGGAACAATGGCCTCGGTTGCCGCTGTTGCCAGGTATGTGGGACAAATATTGTCCGAACGTTGATGACGAAACTTATTTAGACACAGACCAGGGTGAACCCGGGCGATACCGCGTGCCGGCAGGATCTGGGAATTAGGAATTTCCTGCCGCGAAACTAGTATTGTTCCGGACCTTTCAACTGCAGGAGGACAGAGCGAGTGGCTCGGGACTATTACGGCATTCTCGGCGTCGACAAGTCGGCGTCGGAGTCGGAAATCAAGAAGGCATACAGGAAACTGGCCCGCCAGTACCACCCCGACGTCAACTCGTCCGAAGAGGCTCAGGAGAAGTTCGCGGAGGTCGGCGCGGCGTACGAGGTGCTGTCGGATCCGGAGAAGCGCCGGGTCGTAGACATGGGCGGTGACCCGCTCGGCGGCCCCGGCGAGGCCGGTGGCGGCGGCTTCGGAGGCGCCGGCTTCGGCGGAATGGGCGACATTTTCGACGCCTTCTTCGGGGGCGGGGGCGGCGGCGGTTCCCGTGGCCCGCGTTCGCGCGTGCAGCCCGGTTCGGACTCGCTCGTCCGCGTCACGCTCGATCTCGAAGAGGCCGCCACGGGCACGCAGAAAGAGATTCAGATCGACACGGCGGTGCTGTGTAAGACCTGCCACGGCAAGGGTTCCGCCGACGGGGCAAAGCCGACGACTTGTCAGATCTGTCAGGGCGCGGGGGAGGTCCAGTCCGTACAGCGCACCATGCTCGGCAACGTGATGACCTCCCGTCCCTGCAGCAATTGCCAGGGTACCGGCGAGGTCATCCCCAACCCCTGTGGATCGTGCGGCGGCCAGGGACGCGTGCGCGAGCGTCGGAACGTCACCGCCAAGATCCCCGCCGGCGTGACGACGGGCAACCGCGTCCGCCTGTCCGGGCAAGGCGAGGTCGGGCCCGGCGGAGGGCCGGCAGGCGATCTCTACGTCGAGATTCGCGAACGAGAACACCCCGTCTTCGTCCGCGAGGGCGACGACCTCCACGCCAGCGTCCGTGTACCGATGGTGGAGGCTGCGCTCGGTTCGGAGATCGAGCTCGAATCGATCCTCGGTGAGGACATCTCCGTGCGTATCGAGGCCGGAACCCAACCCAACGACGTCGTCAACCTGCGCGGCAAGGGCATGCCCAATGTGCGGGGCGGCGCTCCTGGTGACATGGTTGTCCACCTCGACATCGCTGTTCCCACACACCTGAACAGCAAGCAGAAAGACGCACTGCGCAAGCTTCGTGAGCTCGAGAAAGAAGGGCCGAAGCTCGTCGACAAGGACAACGCGCACTCCGGTTCGCTGTTTTCGAAGCTGCGCTCGGCATTCAGCGGACGCTGATCCCCGCCGTTCCCGTACTCATCCGCGACAACGCCAGGCCCGGAGGAATTGATGTCGGCATCGCTGCTGCTTAGCGAAGATATTCCGGATGACGGCGGGCGATTGGTGATCTCCGGTCCCGAGGGCAAGCACGGCGCGGCGGCACTTCGGCTCAAGCCCGGCGAAGGAATCCTCGTCGGCGACGGCGCCGGTGTGCTCGCCGAGTGCGAAGTCCTCTCCGCTGGCGCAGGCGAGGTCGAGGTCGTGGTCCGCCGCCGCACCGAGCATGCGCCGCCGGTACCGGCCGTGACGATCGTGCAAGCTCTGCCCAAGTCCGAGCGATCCGAACTTGCCGTGGATCTCGCCACCGAGGCGGGCGCGGACGAGATTGTCCCGTGGCAGGCGGATCGATGTATCTCCCGGTGGACCGGTGCAAAGGGCAAGGCCGAGAAGGGGCGCCAGAAATGGCAGAACGCCGCGCGTGCTGCGGCGAAGCAGGCGCGCCGCGCCTTCGAGCCGCCGATCGGTGAGCTCGTCGACACCAAGGCGCTCACGGCGATGGTCGCGGACTGGTCCAATGCGTCGTCCGCCGTCATCGTCTTGCATGAAGAGGAGTCGCGGGCCTTCACCGAACTCGTCACGGCCACGGTGGGTGAGGGCATCGAACGGATCGTCCTCGTGGTCGGCCCCGAGGGCGGTGTCGCCGAACAAGAGATCGCGGCGCTGCGCGAAGCCGGTGCCATTCCGGCTCTGTTGGGTCCCGAGGTTCTTCGGACCTCGACCGCTGCGGCGGTGGCGCTCGGCGCGATCGGTGCGCTGACCGCTCGGTGGCCCTCGCCTCGGGGATGAATGTCGTCTGCAAGCGCTAGAATCGACGCAGAAACGGCAAGACCGATAAGGAGTGGTTACAGTAACTTCCCCGCACGATAGCGCCGCCGACGACGGCGGGCAGGCACGCGCCAGCATCATGCTGGAACCCGATGTGGCGTTCGCGGTGCTCGGCACCGCTGACGCGAACCTTCGGGCGCTTGAGGATGCGCTCGATGCCGACGTG
This sequence comes from Dietzia timorensis, assembly GCF_001659785.1. Lineage (NCBI taxonomy): Bacteria > Bacillati > Actinomycetota > Actinomycetes > Mycobacteriales > Dietziaceae > Dietzia > Dietzia timorensis. The sequence continues at coordinate 1,352,030 of NZ_CP015961.1, forward strand.
CACGTCCGCGGTGGCCAGGTGACGCTCACCGGCGCCCGAGACGACGTCTCGCATGCGGCCGACGTCGTCAACGATCTGCGCCGCCAGGCCAAGCGTGGCGTGGCCATCACTCCCGATTCCGTGCTCCGCTCCGTGGATCTGACGAAGGACACCGCCGCCCCCGCCGCGGCCGATGTGATGAGCGCAGAGATCCTGCGTCGGCGCGGCAAGACGATTCGACCGAAGACGCTCGGGCAGAAGGAATACGTCGACGCCATCGATAGCCACACGATCGTGTTCGGCCTCGGACCGGCGGGTACGGGCAAGACCTACCTCGCGATCGCCAAGGCGGTCGCTGCCCTTTCCGCGAAGGAGATCGACCGCATCATTCTCACCCGGCCCGCGGTTGAGGCCGGCGAGCGGCTGGGCTTTCTCCCCGGTGCGTTGAGCGACAAGATCGACCCCTATATGCGGCCGTTGTACGACGCGCTGCACGACATGATGGACCCCGAGGCGATTCCCAAGCTCATGGCCGCGGGGGTGATCGAGGTGGCACCGCTGGCCTATATGCGCGGCCGCACCCTCAACGACGCGTTCATCATCCTCGACGAGGCGCAGAACACGACGCCCGAACAGATGAAGATGTTTCTCACCCGTCTCGGATTCGGCTCAAAGATCGTCGTGACGGGAGATGGCTCCCAGGTCGATCTCCCCGGAGGACAGAAATCCGGGCTGCGCGTGGTCCAGCGAATCCTAGACGGCGTGGACGACATCCACTTCTCGACACTGACGTCGAAGGACGTCGTCCGTCATTCCCTCGTGAGCAGGATCGTCGAGGCTTACGATGCATTCGACAAGCGTTCCGCGCGCGGGGACGACGAGGACGGCGCGAACCGTGCCGAGCGACGTCACCCGGGGCAAGGACGCGCCGGACGCGGACCCGGAACCCGGACGGAACGGGAACGGCAACGGCAACACGGAAAGGGCCGAAATTGAGCATTGAAGTTGCCAACGAATCGGGCATCGACGTCGAGGGCGAGATGCTCATCTCGGTCGCATCCTTCGTGATCTCGCGCATGGACGTCCATCCCGCGGCCGAGCTCGCGATCACCCTGGTTGATATCGAAACGATGTCCGACCTGCACGTCCAGTGGATGGACCTGCCAGGTCCCACCGACGTGCTCAGCTTCCCGATGGACGAACTGTCCCCGGGTGGGCACCCGGACATGGCCGCGCCCGGACCGGCGATGCTCGGCGACCTGGTGTTGTGCCCGGAATTCGCCGCGGACCAGGCCGCATCCTCGGGGCACCCGCTCGCGCACGAGCTCGCGCTGCTCACCGTGCACGGTTGCCTGCACCTGCTCGGCTACGACCACGCCGAGCCGGAGGAAGAGCGCGAGATGTTCGCGCTACAGGCCGAGCTGCTGGCCGAGTGGTACGACGAGCGCGAGGCTACCGCCGGCGCCGGCACGCAGGGCTAGGCGAGACTGCTACGTGGAATCCCTGGATTGGACTTTCTTCGTCGGCCTCGCGCTGATCCCACTGGCCGGGCTCTTCTCGGCGATCGACTCCGCGCTATCGACGGTGTCGGTGGCGCGAGTGGAAGAGCTCGAACGCGAAGGGCGGATGGGCGCACGCAGGCTGAGACGCGCCATCGAATCCCGGCCGCAATACATCAACTTGTGCGTGTTGCTCTACACGATCTGCCTGGTCGCGGCGGCAGTGCAGGTGGTTACCTTCTTCGAGGACCTGGTCGACCATTCGATCTGGGGGATTATCCTCGGCGTCGCCGTGATGAGTGCGCTCGCCTTCATCGTCGCCGGGGTCGGGCCGAGGAACCTCGGCCGCCAGCATGCGTACAGCATCTCCCTGGCGACGGCGTTGCCGATGCAGATCCTCGGTATCGTCCTGCGGCCGATCGTCCGCATCCTCATCGTTCTCGGTAACGCGCTCACGCCCGGTAAGGGCTTCCGCAACGGCCCGTTCACCGGGGAGATCGAGCTCCTCGAGATCGTCGATCTCGCCCGAGAGCGTGGCGTCGTCGCCGAGGACGAATCGCGGATGATCCAGTCGGTGTTCGAGCTGGACCAGACCAGCGCCCGCGAAATCATGACCCCGCGCACCGAAATCGTGTGGATCGAGAGCGACAAGACCATCGCGCAGGTACTGCGCCTGGCGGTGCGCTCCGGGCACTCGCGCATCCCGGTGATCGGGGACTCCGTCGACGACGTCGTCGGCGTGGCGTACCTCCGCGACCTCGTCGCTGCAGCGACGGGAAGCTCCGATTCGTATGCGAGCGCGGAGCAGACTCTCGTGTCGAGCGTGATGAAGCCGGTGTACTTCGAGCCGGACTCGAAACGAGCCGATAATCTCCTCGCCGAGATGCAGCGCCAGCGCAACCATCTCGCCGTGCTCATCGACGAGTACGGCGGCGTCGCCGGGTTGGTGTCGATCGAAGACGTACTCGAGGAAATCGTCGGCGAGATCGTCGACGAACACGACGCCACGGAGGTCGCGCCGATCGAGGAGCTCGAAGACGGCGGCTACAGGCTCTCCTCGCGGCTGTCGCTCGCCGAGGTGAGCGACCTGTTCGACGTCGAGTTCGACGAGGAGACCACCGAGGAGGCCGACACCGTTGCGGGCCTGCTCGCCTACGAGCTCGGCCGAGTGCCGCTGCCTGGCACCCGGGTGAAGGCCGCCGGCGTGGTCTTCCTCGCCGAGGGCGGAACCGACAGGCGCGGCCGGATCCGCGTATCGACAGTGAGGGCGTACAAGCTCGAACCCGAGCCCGCCACCGATGAGGAGAATCCCCATGACTGAGCCCGCCCCGTACCGCTCCGGATTCGTGTCCTTCGTCGGACGACCGAACACTGGCAAATCGACGCTGACGAACGCCCTGGTCGGCGAGAAGATCGCGATCACCTCGAACCGCCCCCAGACGACAAGGCACACGATTCGGGGCATCGTCCACCGCTCCGATGGTCAGATCATCATCGTCGACACCCCGGGCCTACACCGGCCCCGCACACTTCTCGGCGAACGTCTCAATGCGTTGGTCGAGGACACCTATTCCGACGTCGACGTGATCGGCATGTGCTTCCCTGCGGGCGAGAAAATCGGTCCGGGGGACAAGTGGATTCTCGGACGGGTGCGCGAACTTGCGCCCAAGACGCCGATGGTAGGGATCGTCACGAAGATCGATGCCGCGCCGCAGCAGGCCGTCGCCGAGCAGCTGCTCGCCGTGTCCGAGCTCCTCGGCCCCGCGGCGGAGGTCGTTCCGGTGTCGGCGACGTCCGGGCAGCAGGTCGATATCGTGGGCGATGTCCTCGTCTCGCAACTTCCCGAGGGGCCGCAGTTCTACCCCGACGACGCGATCACCGACGAGCCGGACGAGACGCGAATCGCCGAGCTCATCAGGGAAGCGGCGCTGGAAGGTGTACGCGACGAGCTGCCGCACTCCATCGCCGTCGTCATCGACGAGATCCTGCCGCGCGAGGGCCGGGACGACCTGCTCGACGTGCACGCCTCGCTCATCGTCGAGCGCGAGAGCCAGAAGGCGATCGTGATCGGGAAGAAGGGTTCGCGCATGCGCGATGTCGGATCCCGGGCCAGGCAGGGGATCGCCGAGCTCCTCGGTAAGAAGATCTTCCTCGACTTGCACGTCAAGGTGCTCAAGGACTGGCAGCGCGACCCGAGGTACCTCGGCCGACTCGGCTTCTAACAGCGCTTACCCAGAAGCGGCGCACGAGAGAATAAACTTGTGCCCCTGACGACGTTCTCGGGGTAGTCGGAGCGTCTGGGCGACGACCCGAATAGGAGGTGAAGGGTGCACCCGGTAAGGGACCGCGCATTGGTACTGCGCACACATGACCTCGGCGAGGCCGATCGGATCATCACGATGCTGTGCTACGAACACGGCATCGTGCGCGGCGTCGGCAAGGCTGTGCGCAGGACCCGCTCCAAATTCGGATCCCGGCTCGAGCCCTTCACTTTTGTAGAGGTGCAGTTCGTTCCGAGCAAGCGTTCGCTCGCAATGGGAAGCGGCGCCCCCGGGATGGTGGGATTGGGCACGCCTTTCGGTAGCGGCGGCCTCGCGATCATCCAACAGGCCGAGACCATCGAGACCTACGCCCCGCAGATCACTGGCGACTGGCGCGCCTACACAGCGGCCTGCGCCATGATGGAGGCCGCCGAGCACCTCGCGGGCGGGGAGCCGCGCATCCTGCGCATGCTCGTACTCGCGTTCCGCTCGCTCGCCGAGGCGCGCCGTGATCCCTCGCTCGTCGCCGTGTCGTTCATGCTCAGGGCGTTGCAGGTCGCCGGCTGGGAACCCGTGTTGCTCGCCTGCGCCCGGTGCGGCGTGGTCGGCCCGCATCGCGCGTACCACGTACCCAGCGGCGGCGCAGTCTGCGTGCACTGCCGGCCGCCGGGTGCGCTGACACCACGGCAAGGAACCCCGGAAGTCCTCGACGCGCTCCTGCGCGGCCGATGGGACGTCGTCGAAGCGGCGCCGGAGCAGGTTCTTCGGCAGGCCTCGCAACTTGTGGTCGCGCACGTGCAATGGCACACAGAACGTTCGCTGCACACGCTGCCGCTGCTGGCCGGAGAAGGGGACGTCCGACGTCATACGCAAGCCCCGACCGGAACCCCGAACCGAAAGGACCACTCGCATGGCGCTTCTGCCTAGGCGCGCGAAGGCGAACGCCGCCGGCTCAATTGGTGTGACGCCGGAGACCGCGAAAGCCCCGCCACGCCACGCTTCCGGGGCGCAGGCGCCGGCGATTCCCGAGCAGTTCGTGCCACGGCACGTCGGTCTGGTGATGGACGGTAATGGTCGGTGGGCGCAGGAGCGCGGGCTCGCGCGTACCGAGGGACACAAGCGCGGCGAGGCCGTGCTCATGGATGTCGTGCAGGGCTGCATAGAGATGGGCATCCCGTACCTGAGCGCGTACGCGTTCTCCACGGAGAACTGGAAGCGCAGCCCCGACGAGGTGCGGTTCCTGATGGGATTCAACCGCGACGTGCTACGCCGTCGCCGCGACGAGCTGCACGAGATGGGCGTGCGGGTGCGCTGGGCCGGGCGGCGCCCGAAGCTGTGGATGTCGGTGATCTCCGAACTCGAGATCGCCGAAGAGCAGACGAAGAACAACACCGTGATGACGCTCGCGATGTGCGTGAACTATGGCGGACGCGCCGAGATCGTCGACGCGGCCAGGCAGATCGCGCGGCGCGCGGCGGCGGGGGAGATCGACCCCGACCACATCACCGAAAAATCGTTCGCCGGTTACCTCGATGAACCCGACATGCCCGACGTCGACATGTTCCTGCGTCCCTCGGGCGAACTACGCACATCGAACTTCCTACTGTGGCAATCGGCGTACGCGGAGTTCGTGTTCCAGGAAACCCTGTTCCCCGACTTTTCGCGCCTCGACCTGTGGGAGGCGTGCCTCGAATACGCCCGTCGCGACCGGCGCTTCGGCGGCGTGAAGTAGCGTCCGCGTTCGCTACCGGGTCTCCGCCGCGCACTCGGCGCACAGACCGACGAGCTCGATGGTGTGCTGGACGTCGGAGAAACCGTTCGCCGCGGCGACCGACCTGGTCCAATGCTCTACGGTGTCCGCCTGGATCTCGACGGTCTTCCCGCAGCGCCGACACACCAGATGATGGTGGTGGTGATCGGAACACCGGCGGAAGAGCTGCTCTCCGCCGTCATTGCGCAGCGTATCCACGGCGCCGACGTCCACCAGCGACTGGAGGGTGCGATAGACGGTGGTAAGCCCGATGCGCTGGCCCAGATCGCGCAACCTCGAATGCACGTCCTGCGCGGAGATGAACACGTCCTGCTCGCCGAGGAGATCGACGATCGCCTCGCGCTGGCGGGTCGAACGGACGCCGACCTTGGGTGCGTCGGCAGGGTCTGACGAGCCGTCTCGTGGCATGGGCCGGGCTCCTTTCTCCGCGGGGAGTGGAGAGAGCACTTCGCGGGACGTGTTGCGGCGGGTCGTTCCCCGCGATTATTCCAAAGATCGTGAGAAGGCGGGGCCTGCGGCGGGGCCGCGAACGAGTCGTTAAGCTGGACGCTGAACAACTGCTAATGCGTCGCCCGCACGGATACTGCGCTGACCATGGCGCACTCTACCGGCCCGCTAGCGAGATGGAGATAAAACAACGTGGCAACCAAGATCGATACCATCGTCAACCTGTGTAAGCGTCGTGGACTCGTCTTCCCCTGCGGCGAGATCTACGGCGGCACGCGGTCGGCATGGGATTACGGGCCACTGGGCGTCGAGCTCAAGGACAACATCAAGCGCCAGTGGTGGAAGACGATCGTCCAGGGCCGCGACGATGTCGTCGGTCTCGATTCATCGGTGATCCTGCCGCGCCAGGTCTGGGAGGCTTCCGGGCACGTCGAGGTGTTCTCCGACCCGCTCGTGGAGAGCCTGTACACGCACAAGCGTTTCCGCGCCGACCACCTACTCGAGGCCTACGAGGAGAAGCACGGCCATCCGCCGGAGAACGGCCTCGCGGACATCAAGGACCCCGATACCGGGCAGCCCGGCAACTGGACCGAGCCGCGCGAGTTCTCGGGGTTGATGAAGACCTACCTCGGGCCCGTGGACGACAAGGAGGGCCTGCACTACCTCCGCCCGGAGACGGCGCAGGGCATCTTCGTCAACTTCCACAACGTGCTCACCACCGCGCGCCGTAAGCCGCCGTTCGGTATCGGCCAGATCGGCAAGAGCTTCCGCAACGAGATCACCCCAGGCAACTTCATCTTCCGCACCCGTGAGTTCGAGCAGATGGAGATGGAATTCTTCGTCAAGCCCGGCGAGGACGAGGAGTGGCACCAGTACTGGATCGACCAGCGCCTTAACTGGTACATCGAGCTGGGCATCGATCCGGAGAACCTGCGGTTGTTCGAGCACCCGCAGGAGAAGCTGTCGCACTACTCCAAGCGCACCGTCGACGTGGAATATGCCTTCCACTTCGCCGGCTCCAAGTGGGGCGAGCTCGAGGGCGTCGCCAACCGCACCGACTACGACCTGTCGACGCACTCGAAGGCGTCGGGCGAGGACCTGTCGTACTTCGACCAGGCCTCCGGCGAGCGCTACACCCCGTACGTCATCGAGCCCGCGGCAGGTCTCACACGCTCGTTCATGGCGTTCCTCATGGACGCCTACACCGAGGACGAGGCGCCGAACTCCAAGGGCGGGGTCGACAAACGCACCGTGCTGAAGTTGGATCGTCGCCTCGCGCCGGTCAAGGCCGCGGTGCTGCCGCTCTCTCGCCACGAGAACCTGTCGCCGAAGGCGCGGGATCTCGCGAACCAGTTGCGCAAGAACTGGAACGTCGATTTCGACGATGCCCAGGCCATCGGCCGCCGTTACCGTCGCCAGGACGAGATCGGCACGCCGTTCTGCATCACCGTCGACTTCGACACCCTCGACGACCAGGCCGTCACCATCCGCGAGCGCGACACCATGGCGCAGGAGCGCATTGCTATCGATCAGGTCGAGCGGTACCTCGCCGAGCGCCTCATCGGCTGCTAGCGCCCCCACACGCGCCGGCACTTACGGTAGGAACGACCCACACGGGGCGGACGCATCCGCGCGCCTCGTGTGGGTTTTTCGTATGACGGCGGAGAATCTTTCCAGCAGGACTCGCGCGATCGGCGCGCGAGGAGGATGAGTGAGAAAGCAGGCGGTGGATCAGTGAGCGGTGCGGACGCGATTCCCCAGTGCGCCGAATACAGTGAGGCGGACCATGCCCGCATGGTGCCCGAGCCTCCCGCCACGCGGCGTACCGAGTTCGAACGCGACCGCGCCCGCGTCCTCCACTCGGCCGCGCTGCGCCGGCTCGCGGACAAGACCCAGGTCGTCGGCCCCGGTGACGGGGACATACCGCGCACCCGGCTCACCCATTCCCTCGAGGTAGCGCAGATCGCCCGCTCCATCGGCTCCGGACTTGGCGCCGACATGGACTTGTGCGACCTCGCCGGGCTGTCCCACGACATCGGCCACCCTCCGTACGGGCACAACGGGGAGACCGCTCTCGCCGAGGTGGCAGAGGGCTGCGGCGGATTCGAGGGCAACGCGCAGACGGTGCGCATCCTCACCCGCATCGAACCCAAGGTCCTCTCCCGGGGCGGCGATCCTTCGAGCTCCGTCGGGCTCAACCTCTCTCGGGCCGCTCTCGACGCCGCCACGAAGTACCCGTGGACGCCGAAGGAAGGCACCTCCAAGTACGGCGCCTACCCCGAGGACGCCGAGATACTCGCGTGGATCCGGGAGGGCGCGCCGGGGGAGAGGCGATCCCTTGAAGCGCAGATCATGGACTATTCGGACGACGTCGCCTACTCGGTGCACGACGTCGAGGATGCGATCCTTGCCGGGCGCCTGGACATGAGCATCCTCGACGACGACAACGAGGTGGCCGCGCTGGCCGCGCTCGGCGCCTCCCACTTCTCGGACGCGGACGCCGCGTCGCTGGAGGCCGCGGCGGCGCGGCTTGCGAGCAGCTCCGACGTCATCAAGCTGAAGCCCTATGCCCCGACCTTCGAAGGTCTTGTGGCCCTGAAGGCGTTCACCTCGGGGATGGTCGGGCGGTTCGTGGGGCCGGCGATCGAGGCCACCCGCGCCGAATTCGGCGAGCACTCCCACCACAGATACAGCGCCGACCTGATCGCTCCCGCGGATGTCATCGCCGAGGTCGTGCTGCTCAAGACGATGGCCGTGCGGTACGTGATGCTCGACCCCGGGCATCGTGTGCGTCAGGATCGCCAACGCGATCGCATCCACCGCGTGGCCGAGTATCTTTCGGGTTCGGCACCCGCAAGCCTTGATCCGGCGCTCGTGCCCGCCTGGGAGCATGCAGAATCCGAGCAAGGAAGACTACGCGTCGTGGTCGACCAGATCGCGCTGTACACCGAATCCAGGCTGGAGCGGATCGACCGGCAGATCGCCGGTGTCTCCGCGGCCTGGGGTTAGCGTTCACGTCCTGTCTCGCGCTAGTTCGAGTAGAGGTCGTCCAACTCATCGATGGTCTTTCCCGAAGCGTCGGTGATGATGTCGAGAATCTTCTGGTAGTGACGCGAATCGCCGCTGACCAGTGAGACATGATCGTCTCCGTCGGCCATGACCAGGTCGCCGATGCCGTCTGCCTCCTCAACCGCGTCGATGTAGCGCATAGAGTTCTCCGGCGAGACCATGGTGTCGTTCGTGCCGTGGATAGCCACCACGGGGATCGAGGGATCGATGTTCTGGATCGGATCGACCGACTCGTAGCGGTCGGGGATCTCCTCGGGCGTCCCGCCGAGAACCTTGACGATCCGGTCATCGCCATGCTGAGCGGCGTAGATCATGTCCAGCGGCCCGGCGAGGGACACGACCCGCTTGGGCCTGAACTTCGGATCGTTACCCACCTCGTCTTGGCTCAACGAATGTCGAGTCCCCGCCCACATCGCCAATTGTGCTCCCGCGCTGTGGCCGACGACGAGCTCGTCGTCGATGGTGAACTCTGGGTGTTTTTCGTTGAGATCGACCACGTAATCGAGCGCGCTCGCGACATCGCTAAATGTGGTCGGCCAACCGCCACCGGAATCTACGCGGCGATACTCGATGTTGTACACGGCCATTCCGCGATCGACAAGGTCCTCGGCGTAGGTATTCATCACCTCGGCGCCGAGCTGCGAGGCCCACGAGCCGCCGTGGATCAGCACGACAAGAGGAATCGAATCCTCTTTGTGTTGGCCGGCGGGGAGGTAGAGGTCGCCCCAGTTCTGGTTCGGATCGCCTTCGCCCTCGGTGGGGTACTGGACCCTTGTCTTCTCGGGTTCGTCCCTGTCGGCGACGATGTCCGCGTCGGCTTCGACATTCTCGGACACCGTCGGTTGGGTCGACACCGACGAGGGATCGCCAGACGACGCCGAGGACTCGGTTTCCGGTTCGGAACCAGACGTGCATGCGGCCAGCAGCGTGACGCTGCACGCGATTGCTCCCATTGCCTTGAACCGGTGTCGGTTGATGCGCGTCCTCGTTGTGTCCATCACGGTGCCGCCTCACTCATCGCATTGTTCGTTTCTCCGTCACCGTATCTGAATTATTTAGTTTGCCTGATAACAACTGAGAGCGCCCGGCCCGAGCCCGCTCGACGTCTGCTGATTGAGAACGACGAAGGGCCGAGGAGTGGCTTGGTAGCCACATGCCTCGGCCCTTCGGTCTGTGTATGCGCCTTCTATGCGTCGAGATCGGTTTCGAGGAGCTTCGCGATTTCCTCGACTGCGGCGTCGTCGTCGCTGGTCACCGTTACTTCGACGCCTTTCTCCGCGCCAAGCGCCATGATCATCATCGACGAGGCGGCGTCGACGGGATCTTCTCCCGCGGTGCTGAGCTCGATATCCGTGTCGTACTTCTCGGCCGCTTCGGCAATGAGCCCTGCGGGGCGGGCGTGCAGCCCCTCCGCGGAGGCGACGATGACGGTCTTGCTTGCCATGGGGTTCTCCTTTAGGTATTTCGGATCCGCGCGCCAGCTTAGGCGACGACGGTTCCGCTGGCGTGGGACGCCGACTCTGCCTTGCTCACGGTTTCGACTCGATTACCGATGGACTTGGCGATGACGACGGCGATCGTGGACACGACGACTCCGGCGAGGATGGATACGAAGTAACCCCAGATCGGATGGATCGCGAAGATCACGAAGATGCCGCCGTGCGGGGCGTAGGACTCGACGGAGAATGCCATACTCAACGCGCCCGTCGTGGCACCGCCGAGCATCATCGACGGGATGACTCGGAGCGGATCGGCTGCCGCGAAAGGGATGGCGCCTTCGGAGATGAACGACAGGCCGAGCAACCACGCTGCGCGGCCGTTCTCGCGTTCCGCCGGGGTGAACAGATGCTTACGCACGAACGTGGCGATCGACAACGCGATCGGCGGGACCATGCCTGCTGCCATGACGGCGGCCATGATGCGCAGCGTCGAAGGTTCGTCGACGACGAGCCCGGCGGTGGCGAAGACGTACGCCGCCTTGTTCACCGGGCCGCCCAGGTCGAAGCACATCATTAGGCCGAGGATGAGCCCGAGGAGAATCGCCGAGGAACCGGACATGCTCGACAGTCCGTCGGTGAGCGTCTCCATCAGCCAAGCGATGGGCTGGCCGAGCAGAAGGAACATCACGAGCCCGATAATGAGCGAACCGAGGAGCGGGAACAGCACGACAGGCATAAGGCCGCGCAGCCAGGACGGCACACTCCACGAGCTCATCCAGCGCATGAGGAAGCCGGCGAGAATGCCGGTGATGAGCGCGCCAAGGAAACCGGCGTCGAGTGTCAGCGATATCGCGCCGCCGACGAAACCGGGGGCGAGCCCGGGGCGGTCGGCGATGCCCATCGCGATGTAGCCGGACAGCACCGGAATCATGAACGACATTGCTGCCTGGCCGATGGCGAAGAACACCACGCCCATGTACAGCATCATTCCGGTGCGATCGAGTGCCTCCGCGCCGGACGCGCCGGCGGCGACGAGCCCTTCGCCGTCAGTAAAGAGCTGGGGCGGGAGATCGGTGAGCGAGTAGGTGGTAACGATGTCCTGGTAGACGCCGGCCATGTCGTAGCCGCCGAACAGAAAGCCGAGCGCCATGAGGAGGCCGCCGGCCGCGACGAACGGGATCATGTAGCTGACGCCGCTCATCACACCGCGCTGGAGGGTGCGGGCCCAGTGCTCGCCCTTGCCGCCGCCGGACGCCGATTCCTCGCCCGATCCCGAGGCCGCCTTGACCCGGGTCGCGTTCGGATCTCGTGCGGCCTTCACCGCATCGTCGAGCATCTTCTCCGGGGCGTCGATCCCGCGCTTGACCGGTCCTTCGACGACCGGCTTTCCGGCGAACCGGCCCTTGTCTCGCACTCCGACGTCGGTGGCGAAGATGACCGCGTCGGCCTTGTCGATCTGCTCGGCGGTCAACGGCGTCGTTCCCGAGGAGCCCTGCGGCTCGACCGCGAAGTCGATGCCTTTGTCCTTGGCCGTCTGGGTCAGCGCGTCCGCCGCCATGTAGGTGTGGGCGATGCCGGTGGCGCAGGACGTCACCGCGACGATCCGCACGGCGTCGTCAACCTTCGCGGAGCCACTATCGTCGATGCCTGCGGATGCGGATGCTCCCGCTGCGGCCGCACCAGCGCCCACTGTGGCTGCGCCTGCCGCTCCGGCCGCGCCTGCGGCCGCGGTGTCTTCGCTTCCCGAGCCTCCATCGGACTTCGGCTTGTCCTCGACGGCGTCAAGGATGATCTTCACGGCCTCGGAATCGGTTTCCACCTGCCGGAGGGACTCGACGAAGTCCTTGCGCACGAGGCTGCGGGCAAGCTTGGACAGCATCTTGAGGTGCGCCTTGCCCTCGCCATCGGGCGCGCCGAGCATGAACACGAGATCGGCGGGGCCGTCGGCAGCGCCGAAGTCCACCGGGTTGGACAGCCGCGCGAAAGCGAGGCTCGGGGTGTCGATGGCCGCGGACTTGCAGTGCGGGATCGCGAAACCGCCCTTCATGCCCGTGGCAGCCTTCTCCTCACGCGCCAGCAGCGCCTCCACGGCACCGTCGAGGTCGTTCGCGCGCCCGGTGTCGACGAAGGCGCCGGCGAGCGTTCGGAGGACCCCCTCCTTGTTGTCTCCGAGATCCGCATCGAGGCGGACTGTGCCCGTCTCGATGAGTGGTGTGTCAGTCATCGTGAGTCCTTATCGGTCGGTCGTGCGTTAGTGGGATATGACGTCGATGTGCGGGGCCCGGTCCATGTCCAGGGCGTGCGGCAGTCCTGTTCCGGGAAGCGAGGCGGCCACGGAGCCATGGGCGACGGACCAGCGCAAACGCTCCGGCGGGTCGAGCTCCAGGTGCGCTGCGAGGAGATAGCCCGCGAGCGAGGAGTCTCCGGCGCCGACGGTGGAGCGCACCGCGATATCCGGCGGGCTCGCCGACCACACTCCGTCGGGCGTCGCGAGTAGCGCGCCTGCCCCTCCGAGCGTGACCAGCACCGCACCGACGCCGACGTCGACGAGTTCCCTCGCGGCATCCGCCACCGGCCCGAAATCGCCGGCTTCTGAGCCCGACTCGAGCACCGAACCATCGATGCCGAGCAGTTGGCCGAGTTCGAGACCGTTGGGTTTGATCAGATCCGGGAGGAAGCTGCTCTCCCGCGAGCCGGCGCGCATCGCGGCGCCGAGAGTCTCGAGCGGCGCATCCGAGGTGTCCAATGCGACCGGCACTCCGACGTCATGTAGCGCGGTGGTGGCCTCCAGATAGAAATCCGGCGGGCATCCGCGGGGGAGGGAGCCGCACAACGCGGCCCACGGCGAGGGGGAGCGCTGCGCCGCGGTGACGACGGTGTCGACGAGGGAATTACGCGCGGTGTCGCCCAGCTCGGCGCCCGGCGCGTTGAGTTTGGTGGTCGTTCCGTCCGGCTCGGTGACGGTGAGGTTGACCCGCACCGGATCCGCCACCGGGACCAGCTCGTGGGGGATCTGCGCGCCGCCGAGCATGGCGGCAAAGGGATCCGAGTGTGACGACGGGGCGACGGCGAGTACTTCGGGCAGCGCATACTTCGGCGCCGCTTCGCTCAGCACCCGCGCGACGTTGATGCCCTTGCCCCCGGCGACATCGGTGATATCGGAGAGTCTGTTGACGCCGCCGCGTTCGAGCGGACCTGCGACGTCGGCCGTGCGATCTACCGACGGGTTCATGGTGAGTGTGACGATCATGGGAAAACCACCTCTACATCTGCAGTGTCCAAAGCGCTTGCGAGTGACGACGGCGGTGGCGCATTGCCGACCAGCACGTCGACGCTGCCCAGCGAGGCAAATTGGACGACGTGATCGACCGAGTACTTCGACTCGTCGGCGAGCACAACGACTTTCCGGGCCGAAGCGACCATGGCGGACTTGACCGCAGCCTCGGCAGGGTCCGGCGTGGTCAGCCCGCGCTCGGCCGAGATCCCATTGGTGCCGATGAAGGCGACGTCCACACGTGTCTTTCGGATCGTGTCGACAGTGTTCGAACCGACGAGGGCGCCCGTGATGCCGCGGACCATCCCACCGAAGAGATAGAGCTGGGAAGTGTTTGCGCTGGCGAGCTCGGCGGCGATCGGCGCGGAATCGGTGTAGACGCTGAGCGCCCCACGACCTGTGAGTGTGGACACTGGCATGCGGGCGACCAGATGCGCCGTGGTCGAGCCGGCATCGATGATGATGGACCCGCCGGATGAGGGCAGATATTCGGCGGCGAGTCGAGCGATGGCAGTCTTGGCGGAGCGATGCTCCTGGGTACGGGCGGCCAGGCTACGTTCTGCGTGCCCCGAGGGTGCGACGGCGCCGCCGTGGGTGCGCTCGAGTTGGCCCGCCCCTTCGAGTGCCGCGAGGTCCCGGCGAATGGTTTCGGGGCTGACATCGAAATGCTCCGCGAGATCGGCAACGCTCACGGATCCCTGCGTGCCGACGCGCTGGGTGATGAGCTGCTGACGCTGCCGCGAGTACATGCGGTACGACCCTTTCGGTGAGCGGGGGACCACCGCCGAGGCGATGGACTTCATGTGTCGAGCGACCCTCCGTCGAGAAAAACTACCAAGAAGAGATGTAGACAACACTCGAATGAGGGATACGTGCCCGATTGGGTGGGTTCTACTGTTGATTAACGCCCATTTGTGTGGGTTTGTCAATTCCTTTTTGTTAAGCTGGTCACAACACGGGCGGCGAGGGCCGCGGCGTCTCACATGTGGTTCTGGAGGATTTGATGGCACTGCGCGAGGGTTCGATTCCGGAGAAGACGTTCTCCGGCACTGGGGTGGTTGCGGGCATCGCCTACGCCCCTGTCGTCTGGGCAAGCCATGTTGCGATCGAGGTATCCACGGAGTCCGACCCGTCGCTGTCCGGCGAGAGGGAGATCGAATACGAGAAGCAGCGGGTCGCCGACGCCGCGAACGCCGTCGCTGACAGGCTCATCGCCCGTGCCCAGCATGCTTCCGGCGCAGCGTCCGAAGTGCTTGCGGCCAATGCTCAGCTCGCCCGAGACAAGGGCTGGATCAAGGAAGCCGGGAAGAACGTTGCCAAGGGGGTTCGCGCCGAAGGTGCTGCCCAGCTGGCGACGAACAAGTTTGTCGGAATGTTCGAAAAGCTCGGCGGGCGGCAGGCCGAGCGCGTCACCGATCTCAAGGACATCTGCGCCCGCATCCTGGCCGAGCTCACGGGCCGGCCGGAACCCGGGGTTCCCGAGTTCGCCGAACCCTCCGTGCTCGCCGCTGCGGATCTCGCTCCCGCCGATACTGCGGGTCTGGACGCCGAATCCGTGCGCGCCATCGTCACGGAATTCGGCGGGCCGACCTCGCACACATCGATCATCGCCAGGCAGCTCGGCATTCCATGTGTTGTCGCGGCGTCCGGGCTCAGCGGAATAGAACCGGGATCGACCGTGCTCGTCGACGGTGCTGCCGGGACCATCGAACTCGGCGCCGACCCGGACGAGGCAACTGCCAGAGCAGAAGCGGACGCCGTGCTGCGAGAGAAGGCAGCCGCCTGGACCGGCCCCGCAGCACTCGCCGATGGAACGCCCGTCGACCTGCTTGCCAACGTGCAGGACGGCGCCACCGCGCGCGCCGCCGCGGAAGGGCCGGCGCAGGGGATCGGCCTCTTCCGCACGGAACTGGCATTTCTCGACAGAAGTAGCGAACCCACGGTCGACGAGCAGGCCGAGATGTACGGCGAAGTGCTCGATGCGTTCCCGGGCGCAAAGGTCGTCACTCGTACCCTCGACGCCGGATCGGACAAACCGGTGAAGTTTGCCGGACTCCCGGACGAGGACAACCCGGCACTCGGGGTGCGCGGTCTGCGCATTGATTCGTTGGACCGTGGCCTGCTCGATCGTCAACTCGATGGCTTGGCGAAGGCCGCCGAGCGACTCGAGAGCGGCAGGCAGGCTTGGGTGATGGCGCCGATGGTCGCCACGGTGACCGAGGCGAAGGACTTCGCAGCCCGCTGCCGGGAGCGCAACCTGAGCCCCGGGATCATGATTGAAATCCCCGCCGCTGCGATCAATATCGACAAATTCCTGCCGATCGTCGACTTCGTCTCCATCGGCACGAACGATCTGACCCAGTACACGATGGCCGCGGACCGAATGAGCCCGCATCTGGCCGAGCTCACCGACCCGTGGCAACCCGCGGTGCTCGGGCTCATCGCCCGCGTAGCCGAGGGCGCGCAGGAGTACGAGCGCGAACACTCGCGCACTGTGCCCGTGGGCGTGTGCGGGGAGGCCGCGGCGGATCCGTTCCTCGCAGTGGCACTCCTCGGAATGGGAGTGTCATCGCTATCGGCGGCAGCAGCGGCGGTGCCGTTCGTGGGGGCGCAACTCGCGGCAGTCTCGCCGCAAATCTGCGCCGAAGCCGCCCGCCTCGCGCTCGCCGCGGACACCGCCAAGGAGGCGAAGAAGTCGGTGATCGAGCTCGTATCCAGCAGTTAAGTACGAACTTATTTTCGCGTGGACAGCGCGACGTTTTCCCAGTTAGAATTCGGGGCCGAACACATCGTTCATTGGGCGTCGTCTCCGGTAACCCTCCGGTCTGCCCTGTCTCGTCCCGTACCTTCTCTGTGGGACGCCTTCGCACTCTCGGAGGACACTATGTCGAACTCGATCCCAAAGACCATGACCGCCTGGCGCCAGAACGCTTACGGTGGTCCCGAATCTCTCACGCGCGCCGAGGTGCCGGTTCCGCAGCCGGGCGAGGGAGAAGTGCTTATCAAGATCGGCGCCACATCGCTCAACGGCGCCGACATCCGCATCATGCGAGGGGATCCGAAGCTTGTCCGGCTCGGTTCCGGGATGCGCGGACCGAAAGAGAAAATCCGTGGCAAGGACGTCGCCGGGACGATCGTCGCGGTGGGGCCACGTGTCTTCGGTCGTTCGGTGGGAGACCGCGTCGTGGGTGAGCTGCCCGGTGGCGGCCTTGCCGAGTTTGTCGTCGCCTACTCGTCAAAGCTGAGCACGATTCCCAGCGGGGTCGACGATAAGATCGCCGCCACCTTGCCGCTCGCTGGCGGCACCGCTTGGCAGGCGTTGGAATCGGTCAACACCGATCGAGGTGCGAGCGTGCTCATCATCGGCGCCGGAGGCGGCGTCGGCACCTTTACCGTCAACCTGGCGACGTGGGCCGGCGCGCACGTTCACGCGCTGTGTAGCCCCAGAGCGATCGAGACGGTCGCCGCGCTCGGCGCCGAACGCGTCGACGATCGGACCGCGACGAGCACCGAGTCGTTGGCATCCGACGACTACGACGTCATCGTCGATCTCGGCGGCGTGGTGCCGCTGCGCGAACTGCGCAGGCTCGTCCGAGACGGTGGCGATGTCGTCGAGGTCGCTATGGGCGGCAACTCGGTAGTCGGGCCCCTGGGACGGGCAATCGGTTCTCAGGCCATGTCCACATGGTCGAAGAAGCATCTCCGTCCGCTCCTGGCAACCAAGCGGCCAGGCCTCACCAAGACCCTCCTCGACTTGGTCGCGTCCGGGGAGATCACCCCGCACATCGATCGCGAGGTCCCGCTCGATTCGGCAGATCAAGCAATCAAAGCATTAGATGACGGCGAAGTGGTCGGAAAAATCCTGGTCGTCCCCGGCTCCTAGGTGCGTGCTCGGCGCGCCCAGGGCGAAGCGGTGCGGCGAGGCTAGAATCGCCCTCCCACGGACCCGCCGCCACCGCCACCGCCGCCAAAGCCGCCGCGGCCACCGCCGAAGCCTCCTCCTCCGAACCCGCGGCTGCGGCCTCCGCCGGAGCCGAAGCTGGATCCGACGCCGAAGAGCACACCCCGCACGAGCGCTCCGGCAAGCTCGTCACCTACCGACCGGCTGCGTCCGTACCCGCGGCGCCGATAGCCGCCGAAGCCACCGGTCCCCATGCCGCCTCCGTACCCGCCGCGGAAACCGCCCCCGTAGCCTCCGCCGAGGGAGGCGAACGAGTCGCGGTTCTGGACGTCCTGCTGGGCGCTCGTCAGCGCTTGGCGGGCGAGCGTGCTCGCGGCGGTTGCCGCATCGGCGGCGACGTACCCTTCTGCCTGCTCGGCGTCCTTGAGTGCGCGTTCGGCGCTCGACAGCTTGCTTCTGGCGCTTTGCCCGACCACGGCTTCGCGCGCGTGAATGAACTGCTGCGCCTCACGGACTGCGCTGCGCGCAGAAGACAGCGAGGCCTCAACGGCGCGGCGAATGCGGTCGTTATCGGCGATCTCGCGGCCCGCGTCCGCCATCGCCTGGTCGAGAGCGACGTCGGCTTCGGCCAGCTCGCGGTAGCTTCCGAGCGGATCGTCTGCGCCCGAACCGGTCGCGTTGTCGAGCTTGTCCTGGGCGAGCGTCATTGCCTTGCGAAGGTCGGCCGCAAGACGCGGATCCAGAGCGGCGTCGTCGACCTGCGTGCGCGCCTCGACCAGTTCCTCGCGCACCTCCTCGATGAGGGCAGGAAGTTCGGCGGTGGCGCTGGCGATATCGGTGGAGGCGTTCTCCACCGCGTCGAGGAACGTCTCCGCCTTCTCCACGGCCTCCGCCGCGTGCATGATCTGGTCGACCGCCGCGCCCTGATTGCCCGTCGGATCCTGCAGCGCGGTCCGCGCCTGGTCGAGCTCGCTCTCCGCGCTTTCGATCAGTGCTTGCGCAAGCTCCGGGTTGTCCTCGATCGAGGCGAGTTTCTCGGCGGGATAACGCTGCCCGAGCGCCGTAAGCGTGGAGCGGGCCGAGTCGAGGCGAGAGCGCGCGGTGACAGTACGCCGACGCAGGGTGTCCACGGTGGTATCGCCGTTGACCAACATCCTGCGCATCTCGTCGAACCTCTCGCGCTGCTCATCGAGGGACTCCTCAGCCTGCGCTGAGACCTCGGCGAGCTGCAAGAGCATCTGCTTTTGTTGGGCCGGAGTTTCGGGAATGGTGTCGTCGAGCTCAGTGACTAGCTGATGGCCGTTACTCACCAGTGTCTCGGCGCGATCGATCGCCGACTGGAACTCGCGAGCGCGGATGTCGCCGAACTCGTCTCGCGCCGCCTCGAGCGCCGCCCGGGACGAACGCAGCGACTGGTCCGCGGAGGCGAGAGCCGCACGCGATCGAGCATCCAGGGTCGAGTTATCGAGCTGCGCGAGACTGCGCGAATCCGCGGGGTCGATCGACATCGCCCGTTCGGCTCGCTGCGCCTCGCGCTTCTTGCGGCGGCGAGACAGCCACCATGGAATGGCGACCAGGAGAATCACGATCAATACGATGATGAAACCGAAAAGGGCGAGCCCGCTCGAAGACGTGCCTGAACCGGAGGAGGACTCGCCGCGGAGTCCGTCGGCGGCGCCAACCGCAGATCCGGCCCAGTCGTCCTCGCGGAGGGCGGGGACGACACTCTCGGTGGCTACGTCTTGGATCTCCGACTCGGAGTAGCTCGGCCCGTCGTACTTGAGGCGGTATTCACCATCCTCGATCCCGACGGCGAGCAGCGCGTCGGTCGTTCCGAGGCCCGACTGCTGGTAGGTCTGCTCCGTCCACTGCTCGGCGCCGAGCCCGTCGAAGGTACTCACGTACGTAACCCACAGCGAGATGCCTCGGTCCGTCTGTAATTGGTCCAGGGCGGAACGAACACGGTCGGTATCGGCGCCGAGGACACCTGCGGAGTCGGAAATCTGCTCGTCCACTCGCATGGGCGCTTCGGCGTTCGCGGGGGCTGCGAGCTGCGCCGTCATCCAGAAAAGACAAGAAAGGACCATCGCGACTACGCCGATGCCCCGGACGACGACCGCGTGAACATGGCTGTGCGCCAGGAGCGCGGGGGTAGATGTCGTGGAGCCGGGACGAGCGACGGAGGTAGCCATACCAAAAACTCTAGCGAGACCGTTACCCTTGGTGGTTGTGGCTAGGCGGATTCCGGACAAGGACATAGCCGCGATCCGCGAGCGGGCACGCATCGAAGAGGTCGTCGGCGAATATGTCGCACTCAAACCCGGGGGAGTGGACTCCCTCAAGGGGCTCTCCCCGTTCAAGGACGAGAAGACCCCGTCGTTCCACGTGCGCCCACAACACGGCTACTACCACTGCTTTTCCACCGGCGAGGGCGGCGACGTCTACTCGTTCCTGATGAAGATGGAACACATCACCTTCGTCGAGGCAGTCGAGCAGCTCGCCGACCGGATCGGCTACCAGATCAACTATGAGGGCTCAGATTCCGGCTCCTCCGGGCCCGATCGCGGCGCACGGGCCCGCATCATCGCCGCCAACGCCGCGGCACAGAAGTTCTACGCCGAGCAACTCGGTTCGGAAGAAGCCCAGGTCGCACGCGACTTCCTCGCGCGAAAGGGCTTCGACCGGTCCGCAGCCGAGGCGTTCGGCTGTGGCTACGCGCCCTCGGGCTGGGACACGATGACCCAGGCCCTGCGCCGTCAGGGTTTCAGCCACGAGGATCTCGAAGCGGCAAAACTGTCGCGGAAATCCTCGCGCGGAACCTACATCGACTGGTTCCACAGGCGCATCCTGTGGCCCATCCGAAATAGTGCGGGCGAGGTCGTCGGCTTCGGCGCACGCAAACTGTTCGACGACGACCAAATGGGCAAGTACATGAACACCAGCGATTCACTGGTGTACAAGAAATCGCAGGTCCTCTTCGGTATCGACCTCGCGCGAAAGGAGATCGCGAAGCAGCGCCAGGCGGTCATCGTCGAAGGCTATACGGATGTCATGGCGATGCACGCCGCGGGTATCAAGACGGCTGTAGCGACGTGCGGTACGGCCTTCGGGCCCGAACACATGACTCTGTTGCGGCGGTTGCTGCTCGACGATAGCCACTTCCGCGGCCAGATCATTTACACCTTCGACGGTGACGAGGCCGGCAAGAAGGCCGCGATGCGCGCTTTTGCCGGGGACCAGCAGTTCGCCGGAAAGTCCTTCGTCGCGATCGCTCCGGGAGGTATGGACCCGAACGATCTTCGCCAGAATTCTGGCGATGCGGCGCTGCGCGACCTCATCGCCTCGCGCGTGCCTATGTTCGAGTTCGCGATCCGCACCATGCTCGAAAACCACGACCTCGACACCGCCGAGGGGCGCGTCGATGCGCTGCGCGAGACGGTGCCGGTCGTCGGCCGGATCCAGGACGCCGCGCTGCGGGATGACTACGCCCGTCAGCTTGCCGGCTGGGTGGGTTGGGACGATCCGGGCCAGGTCCTGCGCCGCGTGCGCGAGGAATCACGCAAACCCAAATCCGCCCAGGGTGCGAGGCCTCAGCGCAGGATGCGCGCGGTTTCGGATGATGGCGGAGGGAGCGTTCCCGAGGAAAATCCCGCGCCCCGCATGCTTTTGCCGGACCGACGCGACCCCAGCCTGTGGCCGCAACGCGAGGCTCTCAAGGCCGCCGTGCAGGAACCTGCGCTCGCCGGGCCGCTGTTCGATTCGCTTCCCGCGGAAACTTTTCGGCACCCGGCGTATCGGGCGCTGGCCGAGGCGATGGCGAACGCCGGCGGCACTGCCCAAGGGAAGGCCGGCGTGGAATGGATCGACGCGATCGTCAGTGCGATGTCTCCGTCGGCCGCGGCGCAGGGGCTGCGTTCGCTCGTCGGGGAGCTGGCGACCGAAGAGATCCCGGCCTCGCAGGACCGGCTTCCGATGTTCGTCGAGGGCGTCATCGCACGGGTACAGGAGACCTGGGTATCGCAGCAGATTGCCGTCCTCCGGGGTGCGGTGCAGAGGATGAATCCACAGACCGAGCCCGACGAGTATGCGGCCGCGTTCGGAGATCTCATCGCGCTCGAGTCCTACCGTCGTGGGCTGCTGGAGCGGGCAAGCGGCGCCACACAGGACATGGCATAGGAATAACTACGCTGAACTGCGGATTTGGTTGCGATGGCTCGATCCAGGTAAAGTCTGTGCTCGGTGCGAGCGTGCCCTACGGGTCGGCTCGTAAGCGATAATCCCCCATAGCTCAATTGGCAGAGCATTCGACTGTTAATCGAAGGGTTACTGGTTCGAGTCCAGTTGGGGGAGCACGATCCCACGACCAGAGCGGTTTCCGGAATTCCGGGAGCCGCTCTAGTTTTTTCGCCCCTATCGCGGGGCTGCCGAGGTCGGGCTAAGGGACAAAATGTGTGTCTGGCTCGGGCGTGTCGTTAGTGGATCCATCCTTTTTGGATGCCTTGGGAGTTGGACCATTCGATAGCGTTGTCGTAGAGGGCTGGTCGTCCGGTTTCGTGGTCGGCGAGGTTCTCGTTGTGGGTGAGGGCTTGTGCTTTGGCGAGTGCGTTCTTGCCCCACTGTTGGCCTCTGGCGATCTGTAGCGGGTCGTCAGGGGCTTCGGTTTTGAGATAGAGCCACCATTCGCACATCAGGCGTTGGTGTTCGGCGGCTTGTCCGCGGTGGGCGAAGGCGTGGACTTTGATCCCGGCATTGATGCCGCCCTCGAGAGTGTTCGTGGTTGCTGTGATGAGTTCGGGGGCTATCGCGCCCGGTGGCGGGTCGAGATAGCGAAATAACAGTTTGTGTCTGTGCAGGTAGAGCAGGCTGTTATACGCTTTCCGGGTTCGGTCGTGGGTGAAGGTCCACGCGCCGGTCTTACCTGGAGGTGGCGGGGTCTTTTCGTTGAGCCAGTGTTTGTAGATCCGTCCGAAGTCGTTGAGGTGGACGATCCATTCGGTGGCCTGTTCCACGGTCGTGATGCGGGTCAGTTGCAGGGCAAGTTGGTAGATCGCTCGACCGGCGTCGGTTCGTGGCCTGCTGGTGGTGTGGCGGCGGACGTTGCGTTGGGCATGGACCAGGCAGCGTTGCACGATCGTGCGAGGCCATTGCTTGGCGATCGCGGTGGCAGCGCCTTGGCCGCCGTCGATGACGACCATCAGTGGTGGGGCCATATGTTCGAGCAAGGTGCGGTAGGCCTGGATATTTTCACGGCGGGCCCAGTGCCAGGCCACAACGTGTGTGCGGGTCGCGGCCACCAGCAGGCACCCGGCTGCGGTATAGGTTCCGTCGATAAATAGCTGGTCATAGACGCGGAAACGGTCGGCGGGGACCGGGACTTGGACGTACCAGAACGTGTGGAAATAGCGATTGAGGGTGCGCCTGGAAATTCCGTGGTCGGCCGCAACCTGGTCGAGAGAGCCGGTTCCGGTGAGGTAATCGATGAACCAGCGGAAACGAGCATCGAGCCGCCGATCGGGGCGGTGTTTGGTCGAAGAGGATCCACACGATCGGCATCGCCATCTGGTCGTGCCGGCGCCTGTTGTGCCGTTGCGTTTCATCGTGTGACCACATATCGGGCATGCGGGGTGATTTTGGGCCATTACGCCAGCACACGCCCCGGCACTCATAACCGGCTGCAGATGTCACGTAAGGTCGCGAAATAATGATCAGCGGATTATAAATATCGAATCCGCGCAGCTCATCCCTCACAAATCACCGATCTCAGACACACTTTTTGTCCCTTAGCCCCCGAGGTCGATTCGTCATTCGGCTACTCGTGGGATTGTTCTGCCCGCTCGATCTCCTCGGGCAGGTTATCCTTCGATCGGTTCCGGCCTTCGACGGCTTTCGACGGCCATGCTCGCCACAGCAGTTGCGGCTGCGAGACACCCTTGAGTGACACCTCGATCGGATCGGTGAAGGCGAACGCACTGCGCTCGGCGAGCACGTCGCGAACATCCTCCGAGACGAGCGTCTCCTTGCCTTGTGCCTCGGCCGCGATGCGCGCGGCCATCGCGACATTAAGACCATAAAAATCACCGTCGCGCGCCACGACGGCGCCGCGATGCATGCCGATGCGGATAGCGATCGGCGTCGACATCAGTTTGCCCCTCATTCCGGCCAGATTCCGGTGCATCCGGATCGCGGCGCTCAACGCGTCGCCCGGCTCGGTGAACACGACCATGAACCCGTCGCCCTGGTCCTTGACGACGTGGCCGTGATGTCGAGCGATGGCGGCACGGACGATGTCGTCGTGGCGGGAAAGGATCTTCATCCAGGCCTTGTCGCCGAGCTCATCGTTGAGCGACGTGGATCCCTCGATGTCGGAGAACATGATTGTCACCGTGCCGTCAGCCGCCGTCAACTCACGGATCTCCTCGCGCTCGGCGAATACCCACCGGTCGAAATCATCGAGAGAGCTGGCGATGAGGCCACCGACCCCGTGGTCGCGCACGATCTGCGTCGACTCCGCGACGGCCTTGACGACTTTCGTAGCCCGCCGGACGACGGTAGGGGCGCGCTTCCTGTGCCGCCGCTCGATCGCCGCGGACTCCAGCTGGATGATGTACAGCTGCGCGCGGCGCAGCCGCGCCCAGAGCACGGCGACCGCGACGAGCGCGCCGACGCAGATCACGCCGAGCACGATGGACAGAATTACCACGGCAACGATCTTTCCACAGCGACGCCGCGCGAAGCGGCCGATCGCGCCTCAGGACTCATTGCCGTGGAGCTCCTGCAGCTCGAGCATCTTCTCATCCGACATCCGCTCGGGATACGTACCGTCGCCGAGATCCGGATCCGGGAGCACCTCGTCCGGGTCGTACACGAACACGTCCCGGCCGTCGCCGGCGAGACGCCGCATCGCCTCGAGAACGATCCGCCGCCCGACGGAATTGAATCCGCTGACCCGGGCCAGATCGATCGCCACGCACTGAGTGTCGATGTCGTGTGAGGTCAGCTGACTGAGAAAACGTTCCGCCGCGGAGAAATTGATATGTCCCTGGATTCTCACGACGGTGAAGGTATCGATCTCGCGGATCGACCGCACCGTCTGCACGCCATAGGGTTCCGTCGCCATGAGATGGAGACCCATGTCCTGGGACAGCCGCCGGAAGATCCGTGCCCCGGCGACGCTATTGCCCTTGCCATCCAGAGGGGGCGAGAAAGTCGCGAGTCCGAGCTGTCCCGGAAGGGTTCCGAGCATGCCACCGGACACGCCCGACTTGGCGGGAATGCCCACCGTCGTCATCCAGCGTCCCGCCGCGTCGTACATGCCTGCGGACGCCATGACGGCCTGGACCTGCCGCGCCACCGAGGCGCTGATGATCCGCTCTCCGGTAACCGGCTGAACGCCACCGTTGGCGAGCGTCGCGGCCATCACCGCCAGGTCCCGCACATCCACCTCGATCGAGCACTGCTCGACGTAACCGCGAACCGCGTCCTGCGCATCGTCCTGGATGACGTCGTAGGAGCGCAGCATATGGGCGAG
The DNA here is from genome assembly GCF_001659785.1 of Dietzia timorensis. Taxonomy (NCBI): domain Bacteria; kingdom Bacillati; phylum Actinomycetota; class Actinomycetes; order Mycobacteriales; family Dietziaceae; genus Dietzia; species Dietzia timorensis. The sequence continues at coordinate 1,377,198 of NZ_CP015961.1, forward strand.
CGAAAGATTTCGGTCCACGTGTTCGAGCTCGGAATCGGCCACCGTGTGATTTATTGTGAGCTCTCGCCCGGCGAACCGGGAGAAGAAGTCGAGGATGTAGTCCACACGCTCGGGGACCGGGGACTCTTCCCCGTTGATCAGCTGATTCACCGCGATCGCGCCGGCATTGATCATCGGATTGAGCGGGCGGCCGGTCTCATCGTCGAGCGACAATTCGTTGAAGGCCTCGCCCGACGGCTCGACATCGACGACCTCGAGGACTCGCTTGAGCCCGTGCTCCTCGAGCGCGGCGGCATAGACGAAAGGCTTGGACATCGATTGGATGGTGAACTTCGCCGTGTCATCGCCAACACTGTAGACATGGCCGTTCGTCGCGCACACGGCAACGGAGAGTAACGAGGGATCGACCTTCGACAGCTCGGGGATATAGTCGGCGACATTCCCGCCGCGGGTGCCCGCGCAGTCGCGCATGAGCTCGTCGAGGTAGTCGGGGATCGGTGTGCGCACTCGCGTCCTTTCGTCCGTTCGCGGATCGTCCGGCGAACTTATATACAGTCGGGTTCGTGGTGCACAGGCAAATCTACGTGAACGCGACTTCGGTGAACACCGCACGGCGCGGCCATTCGTTCAGGTGCGGCCGAAGGTGACGCGCTCGGTCGATGTGTTGGTGATCGGGGCGGGGCAAGCCGGGTTGTCGGTGTCCTATCACCTCCGGCGCACGGGTTTCGTCCCTCTGCACCTGCTGGATGACGGCGCCGTCGCGCGCTCCGCGCGCAGCTTTCTCGTGGTCGACGCGAATCCTGGTCCGGGTGGAGCGTGGCAACACAGGTGGGACTCGTTGACGATGTCGAGGGTCAACGGCATATTCGATCTGCCCGGTATGCCGCAGGAGGACGTGCCCGGCGACGTGCGCTCCAACGTCGCCCTACCTGACTATTTCGCGCGTTTCGAGAACGAGTACGACATCGGCATCGAGCGGCCGGTACGCGTGTACTCGGTGGACTACGAGGATCCGGACGATCCGCGTTCGTGGCTGCGTGTGGCGACCGATGGTGGTGCGCTGCGCGCGCGAGTGATCATGAACGCGACGGGCACCTGGACCAAACCCTTCGTCCCGTGGGTGCCCGGGGCCGATACTTTCGCCGGAGAGCAGCTCCACACCGTCGACTACCACCGGGCCGAGGCCTTTACCGGGCAGCGCGTCGCCATCGTCGGTGGCGGAATCTCGGCGCTCACGTTCCTTCTCGAGGTCGCCGAAGTCGGCGAGACGCTGTGGTTCACCCGGCGTGAGCCGGTATTCCGGGAAGGCGAGTTCACCCCGGAGATCGGCAGGATGGTGATCAGCCGGGTCGAAGAAACGGTACGCATGGGGATGCGGCCGGAGAGTGTGGTCTCCTCCACCGAACTCCGGTGGACGCCCGAACTCCGACGGGCACAGCGCGCGGGGATTCTGGAACGCAGGCCGATGTTCAGCTCGATCGAACCGACCGGTGTCCGCATGCCCGACGGTAGCCTCGAGGCGGTCGACGCCATCATCTGGGCGACCGGCTTTCGCTGGGAGCTCGGTCATCTTCGCGGACTGAACCTCCGCGCGCCCGGTGGCGGAATCGAGATGGAGCCGCCGATGGTGGCGGGGGAGCCGCGCGTCTATCTCGTGGGCTACGGCCCGAGCGCATCGACAGTCGGTGCGAACCGTGCCGGGCGGCAGGCGGTCACCATGGCGCGCGAGTTCCTGGGCGACAGGTAGCGCCGGCTAGTCCGAAAGCTCGACGACTTCGAACTCCAATATTCCCTCGGACTTCGACACCGTCGTTCCGGGTTCGCGCGGGGTGCGCTGCCCGGCCCAGGCCTGAAAGTCCTCTTCGGATGCCCACTTGGTGATGACGAAGTAGTCCTTCGTCTCACCGGTCGGGCGGAGCAGCTCGAATCCCTCGAACCCCGGAGCCTCGTCGACGGAATGCTTGCGTTGGGCGAATCGCTTCTCGAGCTCGGCGGAGTCTCCCTCGGGAACGGAGAGCCGATTGATCTTGACCACGGTCACTTCTCGTACCTCCTTGTCGTCTCCATACTGCTCTCTAGCTACGCGAACCTCCAAGTGATCTGGGCCATATTGTCCGGAGGCGACCTCGTTGCCCTAAACTCGGCTATTAGCGATTAACTAAAATCCTGATTTGGCGAGGCTCGGAGATGTTCATGCACTACTTCACCCAGATTGACGACGACGTGTACGAGCCCACCGAGCGTGTGGGCGGCGCCTGGAATCCGGAAGAACAGCACGTGTGTCCTCTACTCGGGCTCCTGGCACAACGCGTCGAGAGAGATCGTGACGCCCGCCGCGATGACGGGCTAGTGGTGGCGCGGCTGTCCTATGACATTCTCGGCACGCTTCGGATGCAACCCATTCAATTACGCACCACCGTGCTGCGACCCGGCCGTTCCATTGAGCTGGTCGAGGTCGTCGCCTCGCAGGACGGGCGCGACGGCGTGGCTTTGCGGGCCTGGCTCATGCAGCCGCAGGACTCCGCTGGAGTAAAGGGACAGGCCTTTGATCCGATGCCCGCGGTCGATGAGATGGATGGTTTCGACATGACGGGGATCTGGGGCGGCGGATTCATCGCTTCCATCGAGGCGCGTCGCGCCCTTCATGGAGCCGGAAGTGCGCAGGTGTGGGCACGCTCGGACACTCTGCTTGTCGAAGGGGAGGAACAGAGCGGACTCGCCGCGTTTGCCGGCATGCTCGATCTGGCCAACGGGATCGCCGTACGTGCGGAGCCGCAAGAGGTGCTTTACCCCAACATCGATCTCACCGCTCACCTGTTCCGGCAACCCGAAGGGGATTGGGTCGGCTACGACACCCGGGTCTCATTCGGCGGCGAGGGCGTGGGGCTCACCGAAACCGTGCTCCACGACATGCGCGGTCCGGTCGGGACGAGTTCGCAGATTCTTACGGTCCGGCCTCGCTAGTACTCGCGGCTCTCCAAAGGTCGCGTGCCGAAGCGACCGCACAGCACGCGGCCCCTCGATGGCATCGCGGCATCTACGGCATTCGCGGCGGCTATCTCGGGACTGATATTGTCCGCAATCCTGCCGCACTCGCTTTACGTTCCGGCCTAACTACTGGTCGAACACGGGTATTCGGCCACCGTAGGCACGCTACGGGCGGAACGGCATCACCGCAGGTGCATGGGTGAGTGCGTGGTGGGCCCAGCCGGACTTGAACCGGCGACCAGCGGATTATGAGTCCGCGGCTCTAACCAACTGAGCTATAGGCCCTAGCGCGATATATCGTACCGGCAGCCGCGGCGATTCTAGGAAACCGGTGCCGCTTTGCTCTCGTCGAACAGCGTCGCGTCGTGCGCGTTGAAGATCATCAGATTCGGGTCACGCTGCTTCCACAATTCGTGTAGTCGATCCTGGTTGTCGAGATACATCCCCAGGTCGAATGCGTTGAGGTAGGCCTGCGCCTTCATTCCGAACGGCACGCGGCGCCGGAGCCCTCGAATCTCATTGCGGTGGTCGAATGCATCTCCGCAGTGCAAGAGCCAGCGTCCGCCGTCATCCACCGCCACGCACGCATGCCCGCGCGAATGCCCGGGCATGGTAACCAGCACAATGCCCGGATCGATCTCGGTGAGCTCTTTCGCTGCCGCGAAGTCGTTCCACCGTTCGCCGTACGGGCTGTGCTCGACGACCTTGGGGTCGTGGGAGAACTGGGCGGTGTTGTAGCGAATTCGCTCGTGGCGGGTCGGCCCGCGCAACGCGCCGAGGGCCTCGGCGCTGGTCACGTGGATCTGGGCTTCCGGGAAATCGGAGATCCCACCAGCGTGGTCGAAATCCATGTGTGTGAGCACGATATGGCGCACGTCCCGCGGATCGAAACCGAGCGCACGCACCTGGTTGATCGCGAACTCCTGCGGGTCGGCGGCCAGACCGAGCACGTGGCGCATGGGGCCGAGGCGGGCCGCAGGCTCGGCGAAGTCCGCCCCGCTCATCCCCGAGTCGACGAGCACGAGACCAGCCGGGGTCTCGATGAGTAACACGTGACACACCATGCGGGCTACCGAGGTGTTCATCGTTCCACAGTTGAGGTGGTGGACGCGTAGACCCATCGGACGGTTTCCTCACTTCGAAGTGGCTGCAATCTGTGGCACAAGCTAGCACGGAACGCGCAACGGCACGGTCCGATTTCCATGCTGGATAAGGTGGGGGCATGGTCGACGATAATCAGCGCACGCGCGTGCTCGAAGCCCTGGCCGACATCGATGCATGGCCGGTCGACAATGCCGCCGCCGCGGTGATCGCGCCTCTTGGCTCTGGCGAAGCTCCCAAGGTCCTCGCAACCTACGGCGATACCGGCGCGGCGTTCGAACTTGCCTCGGTGACCAAGCTTCTCACGGCAGGTGCCGCCCTCATGGCCATTGAGGAAGGCGCGATCGAACTCGATGAGGCAGCAGGGCCGCGAGGGTCGACGGTGCGGCACCTACTTGCCCATGCCTCGGGCGTAGCCTTCGATTCCGCGGAGGTCAAGGCCGAACCGGGAACCAAGCGCATCTATTCGAGCGCCGGCTACGAGATCCTCGCGGGGCACATCGCGGACTCTACGGGGATAGATTTCCCGTCATATCTCGCCGAAGGGTTGTGCGGCGCGTTGGGGATGACGTCGACGGAACTCGACGGCTCGGCGGGGCACGGCGCCCGATCGAACGTGGACGACCTGAGCGCGCTGGCCGCGGAAATGCTTTCGCCGCGGGTGCTTTCGCCGCTGACGTGGACAGAGGCGTGCGAGGTTGCCTGGCCGGAGATCAACGGACTCGTGCCCGGCTATGGGATGTTCAAGCCATGCCCATGGGGGCTGGGGCCGGAAATCAAAGGCGACAAGAGCGCTCACTGGACCGGCACGCAGAATTCCGCGCGCACCTTCGGCCACTTCGGCCAGTCGGGAACGCTGCTGTGGGTCGATCCCGAAGCTGGCGACGGGGGAGTGGCGCTCGTCGTCCTCACCGACCGCGCGTTCGGGGATTGGGCCAAGCCGCTGTGGACGAATCTGTCCGATGCCGTGATCACGGCGACCGGATAGCTGCTGCGTCCGACGTCATACCTGAACTTCCCAGCTCTACATCCGTGTGGGCGACACGCCGTCTCGGTGCCACGCCCGGACGCGCCGAGGGCTGTACGTTAACTGAGAATGCCGAACTGTACCTTGTAGCCGTTAGACACATGAGGCACACTGGGATTCAGCTGTAACACGAGACAACAGAATTTACATATAGACATCAGAACTCACCTGGTTCTTGAGGCGTAGGGGAAGACGTTCCTCAAGCGAATCGGGAGTGTTGTTCGATGACAGACCTAAAAATTTACGGAGACACGACGACGGGTGTGGTTTTCATCCATGCCACGCCGGTGGCTCTGTGCCAGCATGTGGAGTGGTCCTTGCGGACCATTCTCGAACGATCCGGCGAGCTCCAATGGGCCGAGCAGCCGGCGCTTTCCGGTGCCCGGAAGGCGATCATCGACTGGATCGGCCCGGTGGGGACCGGCGCCCGTCTTGCGCAGGCCCTTGAGAAGTGGGATCTCATCTCATTCGAGGTCACCGAGGATCCCTCGGAGATGGTCGACGGTGAGCGATTTTCGTACACTCCTGACCTCGGTATGTGGCGAGGACAGACGGGTGCCTCCGGCGACGTTGTGCTCGGCGAGGACCGCCTCCGCCACCTGATGAGCCAGGGCGCCGAGTCGTTCCACGCCGCCATGGAAGAAGAGCTGGGCACCGCCTGGGACAGCGCCCTGGAGCCGCTTCGCGGTTTCGACAACACCCCGGAAGTGACCTGGCTTTCGCGCGTGGGCTAACGCCCGTCGCGGCCGTCGGTGACCCCGAACAACACTCCCGGGCTCACTCGGTTCCGGCTACGGCGATGCCGCGGTCGGCAAGCAATTGCCGAAGTACGTCGGGATAATTCGTGATGATCCCGTCGACACCGGCGTCGAGGAGGTACTCCATCGTGGCGATGTGGTCGACCGTCCACGGGATCACCTTCAGACCCAGCTCGTGCGCCCGGCTGACTAGCTCGGGCGTTGTATAAGGTTCGCACCCAGTTTTTGAGACATCGCAGGTCTGCGGCGCGGTATCCACCGGGGAATAGGCTTTGACGCCCGCTAGCGATGCCGCCGCGGCGACGCCGTCTCCGCCGAAATCGTCGACATCGAGTCCACCGAGCCACGGAGACCTTCCTGGCCTCCCGACCTCGAGGAAGTCCCCATTCGTCAGCGCAACGAGGGGGATCGAGGGGTCGATCTCGTTCATGAGCCGGAGCGCGCCCCAATCGAAGCTCTGAATCTCGACTCGGTCGCTGAACCCTGACGCGGTGATCTCCTCATGGACTCGTCGCACGAATTGCTCGCGGGGCGCGGTCTCTTCCGGCGCCGCGGCCTCTACTTTCGTTTCGATATTGAAACGCACATCCCCGTTTCCGCTTTCTCGCACGAGATCGAATACCTCTGCAAGCGTCATCATCAGGGTGCCGGGATGAAGCTGCTGGTCCGGATATTCGGGCTTGCGCAAGGAGCCGCAGTCGAGCGTCCGAATCTGCGCGAGGGTGAGGTCCTTGACGAAATGCTCGGTGTAGGGAAATTGGGGGTCGCCGTCGGTGAGAGGCTCGGTGTCCTGGCAGACGGCCTTATTGATCTTGCGGTCGTGTGTGACTACGACCTGCCCGTCTTTGGTGATCTGCGTGTCGAGCTCGAGTGTTGTGACGCCTAGCTTCAGGGCCTCGCCGAAGGAATGCGGGGAACTTTCGACGTGGAGCCCGATACCACCGCGATGGGCCTGGAGGTCGAAACCGTCGGGCAGATGATTCATCGATTCGTCCTTGCTTCCAGAGCCCAGTGAACCGAGGCTAGCGGAAACTGTCGATAACGACACTGAATGGCTTGCCGTGTTGAGGGACGGGGACGGGGAAGGGGACGCGGAAACAGCAGGGACGATCCCTGCCATCAGCGTGACACTAACCGCAGCTGCGCGGGCGGTCCTCAGAGCAAGCACTGCGTTCTCTTTCGACGACGTTATTGGAGCCCGAAGACTATTCGGCCCATTGATGCCCGCCACCGTAGGAGACGTGAGTTTACGGCGGGTTGCCAGCCGATAGACGAATGGAAAAGCGCCGCGAACGACTTCGCGCCCACTTCCCCGGAGTGGGGAAATGGGCGCGAGGTGCGCGAGCCTGTACGACTAGAGCGGAATGTTGTTGTGTTCGCCGCGCTGGTGCGGTGCGAGTGCCAGCGTGGACGCGATACGATAGCGCGTCTCGGCCGGCTGAATGACCTCGTCGACGACGCCGATATCCATCGCACGGCCGACGCCGCCGGAAATCTTGGCGTGCTCCTCGGCCAATCGCTCGTGGAGCGCCTCGCGCTCGGACTCCGGCGCCGCTGCTAGCGCACGCTTGTGCAAGACGCCTACGGCGGCCTTGGCGCCCATGACGGCTACCTCAGCGTTCGGCCATGCGTACACTGCCGACGCGCCGAGCGCCATCGAGTTCATGGCGATATAAGCGCCGCCGTAGATCTTGCGCGTGACGAGGGTGACCCTGGCGACCTTCGCTTCCGAGAATGCGTGAAGCAGCTTGGCGCCGCGGCGTACGACTCCGTCCCACTCCTGGGCCACGCCCGGGAGATACCCCGGTACGTCGACAAGGACGACGAGCGGGATGCCGAACGCGTCGGCCATGCGCACGAAACGGGCCGCCTTCTCCGCAGATTCGGAGTTGAGGCATCCGCCCAGGCGAAGAGGGTTGTTCGCGATGAGTCCCACGGTTCGACCTGCGAGGCGCCCAAAGCCGACAACGATCGACGGAGCCCATTTGCTCTGCAGCTCAACAAAACTAGAGGATCCGTCCTCGCGGGCATCGACGACGTGATCAACGATGGGATGGACATCGTAGGCCCGCCGCGGGGACTCCGGGAAGAGAGCGCCGATGTCAGCGTGCTCGTCACGGAGAGCCTCCGAGTCAAAGACTCCCTGCTGGCTGAGTAGCGTCGAGAGCTCACGCGCCCTCTCGTAAGCCTCGGATTCCGAATCGCTGGCGATGTGGCACACGCCCGACTTGCGGTGGTGGGCGGTCGGTCCTCCGAGCTCGATCTGGGTGACCTGCTCGCCGGTGACCTGGCGCACCACATCGGGCCCGGTGACGAACACTTTGCCCTCGGGGGCCATGATGACCACGTCCGTGAGCGCGGGGCCGTACGCGGCTCCGCCGGCTGCTGCGCCCAGTACGACGGAGATCTGCGGAATCTTCCCGGATGCGCGAACCATTGCGTGGAACACGAGCCCGACACCGTGTAGCGCCTCGACGCCCTCGGCGAGCCGAGCGCCACCGGAGTGCCACAGCCCGATGCACGGCACGCCTTCTTCCAAAGCGGTGTCGATCGCGGAAACGATATGTGCGCAGCCAACGTGGCCCATCGCCCCGCCCATTATCGTGGCATCGGTGCAGAAGGCGACGACGGGAGAACCGTTGATAGTTCCGCGTGCTGCGACAACACCGGCGCGGTCGTAGGTATCGGGGGCGTCGGCTGCCTGAAGTGGGGACAAGGTGCCCTCGTCCAGAAGCGTGGCGAGACGTACGTACGGATTGCGCGGATCCACGTCTTCGATAGTGGAGATGTCAGGTGTAGCGAATGCAGTCATAGCTGGCGTTTCCTTAAAGGCTCTTCATTTGTCGAGTGGCTGTGCCACGTGCTCGACCTCGCGCTTGACGCGATCAATATGCGGAGGAAAGTGCCGCTTGGGGTGGAAGCAGCCAGTTCCGTCGTAACGATCCGAAAGTTCGTGCTTGCTGCGCTCACTGGCGTATCGGACGACGGACTACATGCTGTTACGCGTTCGAGGAGTTCGCGGTGAGGGGCGATCTCTCCGACTACCTGAATGCGGCTGCGCTGGACGCAGGGGCGGAAGGCGCTATTCGCTCACACCGGCTGCCAGGTGGTCCTAGAGGCAACGGAGCGTGGGGTGAGGCCCACGGATATTTGTGAACGAAGTGGTAGTGCGTATCAATGGTATCGCGGTGCGGCTAATGCCGCACGCCGGCCGGCGGTTGCCGACCGACGGGGCAGGAAGGCTAGGCCTCGATCTTCTCGACGTACGAGACGGCGTCGCCGACCGTACGCAGTTTACCGAGATCCTCGTCGGGAATCTCCACGCCGTAGCGGTCTTCGAGCTGCACGGCGATTTCCACCATGGACAGCGAATCGATATCGAGATCATCTACGAACGACTTCTCCTCGGTGACTTCCGAGGGCTCGATCCCGGTAACCTCTTCGACTACCTCGGCGAGGCCGGAGATGATTTCTTCCTTGGTGCGTGCCATGGGTAAACCTTTCGTTTGGGGGCTTTAATCTTGCTGGTCTCGGACCGCCCGATGGGGCGGGCTCAAGTATGAATGGCGCTGGGGCGAAGTCTCCACAGCGCCGTGCGTCAAGCGCAGTGGTACAGACTAGCCGACGCGGACATCGCGAGACTGTTCGCGGAATCCAGGTCGTCCGGGCCCTGCATCGCGAGCCGGTCGACGCCGCGCATCTGGCGTTTTGCGATGCCGGCGAGTGCACCGGAGGGAGGGAGTTCGATGAACGCCGACACGCCGAGCTCTGTCTGCGTTTGCGAGCACAGGTCCCATCGCACGGGGGAGGTCACCTGCGAGACGACCCGGTCGAGGGCCTCGTGGCCGGAACTCACAGCCTGTCCGTCGACGTTGGACAACAGGGTGCATTCCGGATCGGACACCGTTACTGCCGCTGCTGCCGTTGCGAACTCCTCGACGGCGGATTGCATGAACGGCGTATGGAAAGCGCCTGCCACCTCGAGCTGCCTTACCTTCGCGCGCGTTGGGGGATTCTCCGACAGTGCGGCGCACGCCGCAGCGTCGCCAGCGGCGACGATCTGGCCGGAGGCATTGATGTTCGCGGGGTAGAGGCCTGCGTCGGCAATTGCTGTGCGCACCTCGTTCTCACGGCCCCCGAGCACGGCGACCATCGAGGTGTCGTGATCGGCGCACGCCTTGGCCATCGCCGAACCACGGATGGCGGCAAGCAGCACGGCGTCGTCATCGGAGATGACGCCGGCCATTGCGAGAGCGGCGAGTTCGCCAATGGAATGTCCGGCGACCACGGTGTCGCGGTGGCGATCGTCTGCTGGCGAAACTTCTGCTTCGGGCAAGAGGCCGCGATCTCGAAGTTCCGCTGCCGCGAGAAGCGCTGCGGCAACCACGAGAGGCTGCGTCACGGCAGTGTCGCGGATCTCGTCCTTCGACGCGGTTGTACCGAGCGTGACGAGGTCGAGACCGCTGGCGGCGGACCATTGCTCAAGGCGGGCGCGAGCTCCGGGACGCTCTAGCCAGTCGGCGAGCATCCCAGGCTTCTGCGAGCCTTGTCCGGGGGCGTTGAATGAAAGCACGTGTTAAAGCAAACACCCGATCCATAGTCGATGCTGATGTTTTGCTAACCAGAATGCGCACTCAAAATTTGTAGGGATCCCACAATACTGCTGGTATGTCGTGCCCTATCTGTTATCAAAGAATTTTCGTTACACGAACTACAAGAATGAGATTTATGTAAATCAGTGTGACGAGTGGGGCGCCAGGCGCCCCAGAGTCAGGGCAATCCGCAGGACAAAGGAGTCGCGGGGCCGGAGGGGGTCGTACTGTGTGATTTGGGCAACACGTCTAAGGCGATAGCGGACTGTGTTGGGGTGAACGAACAACTCGCGTGCGCATGCCTCAACCTGGCCACCATGCTCGATATATGCGTGGAGCGTCTCTTCGACAGACGCATCGGCCGCGCGAAGAGGACCTACTACCGTATCGACAAGAGTGCGTCTTGCCGTTTCGTCTCCGGCCAGAATTCTTTCGGGCAATAGGTCTACGGCAGAAACAGGGCGCGGAGCATTTGGCCACGCGGCGACCGCTTCGAAGCTCTTGATCGCTTCGGCCGCGCTCTGGGGGGCTTGAGAGAGATTGTTTACTGTCGGGCCGAGGACAACCGGGCCATCGGCAAAGGTCTCGAGAATGCGCTGCGGAATCATTGTGGCCGCAGGAAGCGACCCGGACAAGACCACGACGAAGCGGGCGCCCTGCACCACGGCAAGAGCTTGCCGGTCGTCGGCCGTTGCGGCCAGGTGGATGTCGTTGACGGCGGTGATGCCGAGGTTGGCCTTCGGCAACCCGACAATGACGGTCAGCGGCTGGGTCGTATCCCAGTTCAGGGCCGCCGAACCAGAGTTGAGGTCAGCCATATCGTCTCCGCGAATGATCGCATCGACAAGCATGGCTTCCATGCGTGTGTCCCAGGAGCCGCGGTTCTCCGCTGCCGCTGCATATACGGCGGCGGCGGTGAACCCGAGTTCGCGACCGTATCGAAGCAGCGCCGTGATCGTGGCATTTCTTTGTCCCTCGTTATGTGAAACACGGGGAAGGACCAACTCGAAGTAGTCGAGCGTCGATCGAACGAGTTGGACCGTTTCCTGGAGCGAAAGGGAGCTGCCGGATTCGCCGGGCAGAAGCTTGAAGGCCGCGATCGTATCGGACAGTTCCGCGTCGGGATTCTTCGTCCAGGCGGCGAAGTCCCGGATTGCGCTCTGGATGATTAGATGAATCTGTGCCTTCTGGTCCGCCGGCAGTACTTGGAAGAAGGTCAGCTGGGTTTCGAGCCAGTGCACCGCTTCAGTGGATAGGCGGCCGGAATATCGTGTGAAGCGCCGAAGAAGCGCGTCGGAGATCGGCCGCGTACGCGGCGACTCATCGGATTTCCTTCGACGAACGGACTTCGTCTCGGTTTTCGATGAGCCGCTAGCGCGCGCGGCCGAGTTCTCATTCGCGGCCGAGTTGTCGGCCGGGTCGATCGAGTCCAACTCGAATATCACGCCACTCCAGGGTCGGATGTCTGCTCGGGTGCGGCATCTACGCTATCGATTTCGAGGTCGCGTGTTGCCTGAACGAGCTGATCATGTCCGATTGTGCCCTCCTTGTACAACCCGCGAAGAACGGCGATGACGATGGATTCCGCGTCGGTGTTGAAGAAGCGACGTGCAGCTGGACGGGTGTCGGAGAAACCGAATCCGTCTGTGCCGAGGGTGTAATAGGCCCTGGGGATGAACCCACGGATCTGTTCGGGCACCGCTCGCTGGAAGTCGCTCACCGCGATGACCGGACCCGCGCCTTCCTCCAGCTGGGACGTGACAAACGGTACCTGGGCTTCTCCCTCAGGGTTCCGGAGGGCGTATCGATCACAGGCGAGGCCGTTCTTCGCGAGTTCGTTCCACGAGGTCGCCGACCACAGATTTGCTGCTACGCCGTGATCCTCCGCGAGAATTTCCTGAGCTCGCATGGCGGCGTACATGCCGACGCCGGAGGCGAGGATATCGGCTTCCAGGCCGGAGTTCTCGGCCTTCCGGAACAAGTAGAGGCCGCGAAGAAGTGCGTCGACATCGAGATCTTCGGGTTCGGCCGGCTGCGTGGCAGGCTCGTTATACAGAGTGATGTAGTAGGAGACATTGCGATCTTCGTCGTGAGGAACCGGCTCGACTCCCTGCTCCGGTTCGACCTCGGATCCTGGGCCATACATGCGCTCGATTCCGGCATGGAAAATGTGGGCAAGCTCGAAACCGAAAGCGGGGTCATAGGCAACGATCGCGGGATTGGTTGCCGCCAATAGCTGCGAATGGCCATCCATGTGCTGGAGGCCTTCGCCGGTGAGCGTGGTCCGGCCCGCCGTCGCGCCGAGAAAGAACCCGCGGGCGAGCTGGTCGGAGGCCGCCCAAATAAAGTCCCCTGTGCGCTGGAATCCGAACATCGAATAGAAGATGTACACGGGAATCATCGGTTCGCCATGAGTGGCGTAGGCGGTACCGGCAGCGGTGAATTCGGAAACTGAGCCCGCTTCGTTAATGCCCTCATGCATGATTTGTCCAGAAGTGGACTCCTTGTACGAAAGCATCAGGTCATGGTCGACCGAGGTGTAGTTCTGGCCGTGTGGGTTGTAGATCTTCAGCGTCGGGAACCACGAGTCCATTCCGAACGTCCTGGCCTCGTCCGGAATGATCGGGACGAACCGCTTCTTCAGTTCCGGATCGCGCATCAACTCCTTGAGGATCCGTACGGACGCCATCGTTGTGGCGACTTCCTGGTTACCCGAACCCTGTCGCATCTTCTTGAGTTTGTCGATCCCGGGAACGGTGAGCGGGGTAAACGTGTGGCGGCGCTCGGGTACGAATCCACCGAGTTCCTTCCGGCGTTCGAGCAGATACTTTATTTCGGTCGAATCAGGCTCGGGCTTGTAGTAGGGCGGCAGGTATGGATCCCGCTCGAGCTCTTCGTCGGTTATCGGGATTTCCTGCTTGTCGCGGAAATTCTTGAGGTCATCGAGCGTGAGCTTTTTCATCTGGTGGGTCGCGTTGCGGCCCTCGAAATTGGTTCCGAGGCCGTACCCCTTGATCGTGTGCGCGAGGATCACGGTCGGCTGGCCCTTGTGTTCCAGTGCAGCCTTGTATGCCGCGTAGATCTTTCGATAGTCGTGGCCACCGCGCTTGAGTGCCCAGAGCTCGTCGTCCGTCCAGTCCTCGACCATTTTCGCCGTACGCGGGTCACGATTGAAGAAGTTCTCGCGAAGGTACTTGCCGTCGTTGGCGCGAATCGTTTGGTAGTCGCCGTCGGAGACATTGTTCATGAGGTCCACGAGGGCGTTCTCGGTGTCCATCGCGAACAGGGTGTCCCAGTTGCGGCCCCAGATCACCTTGATGACGTTCCAGCCGGCTCCGCGGAAGTAGGACTCGAGTTCTTGAATGATCTGGCCATTACCGCGCACGGGGCCGTCGAGCCGCTGCAGGTTGCAGTTGATGACGAACGTGAGGTTGTCGAGCGCGTCGTTGGCTGCGATCGCGAGGGCGCCGCGCGATTCGGGCTCGTCCATCTCCCCGTCGCCGAGGAACGCCCACACGTGCTGGTCGGAAGTGTCCTTGATGCCGCGATTGGCGAGGTATTTGTTGAATCGTGCCTGGAAAATCGCGTTCATCGGGCCGATGCCCATGGAGACCGTGGGGTACTCCCAGAATTCCGGGAGACACCTTGGGTGGGGATATGAGGGGAGGGCGTGTCCGGCCTGGGACTTCTCCTGGCGGAAACCGTCGAGCTGTTCCTCGGTAAGGCGACCCTCGAGAAATGCCCTGGCGTACATGCCGGGTGAGGCGTGTCCCTGGAAGAAGACCTGGTCCCCGCCGCCTGGATGGTCCTTGCCGCGGAAGAAGTAGTTATAACCCACCTCGTAGAGAGGCGCGGCGCCTGCATAGGTGGAGATATGCCCGCCGACCCCAATCCCGGGGCGCTGGGCACGGTGGACCATGATCGCCGCGTTCCAACGCACCCATTTGCGGTACCGGCGCTCGATCGTCTCATCTCCGGGGAACTCGGGCTCTTGCGATGTCGGGATCGTGTTGACGTAGTCCGAGCTCGTCAATGCGGGTAGGGCTACGCGTTGCTTCGAGGCTCGCTCTAGGAGTCGAAGCATCAGGTAGCGAGCGCGCTCGGGGCCCGCCTCGGCTAAGAGCCCATCGAGCGAGTCCATCCACTCCTGGGTTTCCTCAGGGTCCGAGTCGGCGAGGTACGAGGCAACGCCTTCGCGGAGGATGGGGACATTGGCGCTGTGCGCGCCGGAAACGACGGCGTCCTCGCCGGTATTCGGGCTCATTGAATCTCCTTGGTGCGGTCATCCGGTATCGAAGTGGTGTATTCGACGCCGATCTCTGCAAATAAGTAGGTGGCATACCTGCAGGGGAACTCACCGCGCCGTCGAACTCGCGGGGATGGCGACATCCGGTACGGAACGGTGAAGCAAATACGTGACAGTTTGCTCACGTTCCACGGTAGCGCGGATCACAACGACGCGTGTCAAGAGCGGTGGTCCGGCGCCATGTGAGTCGGGAAAATCCAGGAAATCTGGGCTACGTACCTTCTACATTGCTATCCGAGGCGATAAGTTGACACAGTAGTGTTGAAGGAAACAGCGCAACCCGGCAATGCTGGGACGCACTCACATGAGGAGGAAAGAAACTTGGTCGCTTCGGCAGACCCCGAAGGCACCACTCAAGACGCCACCGCGGTCGACGTGCAGAATCTCGAACTCAAGAAGGGAATGCTGGTCCAGGAAGTCGGTTGGGACGAAGACTGTGACCCGGCATTGAGCGAAGCCGTGGAGGATCTCATCGGCTCCGTCTTGCTTGAAGACGACACTGACGAGGTCGTCGATGTGGTTCTTTTGTGGTGGCGACAGGGCGACGGAGACCTTGTCGACCGCCTCATGGATGTCATGGGCCCACTGTCCGATGTTGGCTGCGTGTGGGTATTCACCCCGAAGACCGGCCTCGATGGGCACGTGGAGCCCGCCGTCATCGCCGAATCCGCCCAGACCGCCGGCATGATGCAAACGAAGACCGGCGGCCTCGGCGAATGGGCAGGAGCTCGGCTCGCACTGCGCAAGGGAAGCGTTCCCAAGCGCTAGCGGTGCCGCGTTTACGGCTACCGCGCACGATGCGGTATCGTCATCCTGCATGCCGCGCCATCGGTGCGGATAGGCGCGTATAACTCAGCGGTTAGAGTACTGGTCTTACACACCAGCGGTCGGGGGTTCAAATCCCTCTGCGCGCACATTTTTGAACGCCCGTCCAGTTTTCTGGGCGGGCGTTTTTCTTCCCGGCCCTAATTTAGGGTCCGCTAATTCTGCTTTCCTAAACCCATGACAAGTTAGGTCACCCTGTGCCATGCTCGTGTGCATGACACAGCTCCACTTCGGCCCGACCTGCGAGGCATCCCGAACCACGGACAGCGCCGACCACAGCGATGTCTTCGGAACCTCCGACCCCGAACTCACACTCGATCACGAGTTCGCCACCCGCATTTCGAAGGACGTCTGCGTCGACTGCGGTTCGCTCACGACCATGCTCACGCGGTTCGTCCTCGGCGACGGGATTGCCCACGCCGCGTACTTCGCCTCCTTGCACCCGTGCGCCGAGCCCGCCACCGGGTGGCCCGAGATGTGGATCGATGCGATTTTCTCCGAGTCCTGGGACGAGGGCTCCGCCGATCGCACGACGTTCGGCTGCAGAATCGGTTACGTCGAGGGGGAGGGGTATCCGGTGTGCACGCTCGTCGACGCGGCTACCGAGCATCCGGACACCGCGGACTTCGGGCACAAGCTATCCGCAGCGGAGGCCGACAAGCACCCGGCTCTTCCCGAGTTTCGCCGCCTCGTCGGTTTCGCGCTCCTCGCCGACGACGTCCTCCGCGTCCACATGGCGCTGCCCACGGGCCACCCGGGACTGGCACAGCGGACATAGGCGCCCGTACGCTCCCCGCTACGATTCGCTGTATGACGTCGGACCTCCTTACCCGCGCGGCGGGCCTCTCCCTCGGCTTCGCCGCGGACCGGATGTTCGCGGACCCCGAGCGTTGGCACCCGGTAGCGGGATTCGGGGCCGTGGCCCAGGGAGGCGAACGCGCGCTCAATCGCCGTGGCGCCGCGCCGACGAGCTCGCGTGCAGCCGGGATCGTCTTTGTCGCCGGGATGGTCGGCGGGGCCGCGTCGCTCGCTGTCGCCTCCGGCCGACTCGCCGATCGCGCGCTGCGACGTCATCCAGTGGCTCGCATTGCGGCGGACATCCTTGTCACCGCCGCCGCGACGTGGGTGAGCCTGGGTGGGACCTCACTGCTCCGCGTCGCGGGGACTATCGGCGACGCGCTGGCGACGGGGGACGACGACACCGCCCGCGAGTGGTTGCCGTGGCTCTGCGGAAGGGAGCCGTACCTGCTCGATGCGCAGGAGTTGGCGCGGGCGACCGTCGAGTCCGTCGCGGAGAACACTGCCGACGCTCACGTTGCGCCCGTGATGTGGGGCGCCGTGGCCGGGGCGCCTGGGATCCTCGCCTACCGTGCGGCGAACACGCTCGACGCGATGGTGGGACACCGCAGCGAGCGCTACGAGAACTTCGGCTGGGCCGCGGCCCGGCTCGACGACGTGCTCAACTGGGTGCCGGCGCGGCTCGCGGGGCTCGCAACGATCGCGATGGCGCCGTCCGTCGGTGGGCGCATATTCGAGGCCGCCGGTGCGTGGGCGCGCGATGCGCGAGGGCACCCCAGTCCGAACGCGGGGGTTGTCGAATCGACAGCGGCGGGAGCGCTCGGAGTCGAACTCGGTGGGCGCACCCCGTATGCGTACGGGGTCGAATTCCGCGGGCTACTCAACGCGGGCGCGGCGCCCGTGCGGGCGGCGGACATCCCGCGGGTCGTCGCACTCGAGCGCCGCGTGCAGGACGGCACCGTGGTTGTCGCTTGTGTCTGCCTCATGGTTGCCGGCGTGGCCCGCCGAAGCGAACCGGACTAGATTCGGCTGCGATTCCTGCGCGCTCGCCTCTGCTCTGCGCGAATTCGTTCGCCTCCGTAGCGGTCCGCGAGTACCGCGCCCTCGTCCTGCGGAGACGTCCGCTCGGAGGTGGCGTTCTCGCCGGGTGCCGGCGTGCCGCCGCCCGAGTCGGCCGGTGTCGATGCGGCGGCGGGCGAGGTATTCGCGGCGGGCCGCTCCCGGTCGGGGCGCGGAAGCAGCGAGCGGCCGCGGCGATTGCGCAGCTCCGACGCCACGAAGTAGATCAGCGCTGCCGGTGCGAGAATGCCGAACGCGATCCATTGGAGGCCGTAGGACAGATACGGCCCGCTTTCGATGGCCGGTGTCGGGATGGCGCCGAGCGCGCCAGGCTGGCCGCCGTTGAGCTGCAGGTATTGCGGGGCGAGGTCGACATCGGCGAATTGTGGAAGCGCGGAGATCTCGTTGACGTTGAAGGTCTTCACCGTGTCGACGCCGCGGATCTCGGTGGGCTCGGCAGGCTGCGGCTCCGCCTGGCGGAAGCGCGCGGTGATCTCCACCTCGCCGCCGGGCACAGGGGGGATGTCGCCGATCGCGCCCGCCGCTCCTACCGGGACCCACCCGCGATTGAGCAGCAGCGTTCGACCGTCGTTGGTCTCGAACGGGCTGAGTACCTGGTAGACCTGATTGCCGTCGACCGGGCGAAGGCGAACGAGGATCTGGTGCTGCGGATCATCGTCGAATCGGCCCGTGGTGGAGACGAAATGCCATTCGAAGCTCGCCGGGTCCTCGGCATCTAGCGCCTCGTCGACGGGAACGGGATCGGCCTCGCTCGCTTCGACGAGACGGTCGTTGCGCGCATTGAGGCTGTCGTTCTTGCCGAGCTGCCACGGCGCCAACAGCATGAAACACGCCACGGCGAAAGCGATCACGGCGATGATGCCGAGCAACCAGCCGGGAGTGAGGACACGCTTGAGGTTCACACCTCTACGGTAACCCGTGCCCGCCGCGCCGAAGAAGTCGCGGCGAGCTCTGGTGCGGCCGGCGCCGCCGCGTCGACCAGGGCGACGTCAGGCAACCGTCAGACCTCTTGGCGAATGGCGTCTACCAGCCCCGGAAGAGCAGCCGATATCTGACGGCGGACGGTGGCGAAATCGCGTGGCGAACCGTAGTAGGGATCTGCGACATCCACACCATGGGCGTCCGGATCGAATTCGCGTAGCAGCCGAATTCGCTCCGGGTCGGCGCCGGAATGGCGCAGCGAGCGCGCATGGCCGGAGTCGAGCGCCACGAGCAGGTCCGCGCCGAGCAGACGCTCGGAGACCTGCTGGGCGGCGTGCGTCGAATCCAGGCCGAGGCCTTCGAGTTCGGCGGCGGCACGAGGGTCCATGCCTTCTCCGGTGTGCCAGCCGCCGGTGCCGGCGCTTTCGACCGACACATTCGCGCCGAGTCCGGCATCGTTGATGGCGGCTCGGGCCATCACCTCCGCCATCGGTGAGCGGCAGATATTCCCTGTGCACACGAACACCACGCGATACGGATCGGACATACCTTCGGCACCTTCCATTTCGGCACGATTCGAGGTCATCGAATCACAGCTTACCGACGTCCCCTGCCTCCGCGGCGAGGCACAGTAGGCTGGAAAATCGTGGCAGATATCTCGCCCGCTCCGTCGGCCCCCGAATTTCACGGCGACCGGGAACTGTTCCCCGGTTGCCTGGATTTCGCCGTCAATGTGCGCGCGGCGCGTCCGCCGTCATTGATGCGCGAAGCGCTGCTCGGGGCGGTAGAGGACATCGCCGCCTATCCGAGCGCGGACGAGGCCGAGCGGGTGCGGGCACAGATCGCGCGGCGCCACGGCGTCACCGATGAGGAGGTCCTCCTGCTCGCCGGCGGCGCCGAAGGGTTCGCGCTGCTGCCCGCGCTCGGAATGGCGTCGCTGACCTGCGTGATGCCGAGTTTCACCGAGCCGCTGCATCAGGGGCGCAAGGCCGGACTCCCGGTGCATTCGATCACCCTCGATTCGCCGTTCGACCTTTCGCCGTCGGCCGCGCTGGAACCGGGCACCGCGCTCGTTCTCGGCAACCCGTGCAACCCCACCTCGCGCCTGTATTCACCCGCGGAGATTCTCGACTTCGGCGCGGGCGCGGAGGCGCTCGTCGTCGACGAGGCCTTCATGGACATGACCGCCGCCGGGGAGCCTTATTCGCTCGCCGGCGCGCGCGTTCCCGGGGTGGTCGTGCTGCGCTCGCTCACCAAGACCTGGTCGCTCGCGGGCCTGCGCGTCGGCTACGCGGTCGGCGATCCGCGCCTGCTCGAACGGCTCGCCGCGCGCCAGGGGCACTGGCACCTCGGCACGCCGCAATTGCGTGCCCTCGGCGTCGCCACGAGCGAGGCGGGCGAGGACTGGGTGGCCGCCGAACGGGCGCGTATGCACGCCGAGCGCGACGAGATGGCTCGCGAGTTGGCCGCCGCCGGTATCGGGATCGTCGCCGATCCGCAGGCGCCGTTCTTCTTGGTGACGGCGCCGCACGGCGTCCGCACGGCGGACTTCCATTCGGCGCTCATCTCCCACGGCATCGCCGTGCGGCGCTGCGAATCCTTTCCCGGACTCGCGCAGCGCGAAACTCCGGGCGGCGCTGTCGGTCCCGGATACTTCCGGCTGGCCGTCCGCCCGCCGGAGCAGGTAGAACGGCTGATAGCGGCCTGGCGCGGTGCCGAGGGCGACGTGAGCCAGGCGAGATGACACGGTGAGCGACGAAGTGGTGAGTGAAGGAGAGCTGCGAATGAGTGGTGCACACGAGGCGACAGGCGCGAACGCGACAGGCACCCCGACGTTGGCCGAGGTGATCGCGGTGCTCGAGGACGCCTACCCGCCGGCGCTGGCCGAATCCTGGGACGCCGTCGGGCTCGTCGCCGGCGACCCGGCCGACCACGTCGACACGGTGGCCATCGCGGTGGACGCGACCGACGAGATCGTCGACGACGCCATCGCCGCCGGCGCCTCGTTGCTGCTCGTCCACCACCCGCCGCTCATGCGCGGGGTCAACTCCGTCGCCGCGACCACCCCGAAGGGAAGGCTGCTGCACAAGCTCATCGCGTCCGGTTGCGCGTTGTTCGCAGCGCACACCAACGCCGATTCGGCGCGGCCCGGCGTCAACGACGCGCTGTGCGAAACGCTCGGCCTTCCCGCCGGCGTGCCGCTCAAACCCCAGGTCCCATCCACCGTCGACAAATGGATGTTCACGTGCCCACCCGAGGACATCGACACCGTGCTCGACGGCGTGTTCGCCGCAGGTGCGGGTGAGTTCGACGGATACAGCGGTTGCGCGTTCACACACTCTGGCAGGGGGCAGTTCCTCCCCGGCGACGGCACGAACCCGACGATCGGGGCGGTCGGCGAGCCCGAGAAGCTTACCGAGATCCACGCCGAGTTCATCGCGCCCGCGGCGATTCGCGAGAAGGTGCGCGCCGCTCTGTTCGCCGCGCACCCCTACGAGGTTCCCGCCTACGACATCCTCTCCTCGCACGCAGTCGGCCCTGCGGACACGACATCGGCGGGGCTCGGCAGGGTGTGCGAGCTCCCCGAACCGCGCACGCTCGCGGACCTGACCTGCGATTTCGCCGCCTGGCTGCCCGCGACAGTGGGCGGGCTGCGCGCCGCGGGCGATCCCGACATGCTGGTCCGCAGGGTCGCGGTGTGCTCGGGCGCGGGCGATTCGATGTTGGGCGCGGCCCGCGCGGCCGGTGCGGACCTGTTCGTCACGGGCGACCTGCGTCATCACCCGGTCGACGAGCACCTTCGGCTCGGCCCGCCTGCGGTGATCGACGTGCCCCACTGGGCCGCCGAGTTCCCGTGGTGCGCGCAGGCGGCAGAGCTGCTGCGCGACCGCGTCGGAGTGGAGGCTACGGTCCTGGGCAGGCGAACCGACCCGTGGACCGTTCACGCGCCCAGCCCCAAGTAACCTCGATTCGAAGGGGCCCAGGGCTTTCGCACGTCAACGATGTCGAGGAGACAAGATGCAAGCACCGGTAGACGAACAACGTCATCTCGTCGAAATCGCCGAACTCGACGCGCGGATCGCGGGGCTGCGGCACAAGGACAAGCATCTTCCCGAGCAGGAGAGCCTCGACGAGCTGCGTGAACAGCGGCGCAGCGCGGCGGGCGGAGCGGCCCGCGCTCGCATCCGCCTCGAGGACGCCGAGCGCGCCCACAAGAAGATGCTCTCCGAGCTCGCCGACCTTGATAAGCGAGCAGCCGAGGCTGCGGCCACCGACGAGGCTTCACTGCCGACGGCGAGCGCGCGCCGCGACGCCGCCCACGAGAAGGGAGCCGTGGCCAGGCTGACCGAGGAATTGAAGGCCCAGCTGGGCGATCTCGAGACCGCGCGCGAGGCGGGAGAGGCCGATGTCGCGCATCACGGGGCGATGCTCGATCAGCTCGATTCGAAGATCGCCACTGCCGAGATAGCTCGGCTCCACGCTATCCACGACGTCGGTGCATCCCTCGAATCCGCGCAGAGCCGCCGCGCAGCCCTGGCCGCGCAGGTCTCCGGCGAACTCATGGCCGAGTACGAACGCATCGCAGCCGAGCGCGGCGCCGGGGCAGGCGAGCTTCATCCACACCGCTGCGGCGCCTGCCAGATGGAGCTCGACCGCGCGACCATCGCCGCGTTTCACGATACCCCGGCGGGCACCATCATCCACTGCCCTGAATGCGGCGCGATCCTCGTACGCCCCAAGGGGGCACAGTGAGTACCGGTGCCGCCGAGGCTCGTTCGGGCGTCAAGCATTCGGCCGGATGGGTGGCTGGATCGGCGACAATGACCCGGATCCTGCTCGTGCGTCACGGACAGACACCGATGTCGATCGACCGGCGTTTTTCCGGACACGGCGACCCGGAACTCACCGAGTTGGGCGAGCGCCAGGCGGAGGCGACGTCCGCCGTCATCCAGAAAATGACCACAAATGACGCCGGAGGAAGCGATATCCGGGCGATCGTTTCCTCGCCGCTTTCTCGGTGTCTCGCCACGGCCACGCGGCTTGCTGACTCTACGGGTGTAGAAGTGTCGGTCGATCAGGGCTTGATCGAGACGGATTTCGGCGAATGGGAAGGGCTGACCTTCGGCGAGGCGGCCGATAGAGACCCTGAACATCACAGGTCCTGGATCGGTAGTCCGGCGCTTGCGGCCCCCGGAGGGGAATCCTTCGACGAGGTCGCCGCGCGGGTGCTGCCCACGGTCGACAGGTGGACGAAGCAGGCAGAGGGCGGGACACTCGTGGTCGTCAGCCACGTCACGCCCATCAAGCTGGTGCTCCAGCAGGCACTCGCAGGCGGGCCCGAATTCGCCTATCGCCTACACCTGGATCTGTCGCAGGTATCCGAATTGCGGCGCTACAGCGACGGGCAGGCAAGCGTGCACCTGGTCAATTCCACCGCGCACCTCGAGGGGATCGAGTAAGCGATCGGCCCGGCCATTATGCAATTCGGTGCGGGGAACCTCTAGAATTCTGCACGGAACGAGTCGGCCAGACGGCCGCGACTTTCGGAACCGCCGGCAGCTGCCGGCAGGCCGGAGTCGAGGAAAGTCCGGACTCCGAAGAGCAGGGCGGTTGCTAACGGCAACCCGGGGTGACCCGCGGGACAGTGCCACAGAAAATAGACCGCCGCCGCCCCTCGTGGACGGCGGTGAGGGTGAAACGGTGCGGTAAGAGCGCACCAGCGCTGCGGGTGACCGCAGCGGCTCGGTAAACCCCGCCCGGAGCAAGATCGAAGGCCGCACCAGACGGTGCGGCTGCGCGCATGGTCGAGGGCTGCTCGCCCGAGTGCGCGGGTGGATTGCTCGAGGTACCCGGCGACGGTGTGCCCAGATGGATGGTCGTCGCCTCGCGCGAGCGAGGGCCACAAAATCCGGCTTATCGGCCGACTCGTTCTTCCCACGTGCCGCGGGCATTTCGCGCCTATCATTGCGGGCATGTGGATGACCTCCCGCGATCTGGATTTCGCTCCCATCAGGACCGAGTTCGAGCTGCCTCCCTCCGGGGACGATGCGTTCCCCTCAGACGTGCGGGCCGAGGCAGTGGCCGCGCGGGATCTCTTCGCCGGCGAGCGGACGGACTTTTCCGACCTCGCGCTCGTGACGATCGACCCGCCGGGGTCGATGGACCTGGACCAGGCGGTGCGCATCGAAGCCCGATCCGGCGGCTGGGTGGTCTATTACGCGATTGCTGACGTCGGGGCGCTGGTGCCGCCCGGCGGTGCGATGGAGGCCGAGTCTCTGCGCCGTGGGCAGACCATCTACCTGCCCGACGGATCGGTGCCACTGCACCCGCGCGAACTCAGCGAGGCCGCGGGCTCGCTTCTGCCCGGCGAGGCCCGCGCGGCCGTGCTGTGGCGCGTGGAGATCGACGAGGAGGCGCGCGTGCTGTCGACCGACGTGCAGCGGGCGACGGTGCGCTCACGCGAGCGTTTCACCTACGCCGAGGTCCAGGCCGCCGCAGACGAGGGCACGCTCGCCGAACCGATCGCCGAGCTGCCCGCCGCCGGGCGCGCGCTGCGGGCCGCGGGAGTGCGCGCCGGCGCCGTCAACCTGCGGATTCCCGCCCAGGACATCGAGGGCGGCGCCGGGCATTGGGAGCTGCGTATCGAGCAGCGCACCGAGGCCGACGAGTGGAATGCGCAGATCTCGCTGCTCGTGGGCAGGTGCGCGGCAGCGATCATGCTCGACGGGAAGTGCGGCGTGCTGCGCACCCTTCCGCCCGCGGACGAGGAGACGCTAACGAATCTGCGGCGCACCGCGGCGGCGCTGCAACTCGAGTGGCCGCAGGAGCAGTCCCTCGGGGAGTTCCTCGATTCCGTCGACGTCAACAACTCGCGTGGCCTGGCGATGATGCGCGCGTCCACCGCGGCGCTGAGAGGCGCCGACTACGCAGCGTTCGACGGGCAGAATCCCAAGGAGCGGGACCACGCCGGGATTGGCGGGCCGTACGCGCACGTCACCGCGCCGCTGCGCCGGCTGGTCGACCGCTTCGCCACCGAGATCTGCCTCGCGCTGACGGCGGGCACCGAGGTTCCAGGGTGGGTCCGCGGCGCGATGGAGACGTTGCCGGAGGTCATGAACAGCTCTTCGCGCACAGCGTCATCGGTGGACCGCGCCTGCGTCGACCTTGCCGAGGCGGTTGCGCTTGAGGAGTTCGTCGGCGCCCCGCTTGCGGTGTATGTGCTGCGCTCGAGCACGGAACCGAAGACGCCCGAGGCGAAGGAGCGCCCGGGGGAGGTGTTTCTCGCGCAGCCGCCCGTGTTCGCGCCGTGCACCGGGCCAGTGTCCGAGGGGATGACGGCGACTGTGTTCGTCGCAGTGGCCGATCGGGATACACGCCGGGTGGAGTTCTCGGCCGAGGAGCCCTCCGAAAACACAGCGGACGAGCACGCGGAATCCGTTCCCGACGCCGCGAGCTAATCGCGGCCGACCGTGCGGAAGTACCACACGTAGAACGCCGTCCAGCCTGCCCAGTACACCGTCGGCGCCAGCCAGGAAATCTGGCCGGGGAAGAGCTTCTTACCTGCCGTGTGCGCCAGGTGGCTCGCGCCCGGGACGAGGACGAACCGAGTCATCCGCGCCGGCACGGACCACGCCAGAAACGCCGGGAGCGACCGCCCCTGCAGCCCCGAGGTGCGGGCGAAGATCTTGTAGGGCACGCCCTTGGTCGGCCCGACGAGCACCGCGAGATCGCCCTTGGCGACCAGGTCGCGTTCGGCCGTGGCGATCATCGTTTCGCTGATCGCGGGCAGGCGCTGCAACATCGCGGAACTCTCGTCCGCCGGGACCTTCGCACCCCAGCGGTAGGTGAGCACGCCGCCGACGAGCGCGCCGCCGAGCGCGGACAACGTCGTCTCCATCGACCTGCGCGGATGCCGCAACGCGACCTTGCTCAGCCACACGTCCGGGACGATAAAGAACGCGGTCGCCTCCGCGAACCCCCACCCGGCAGCCACCGCATGATCCATTCGTGCGCCCATGATCATTTCCTCCCGAACTCGACTGACTCCGACGTCATTACCCACTGACCAATGAGAGGGAACATTTCGGCGAAAAGTTCCCTCTGAAGATCGTGGCCGCGCGGAGAAGCGCCCGACGCGGACCGGAACTTTATACAGTGTGATGCATCGAGTGCGGCCGTGAGCAGCATTCGCAACGGGGAAGGGGCCCTCATGTCGGGACCGGAATCGGTGGAGGGCGCGGGAGCGATCCCGCGCGGTACGCAGCGGCGAGACATCCCGCAGCGCAGCACGGGCTGGGCGGCGCGCGCGGCGGACGCGATGGCCGGCGCCGGGCTCACCCCCAACCAGATCTCGGTGCTTTCGGTGGTCTTCGCCGCGTTCGGGGCCGCGCTGCTCGTCGCGTCCGCGCACGTGGGCACTCCCGTGCGCTCGGTTCTTCTCGTGGCCGTCGCGGTGCTGCTGCCGCTGCGCCTGCTGGCGAACATGCTCGACGGGATGCTGGCCGTCGAGAAGGGTATGCATTCGCCGGTGGGAGACCTCTACAACGAGGTGCCCGACAGGCTGTCCGACGTGCTCGTCTTCGCCGCGGCCGGTTACGCCACAGCCGGGGCGTGGATCGTCGGCACTACGGATGTAGGAGTTGTCCTCGGGTGGTCCGCGGCGATCGCCGCCGTTCTCACCGCGTACGTGCGCAGCCTCGGCGCGGCGAACGGTACCGGCAATTTCTTCCACGGGCCGATGGCCAAGCCGGCGCGCATGTGGGTGATTGTCGCCGCGGCGCTGGTCTCGCTCGCCGAACCGACGTTGCCGTTCGAGGAGGGCACGGTGTTCGCGGTTGCCCTCGTGGTGGTCGTCGCCGGCTCGGTGGCCACGGTTATCGTCCGGCTGCGGCTCGTGGCACGACGTATGACGGCGGAGGGGGAGTCCGCATGAGCCGGGCACACTCGCGTTCATCCGGAATCGCAATGTCCGGCGCGCGCTCGGTCGTCGCCGCGGCAGTGGCCGCGATCGCCGGGGCCAAACCCGAGTTCGCCGCGAACGGCGAGGTGCGCGACGGTTCGACGGTCGATCTGCCCACCCAGGCCATCTTCTACGCCAATCATTCGAGCCACCTCGATTTCGTCACGCTGTGGGCGTCGCTGCCGCCCCGGCTGCGCAACAGGGTTCGCCCCGTCGCGGCCGCCGACTACTGGTCGAGCGGGTTCAAACGGGCAGCCGCCGAGGGGTTCTTCAACGCCTACCTCGTCGAACGCGGCGGCTCGAGCGCTCGCGAGGGCGAAGCCCCCCAGCACCCGGACCGGGCGAGGCGTTCCTCCAGTCAGATCGACGGGATGAACGAGGTGCTTTCGGCGGGAGACTCGCTCATCATCTTTCCGGAGGGCACCCGCGGCACCGGCGAGAAGCTCGCGCGATTCCAGGCGGGCCTGTATCACCTGGCCCGCAAGAACCCCGAGATCCCCGTCATCCCCGTCGCGCTGGCGAACCTCGGCAGGATCTTGCCCAAGGGGGTGAAGATCCCCGTCCCACACCTGTCCACGGTGCGTTTCCACGAGCCGATCGGGGTGGGCGAGGAGGAGTCGAAAGAGGAGTTCCTCGGGCGCGCCACGGCGATCATCAATCGCTCGCTGCGCAGCTTCGACCCGGACATGGATGACGAGCCCGAACCGGGCGAA
Source organism: Dietzia timorensis (assembly GCF_001659785.1). NCBI lineage: Bacteria > Bacillati > Actinomycetota > Actinomycetes > Mycobacteriales > Dietziaceae > Dietzia > Dietzia timorensis. The sequence goes on from NZ_CP015961.1 coordinate 1,404,267, forward strand.
GATTCCGCATCCGATCCGAAGGAGGAAAAGCGATGATCGGCCTCGTCGACGCGCGCACCGGGCTCCTGCTCGGCGGGGTCTACGGCGTCCTCGTCCTCGCCTCGGCGGTGACGGCGGTGCTCTACGCCGTGCTGGACCGCGAGAAGAACGCCGGCCTGCTCACCAACCTCACCCAGCGCATCGCTGCCTGGTGGTTCATGATCACCGGAATCGCCGTCGCGCTGCTCGCGGGAGAGACGGTCGCCGTGCTCGCGTTCCTGCTGTTGTCCTGGCTCGGCCTGCGCGAATTCATCACCATCTCGCCCACGCATCGCAAAGACCACAAGACGCTCGTGTGGGTGTTCTTCGTCATCACCCCGCTGCACTATTTCTTCGTCTGGCAGCACTGGTACGGCATGTTCGCCGTCTTCATCCCGGTCTACGCGTTCCTGTTCCTGCCTACGCGCAGCGCGCTCGCGGGCGAGACGAAGAACTTCCTGCGACGCACCGCCGTCACCCAGTGGGCACTCATGGTGTGTGTCTACGCGGTGAGCTACACCGTCGCCGTGATCAACCTGCCCACGGCTATGGAGCACGGCCGCGAGTTCGCCGAATACGCGCCCGCGGGGTCCGGCGGCGCGGCCGGGGCTCAGCTGCTGCTGTTCCTGTTTATCGTCGTCCAGGGCTCGGACGTGCTCCAATACATCTGGGGCAAGACCCTCGGCCGCCACCCGATCGCGCCGGCGGTGAGCCCGAACAAGACGTGGGAGGGCTTCGTCGGTGGAGTCCTCTCTGCCACCGCCCTCGGCACGGCGCTGTGGTGGATCACCCCGTTCGCGCCGTGGCAGGCCGCGGCCATCTCGTTCGCGTGTTGTCTCATGGGCTTCTTCGGCGGGCTCGTCATGTCCTCGATCAAGCGCGACCGCGGGGTCAAGGACTTCGGTTCGATCATCCCCGGGCACGGTGGAATCATGGACCGACTCGACTCGCTAGTCTTCGCAGCGCCGGTGTTCTTCCACCTCGTCCGCTTCTTCTTCACCTAGAGCTCGCCAATCCGTCTACCCTCGACAGGGAGACCGAACCAGCCACCGACCGAACGCGCACATTAGGGAGCCACATCTTATGGCAGACAACGGCAACGACACCGAGTGGTACTACAACACCAAGACCGGCGAGGTTATCCAGGGCAAGCAGGAGGGCTACACCGACCGCATGGGCCCTTACTCGAGCCGCGAGGCCGCCGCCCACGCGCTGGAAACGGCCAAGGAACGCAACAAGAAGTGGGACGAAGACGAGGACTAGAGACTTGTCCGGCGGGAGCGCCCCGCCGGGCTACTTCTTGTCCTTCGACTTTTTCTTCTGCTTCTGCTTCTGCTTCTTCTGATTCCTCGCCGCGCGAAGCTTGCGCTGCGAGTCCTGCATTTCCTTGAACGCCGCGGACACCGTCGCCGCCTCGTCGGCGAAACCCTCAAGCGCGCGCTCGGAGGAGAATCGCTCGTGCTCGAACAGCACCCCGAACCCGAAGGTCGGTTCCCCCGCGGCCTCCGCGCGCCGCGAGATCCGCCGGATCCATTGCCGCGCCGTCACCGAGTCCTGTACGTCGCCGAGCACGTCGTGTAGCCGCTCGCTCGCCGAGCGGAGCGAGACCACCTGCGGCATCTCTTTCGAATTGATCGACGCCGCCGTGCGCCGCAGCGCCTTGTTGCGCTTGCGCAGGGTATGGGTGAGCTCCTCGCGCTGCGCCAGAGTCAGGTTGAGCGATTCGAGCTCGTCCTCGACCCGGGCCCGCGCTTTGTCGAAACGCTTGAACTGCCGCTGCGCGCCCTGGACCACGGGGTCTGACGTCGGAGCCCCGGATCTACCCTTGCCGAACCCCTTCTTCCCGGACGAAACGATCTCCTTGGTCCGGCCCGAACGGACGCGCTGGGCATCGGTAGGCGCCTCCATCTCGCCTGCGGCCTCGACCACCTCGTCGAGCGCGTCGAGCAGCGCTAGGTATCGCGGATTCTCGAGGCCCATCGTCACCCGCTTCGCGGTGCGCTGCTCCTCGTGGTCGAGCTCGGAGAAGATCCGCTCGCGCACCGAGTCGGGGACGAGATCACGCGGGTAGCCTTCGGCGACCTCGTGCAGCCGCGCGCGCACGACCTGCACGTCCCGCGATTTTCCAAGCATCCGGATGAGCTCTGTGAGCTCGCGTTCGAGCGCCGGGATATCGATGCCCTCCCGCGCACCCGGACGACCGTCGGAGTGCTCGTCGTCGATCGCCTCGCGGGCCGCGGCCAGCTCCTTCGCGTGCGCGTTGAGCGTCGTCTGCAGATTGCGCGCGGACGTGCGCATCGCGTGGATGCCGACCTCCAGGCCGAGACGCGCTCCGGCATCCCCGGACAGCAATTTCTCGACATCGGCACGAAGCATGGAAGCCACCGCCGATGACGCCGGAGGCGCGGCGTCATCTGTGGGGCCGATGGTTTTCGCGAGCTTCGACGCGAGCGGCGAGGCGGTCGCACCGGCGCCGAGGCACGCCGCCGAGAGCCGGGACAGGACGTCGACGGAGCCGTCCCGTTCGGAGTCGACGAGCTCGAGTTCCCATTCGCGCCACGAGATCGACGCGCCGTCCGCGAGCCGGGTGCCTTGGACGTGGTCATCGCAGAACTCGACCATCGGCGAGCCGCCGCGCTTGAGAACGGTCTCGTGCCGCTCGTTGTCGATGCGCGCGATGGGGATCAGCTCATCGCGGCGGGCGTAGCCCCATACCGCGGTGCGGACCTCGTCCGGCACGTCCGTCGAATCGGTGAGCGGGAACGACAATTCGGTGCGTCCTGTGGAACCTGCGGAGGTCTCCACGGCGGGGAGCTTGATGTGCCATCCGTCGTCCTTGCCGCCGGTGCGGCGGCGAACGGTGATCTTCGCTCTCGTGAGTCGCAGATCCTCCGCGTCGTAGTACGTGGCGGACAGGTGGTGGACCTGCTCCGTGCGCGCGTCGAGGTCCCCGCCGAGCGTCAGGTCGGGGACGTCGGCGCTGGTCGAAACATCGAAAGTGGACTCCACTTCCCAGTGCGTGCCGGGTGTCATGAACCCACTATTACCAGCTTTTCTCGCGGCTCAGGCGGCCGGATTCCCGCCTTACCCCGGGCGGGAGGACGCGGCGGGACGCGCCGGGTCAAGCGTCCGGGCGGAAGCGGTCCGTCGCCGTCAGCAAGTGGTGGGTGGTCATGGGTTCGGCCATGGCGTGGCCGGCCTCGGGGGAGATGTGGAGTTCGGCGGCGGGCCACATGGCGGCCAGTTCGAACGCGTTGGTCACCGGGCACACCACGTCGTAACGGCCGTGCACGATGACGCCCGGGATGTGGGCGATGGCGTCCATCCCGTCGAGCAGCGGCCGGTCGGCGAGGAACGCGTCGTGGAAGAAATAGTGGTTTTCGATCCGCGCGAAGGCCAGGGCGAAGCGGTCGGCCTCGGCGGGATCCGCGCTCGCGGCGTCACCGCCATCGTCGGGATTGTTGACCAGATGCGAGGTGTTCTTCTCCCACGTGGTCCACGCATGCGCGGCCTCGAGCGCCACAGCGGGATCGTCCGATGCCAACAGCTCGTGGTATCGGGCGACGTGATCGAACCCCGGCGCGGAGAATGTGCGCAGGCCATCCCCGCGCGCCTCCGGGCCCAACACGGAGAGGTACCCCTCCCACTCGTCTGGGAACAGATGCGCAGCACCGCCACGGTAGAACCAGTCGATCTCGAGCGGGCGGCACAGGAAGATGCCGCGCAGCACGATCTCGGTAACCCGCTCGGGGTGGGCTTGCGCATAGGCGAGGCCGAGCGTTGAGCCCCAGGACCCGCCGAAGACCTGCCACGCATCGATGCCTAGGTGACCGCGCAGCGCCTCGATATCGTCCACGAGGTTCCACGTCGTGTTGTGCTCCAGGTCCGCGCCGTCGGCGATATGCGGCGTGGACCGCCCGCACCCGCGCTGGTCGAAAAGCACGATGCGGTAGGCGTTCGGATCGAACATGCGGCGGTGCTCGGGCTGACAACCGCCGCCGGGCCCGCCGTGGATGAACACGACGGGCTTGCCATCCGGATTTCCGACCTGCTCGTAGTAGAGCTCGTTGCCGTCGGGGACGCGCAACATCCCGGTGTCGTAGGGCTCGATAGCCGGGTACGGGGTGCGCAATTCGGACACGCGAATTCTCCTAGAAGCTGTGGTCTTCGTCGGGGAAGGAACCATCGGCGACCTCTGCTGCGTATTGCACCGCGGCCGCGCGCAACTCGTCGGCGAGCTCGGCGTACCGCTTGACGAACTTGGCCGTACGCCCCGTCGTCATCCCGGCGAAGTCCTGCCACACGAGCACCTGGCCGTCGCAATCGTTGCCGGCGCCGATCCCGATCGTGGAGATCTCGAGTTCGCGGGTGATTTCGCCGGCGATGTCGGAAGGCACCATTTCCATGACCACCGAGAACGCGCCGGCCTCCTGCACGGCGCGAGCATCCGCCCGAAGCTTCTCGGCGGATTCGCCGCGGCCCTGCACACGGAACCCACCGAGACCGTTGACCGACTGTGGGGTGAACCCGATATGCGCCATGACCGGGATCCCGGCGTTCGTGATCGCTCGGATGTGTTCGGCGATATTGACGCCGCCCTCGAGCTTGACCGCGTGGCAGTTGCCGCGCTTCATCATATCCGCGGCGGCCTCGACGGCCTGCTGCGGGGAAGCTTCGTAGGAACCGAAGACGAGGTCGGCGACGACGAGCGCCTTCGGGGCGCCACGAGTGACCGCGCGGACCAGCGGCGCCATCTCATCGACCGTGACGGGCACGGTCGAGTCGTATCCGTACATCGTGTTCGCCGCGGAATCGCCGACGAGCAGGATCGGGATGCCTGCCTGCTCGAAGACCTTGGCCGTCGAATAGTCGTAGGCCGTGAGCATCGCGAACTTGCGCCCCTCTGACTTCCACTGGGCCACGTGATGGACCCGTGTGACCTTCGTCAGCCCTGGTGCGCTCTGGTTTTCGCCGTCCTGGGCCGAAGTGCCCGAATCGCCGTACATAGTGACAAGCACGCTCCCTTTTCACGAAATTCACCCAAGCCCGCCGTCATGAACGGGCCGAAAAGGCCTTGCCCACATCCTGCCACCCGCCGTGCCGGGACCGTAACCGGCCTTGACTCGCTCCATGTGCCCCTCGCGAAGTCGCGTGGGCGGGTACCGATTTAACACAGAGGAAACACCGAAGGCTTAAGGTGAACACATGAACCGTCAGCAGGAATTTGTGCTCAGGACGCTGGAAGAACGCGATATTCGGTTTGTTCGGCTGTGGTTTACCGACATCACGGGCACGCTCAAGTCCGTCGCGCTGGCGCCGGCGGAACTCGAGGGGGCGTTCAACGAGGGCATCGGCTTCGATGGCTCTTCGATCGAGGGCTTTTCTCGAGTGTCGGAGGCGGACACCGTCGCACGGCCGGATCCATCGACATTCCAGGTGTTGCCCTGGGCGCACGACGACGGCGGGCAGCACTCCGCGCGCATCTTCTGCGATATCGCCAACCCGGACGGCTCTCCGAGCTTCGCCGACCCGCGACAGGTTCTCCGTCGACAGCTGAGCAAGGCCGCCGACCTCGGCTTCGCATGCTACGTGCACCCCGAGATCGAGTTCTTCCTCGTCCGGTCACTCGACACCGACGGTCACGAGCCCGAGCCCGCCGACAACGGCGGCTACTTCGACCAGGCCGTGCACGAGCACGCCCCGCATTTCCGCCGCCACGCCATCGAGTCGCTCGAGGCGATGGGCATCTCCGTGGAGTTCTCCCATCACGAGGGCGCGCCAGGGCAGCAGGAGATCGACCTGCGCTACGCCGATGCGCTGTCGATGGCGGACAACATCATGACCTTCCGCTACCTCGTCAAGGAGGTGGCGATGCAGAACGGCGTGCGCGCGACCTTCATGCCGAAGCCGTTCAAGGACCACCCGGGCTCGGCGATGCACACGCATATGTCTTTGTTCGAGGGCGACAACAACGCCTTCCACGACCCCGATGATCCCTACCAGATGTCTGCGACCGGCAAGTCGTTCGTCGCCGGGATTCTGCAGCACGCGCCGGAGTTCTCGGCGGTCACCAACCAGTGGGTCAACTCGTACAAGCGGCTCATCGGCGGGGGAGAGGCACCCACGTCGGCGACGTGGGGCCGTGCAAACCGCTCGGCGCTCGTTCGCCTTCCGATGTACACCCCGGACAAGGCGTCCTCGCGCCGGATCGAGGTGCGCAGCCCCGATTCGGCGTGCAACCCGTATCTCGCATTCGCGGTGATGTTCGCCGCGGGACTCAAGGGCGTCGAGGAGGGCTATGAACTGCCGCTCGAGTCCGAGGACGACGTGTGGACGATGTCGCGTTCGGAGCGCCGCGCGCTCGGCTACAGGGACCTGCCCGGCAGCCTGGAACAGGCTCTCGACGAGATGGAGAACTCCGAGCTCGTGGCAGAGGCGCTCGGCGAGCACGTCTACGACTTCTTTCTCCGCAACAAACGTAGAGAGTGGAACGACTACCGCGCCCACGTCACCCCGTTCGAGCTGAGAAGCTACCTGCCACTGTGACCCCACCCGCGCACACTGCCGACAACAACCGCCCCGTCGTGCCGAGCCCGGGGCGGCTCGGCCTGGTCGGCGAGGGCGCAGACACGAAACTCGCCGGACTCGGTTGGACCACCGCGCAGTCGATCGAGGTGCTGCGCTCGCTCTCGCGTGCCCCGGACGCCGACCTCGCGCTGACGACCATTTCCCGGCTCAGGGAATCCCTCGACGAGCGCACGGATCTGCCCACCGGTACTTCGTGGAAGGACCTCGACACGGCCCTCCATGCCGACGAGACCCTGCGGGCACGGTTGTTCTCGCTCACCGGATCGTCGACTGCGCTTGGCGATCACCTCGTTGCCGACCCGCACAAATGGCCCCACCTGCAGCACGAATTCCCCGTCCGGGAGGATTTCTTCGCGAGCCTGTTGTCCTCGGTGGAGGCGAGGCCGGCACGTGTGACGTCGGAGACCGCGGAATCAGGGACCGTTCCCAACACTGCCAGCGACGATCTGACCACGACCGGAACCTATCTGGCCGGCGTGCATGGCGCGACTGCCGTCAACCCGCTGCGCGTCGCCTACCGAGATCAGCTGATGGTCATCGCCGCCCACGATCTCGCCGGTTCCGTGGTCCAGACCGAACCGCCTGTGCCGTTTGGCGACGTCGTGCTCGCGTTGTCCGACCTTGCCGATGCAGCCCTCACCGCCGCGCTGGCAGTCGGCGTGGCCAACGTGTTCGGTGACGAAGAGATCACCAGCAGGCTCGGCGTCATCGCGATGGGCAAATGCGGCGCCAGGGAGCTCAACTACATCTCCGACGTCGACATCGTCTTCGTCTCCGACCCCGCGGACCCCAAGACCGCTCGCGTGGCCGGCGAAATGATGCGCATCGGGTCGATGGCGTTCTTCGAGGTCGACGCAGCCCTCCGGCCCGAGGGCAAGCGCGGCGAGCTCGTTCGCACCCTCGACTCCCACGTCGCCTACTACAAACGCTGGGCGAAGACCTGGGAGTTCCAGGCACTCCTCAAGGCCCGGCCGATGACGGGCGACATGGAACTCGCGAACGCCTACGTCGAGGCGGTCGGTCCGATGGTGTGGACCGCATCCGAACGCGAGGACTTCGTCAACGACGTGCAGCGCATGCGGCGGCGCGTCGAGGAAAACGTGCCGGGTGAGCTACTCGACCGCGAGCTCAAGCTCGGCCGCGGCGGTCTTCGCGATGTCGAATTCGCCGTCCAGCTCCTGCAGATGGTGCATGGTCGCGGCGACGAGACGTTGCGCGTGCAACATACCGTCGAGGCGCTCGTGCGTCTCGTCGACGGTGGGTACGTGGCACGCGCGGACACCGGGAAACTCATCGATGCCTACGAGTTCCTCCGCCTGCTCGAGCACCGACTGCAACTCCAGCGGGTCAAACGCACGCACCTGCTGCCCGCGGCAGGCGACGAGGAGGGGTACCGCTGGCTCGCCCGCGCAGCGGGTATTCGCGCCGAGGGAATGCGCGACGCCCCGGGGATGCTCGCCGAGCGGCTACGAGTGCTGAGGTCGCGCGTCCGTCGCCTCCACGAAAAACTTTTCTACCGTCCGCTGCTCGATTCCATTGCGGCCTACGATGCCGAGGCACTGTCGCTGTCGTCGGAGGCGATGGAACGTCAGCTCGCCGCGCTCGGGTTCGGCTCGCCCCGCAACGCCGTGGGGCACCTGCGCGCGCTCATCGGTAGCTCGAAGCGTCGTGGCCGGATCCAGTCGCTCATCCTGCCGACGTTGATGGAATGGCTTTCGGAGACCGCAGATCCGGACGCCGGGCTGTTGGCGTACCGCAAGATCAGTGAGGAACACCAGGAACTGTCCTGGTACCTGCGTCTACTCCGCGACGACCACGTCGCAGGCAAACGCCTGATGACCGTTCTCGGTAACTCCGCATTCGTGCGCGAGCTTCTGCAACGCGCACCCAACGTGATCCTCGACCTCGCCGACGGCGCCGAAGGGCCGAAGCTTCTGGCTTCGGACGCGCACACCCTCGCACGCGCGCTCACCGCCTCCGCGGCGCGCCATTCCACCCCCGAGAAGGTCATCGCGACCGCGCGCTCGCTACGGCGCGCAGAGCTCGCACGAATCGGTTGCGCCGATATCCTCGGGATGCTCGACGTCGAGGACGTCGGCGAGCGACTCACCACGTTATGGAATTCCGTCATCGAGGCCGCGCTCTCCGCCGTCATCACCAACTCCCTGCCCGAAGACGGGAAGGCGCCTGCCGCGGTCGCTGTGATCTCGATGGGACGACTCGGCGGGCACGAACAGAGCTACGGCTCGGACGCGGACGTGCTGTTCGTATGCCGCGCGGCGGAAGGGATCGAGGACGAGGTCGCCATCAAGTGGGCGACGTCGGTGTGCGAAAACATGCGCAAGTTGTTGGGCACCCCGTCCTCTGACCCGCCGCTCGATGTCGACGCCGACCTGCGCCCCGAGGGGCGCAGCGGACCGCTCGTGCGCACACTCGGCTCGTATCGCGCGTACTACGAAAAGTGGGCCGAGGTCTGGGAGCTGCAGTCGCTGCTGCGAGCCTCGGTGTGCGCCGGGGACACGGACCTGGCAATCGACTATCTCCACATGATCGACGAGTTCCGCTACCCCGCGGACGGGGTGCCGGAGAAATCGGTGCTCGCCATCCGGCGTATGAAGGCGCGCGTCGACACCGAGAGACTGCCGCGAGGCGCGAACCGGTCGACCCACACGAAACTCGGCCGCGGCGGCCTCGCGGACGTCGAATGGACGGTCCAACTACTCACCATGCAATCTGCGTCGCGGGTGGAGGGGCTGCACACGACCTCGACGCTCGAAGCGCTCGCCGCGGCGGCATCAGCCGAGCTCGTCTCGGAGTCCGATGCCGAGGACCTGCGCGCCTCGTGGACGATGGCGGCGCGCGTGCGCAACGCGCTCGTGCTCGTGCGCGGTAAACCGACCGACGAGCTGCCCACGAGCGGGAAGGTCGTCGCGGGCGTCGCCCAGATCTGTTCGGGCAAGGAAGCCGCGCTCGACACCCCGGAATTCATCAACGAATACATGCGCATCACCCGCATCGGGCACAAAGCGGTCGACAAGGTCTTCTGGGGCGAATAGCTCCGCGGTCTGTCCGGGCGCGAGGATTTCGGGGAGAACCCCGATGACGCGGCGGGTCCGTCAGAATAGGCTGGAACCATGCCGCTCGAGATGAAACTCACGCTCAAACTCGCCGACGTCACCTACGGCGAGCTCTACGACTTCGTCGCCGCAGCGAAAGCCGCCGGAGTGCCGGCAGAGGAGAAGGTCCTCTGCGTCGGCTCCGATGCAGAGGGCGACCGTTTCGAGGTCGACCTCGCCGACCGCAAGCCCGGATCCGTTGCTCGCGCCGCAGGCGCCGCAGACGCTGCACCCTCCAGGGCAGGAGCGCATTCGATCGGCGGGGACGGGGCCGGCTCCGAACCACCCCGCGCGGTCGCGGACTTTCTCCGCCGCTCGCTGCGCAGCGAGGCCGATGTCGACAAGGTGATCGGCATGCTCTCGGACATGCGGAAGTTTCTGCGCTAGGCGAATATCGGCGTTACCCAGCGCCGCTACGGTTGTTTGCCGTTCTCTCGCCTATCATTTGGCTATGCGTTCGACAACGAAGATGACCTTCCGTGTGCGGCGCGGCGTCGCCGCGCTCGGTCTCGCCGGCACCGCGGCACTGACCTTTGCGGGCTGTTCTCAACTGCAGGTGGCCGACGACTTCGAAAACCCCGCGTCCTCGTCGACGACGGAGCAGACGACGACTTCGGCGACCTCGAGTCAACCGACCTCCGCGCCGGCACCTGCTCCGGCGCCGGCGCCGAGCGAAGGGGAGGCGCCGCCACCGGAGGGAGAGGTGCCGCCTCCGCCCGAGGGCGAGGCTCCGCCGCCACCCGGGCCGGAGGTCGGCGACCAACAGCGCGACAACTTCATCGGGTTGACGCAGCAGTTCGACGCGGCCATGCCCGAGGGCGTGGATCCGGTGCAGGTAATCACCGAGGCGTGCGGTCAGCTCGACCAGAATGCTCCGGTGGGCGACGTGATCAATGGGGTTGCCGAGCGCGGCCAATACGATCCGGAGAAAGCCGCGTTCTTCCTGGCCAGCGGTGTTCCGGTGTACTGCGATGGCAATGTCGCGAAGCTGACGGGCTAGGTCGAAGCAGTCCGAAAGGGGAACCGGGCGAGCACGTCGTAGGCCGGTGCCCCGCCCGGCCCTTCGCCGAGTCGGGATTCGAAGAGCTCGATCGCGTCGACATCGAACTCCGGGCCTGCGTACACGCTCAGCGCGTGAACGAAGTTGTCCAGCCTCGGCGTGCTGTTGGCGACCACCGGCGACGGGCGTCTCCCGCGGCTACGCTGCGGGCGGCGGCTGCCCGATAGCGTTGCGACCGAAAGGTGCGCGCGGTTGCGGCGTGGCAGGTCGGCGTCGAGAAGACATTCCGACATGAGCCCGCGCAGGCGGTCGGTTTCCCCGCCCACCCCGATCCACAGGCGCGTCGAATGGAATGATCCGGCGCCAGCGAGGTGTATGGACATCGGCGACGTGGACTCGGCCACCGAGCGGAGGTAGTCGCTGATTTCCCCGGTCGAACTCGCCGGTTGCTCTCCGTAGAACGACAGTGTGATGTGCCAGTTCGCGCGCGGCGTCCATCGCAACTGTTCCCCGGCGCGGGCCCGAACATCCTCGAGTGCGAAGTCGAGGTGGTCCCGGACGGGCTGCGGGGGAGTGATGCCGGCGAAGAGACGGATCGATCCCATACCTACTGAGCGTAGACCTGCCCGAAGGTCGTCTGGGCGATTATTTCGCCGCCGGCTCCGTAGACATAAAGCTGGGAGCCGTCGATGACGATGCTCGTGTCTCCCGAGGCGAGCGTTTCGTACTGCGCGTTCGTCGTGCCCACGCCGTACTGGGAAGCGATGTCGTGCTCGGCCTCGCCGCCGCGGAAGAACCCCTTGTAGTACAGGCCGCCACCGGGAGTGGCCACGCAGATCAGCGCATAATCGGCGCCGTTGCTGCCCGCGTACACCCAGTCGTCGGATGCGTTGCACTGGACGCCGCCGTCCCAGCCGCGCGGATTGAGGCCGGCGGGCATCGAGGCCGATGCGGTCGACGTGGTTGCCGGAGCGGACTGCGAGGAACTCGGCGACGCGGAGCTCTCCGCCGGCTGCGTGGCGGTTGACGACGCGGTGTCCGATTGCTGCGCGTGCCCGTCCTCGGAACTCGGCACCGTGGTGGTGGCCACGGTGAAATCGTCGACCGCGTTCGGTGTGGGCTCCTCGGAGCCGCGACCGAGAAGCCATACCGCGGCGATGACCCCGACGGCCACGACGAGCGCCACGACGAGCGCGGCGATGATCCACGGGGTAGCAGAACCCCGGCGCTGCGGTTCCGGTGCGGCGTTATCCCAACCGTTGCTGTAGTAGCCGCCCCCGTGGTGTGGATCAGTCATACCTGCAAGTATCGCATGTCCGCGCCGCCGTCTCGCCCGTTCTGCGAGCTAGTTCACGTCGCCGCTCACGCCGGTCAGCTCGTTGAGCGCGTGCGGGAGCTCGACCGTCTTCGTGACCTCGCCGGACGTGAGGTCGACGACGTGCAGAGACTTCTTCTCCGGCTCGCTGACATAGACCGAATCGCCCAGCGTGAACACCGTCGGGCGCGCGTTCTGCCACTCGGTCGGTTCGCTCCATTCGTCGACCACCTCGATGGCGTCCGTCTCCTCGCCGCTGTCCGGGTCGATGACGTGGAGCGCGCCGTCGGTGCCGAGGACGAGCACCTCGCCGCCGGGGCCGCGCTCGAGGGACCGGAAGCTGTAGGACGTACCGAGATCGACCAGCCGCATGGTGTCGGCCTCGGTATCGGTGAGCGAGATCCGCTCGGGCCTCTCGAGCTCGGCGTCTGGGTCGACCTTGTAGTCCCCAAGCACGATGGCCGAGTCCTCGCTGCCCTTCTGGTTGCCGATCCGGCCGTACTCGTCGGGAGAATCGATCTTCGTGAAGTGCTCACCGTCCCAGACGACGATCCCGTCTTCGCAGCCCAACGCTATCCGGCCGTCGACGGCGGGCGCCTCGCCGTGCACGCCGGGGCATTCCTCGGTCGACGCGACCTCGGTGCCGTCGGCGTCGACGACCTTCGCCCCGCTACGCGTATCTGCATCGCCGGTCGTCATGAGCTTCTTGCCGCCTGGCAGCGCCACGGCAACGCCGTGATGCGGCTCGTCCGCCTCGGCGATCTCGGCCTCCGGGTGGTCGCCGTCGCGCAGATCCTCTGTGGACACGGTCTGGATCCGACCATCGCCGTCAGAAAACAGGACGGTTTTTCTCTCGTGCGCGACGACGTGCCCGGGCTCTTCCCCGGCGTACACGGTGTCGGTGAGCCCCGGCGGCTGGACGTACGAGTGCGAGTGATCGCCGTGCGGTTCGGACCACGTACCCGCATCGAAGACCTGGAACCCCTTCGGAGTGGACACGAAGACGTTGCGCCCATCTCCGGCCGGGTTCACGCGCAGGAAGCCCGGCATTTCGGTGGTGTCGAGCACCTCAAGCGTGTCGGCATCGAGAGTCATCAGCCCGCCGTCATAGGTGGCCACGAGCCGGGCCTGCGGACCGGCGGCCTCCTGGGGAGCGTCGCTATCGCCGTCCGTGTCGTTGTCTCCCATGACGTCGGACGTCGCCGCCGCCCCTGCGGTCGCATCCGCGCCGTCCTCAGGGTGTGCGCCGGACTCGTTCGAGCAGGCGGCCGCAAGCACGGCGGCCGTCATCGAGACGCCTACAAGCGTCCCGAACCTGCGGCGTTGAGCGGTGAGTTGGCTGGTCACAGTGCGTAAATCCCTTCGTCCCGCGGGTGAATACGGTCACCTCGCTTCCCAACTGATAATGAAAACGATTATCAGTAAGGGTGAAGGCTAGCACCTCACCGGTCCCGTTGCGGTTGCCGGGGCCGGGGAGTGAGAACTTTCGGAAGAGGGGCGGCCCTTAGCGGCGACCGCGGACGAGTCCGTACAGTGTGCCGCCTGCGAGGGCGAGCAATGCCAAGAGGGCGATGATCAGACCTCCCCAGCTCGTGTGATGGAACACCAGGCCGGACAGGTATCCGAGCGCCGAGGAGCCGAGGTAGTAGCAGAACAGGTACGTCGAGGAGGCTTCGGCCCGATTGGATTGTGCGAGCGCCCCGACCCAGCCGGACGCCGTCGAGTGTGCGGCGAAGAAGCCACCGGTCATGACTGCCATGCCCAGCAATACGAGCGGCAGAACAGTCGACAGCGTGAGCAGGAGCCCTACCCCGGCTGCCGCGATTCCGATGCCGACAACCGCGGTGCGACCGATCCGCGAGGCGAACGTTCCGGCGCGGGCGGATGTCCATGTGCCAACGAGGTAGATGAGGAACACTAGCCCGATCGTGGCTTCGGAGAATCCGAAGTCCGAACGCAGCCGAAATCCTAGATAGTTGTAGAGGGACACGAACACTCCCATGAGAAGGAACGCGAGAATGTAAAGCCCGGCGATCTGCCGGTCTCGCCAATGTCCGGCGAGTGCGGTGAGTTCGCTGCGAATGGTGATGGTCTTGGGCTCGAAGTTGCGCTGGCTCGGTAGTAGCGCTGCGAAGACTACGGCGAATACGAGAGCGAGAAGTGCCGTGGCGAGCAGGGCCCAGCGCCAACTCCCGAGCTCGAGCACCCCGGCTGGAACGAGCCTGCCGAGTAGGCCGCCGATAGTGGTGCCGGCGACATACTTGCCCATCGCTGCGGGGAGGGACTCGGCGGACATCTCCTCTGCGAGCCACGCCATTGCCACTGCGGGAACCCCGGCGACGAAGATGCCCTGGAGCGCGCGTCCGGCAACGAGGATCTCGATCGTCGGTGACGCTGAAAGCGCGACGCCGATAATCGTCGCGACGATGGCGGAGATGATCATCACTCGTCCGCGCCCGAAACGCTCGGACAGGATCGACGCGGGGATGATCGCGACGGCAAGCATTCCGGTGACCGCCGAGACGGTGAGCGAAGCCGAGGCGGGGGAGACGTGGAGCTGTTCGGTGAGCGCCGGCAGCAACGCCTGCGTCGCGTACATTGCGTTGAACGAGGCGAGGCCGGCGGCGATCAGCGCGATGATCGCCTTTGAGTATTCGGGCCCGCCAGGTCGCAGTCCCACGTCAGGTGATGCGGACGTGACGGTGGTCTCGGAGTTCGTGGGCATGCCTCCACTGTGGACTGCAGTGCTATATGCGTCTAATGCATGTGAATGGATAATGGTATGAAATAGGTGCATGAGCGCAGGGTGGTGAGGTCAGCATGTCGGTTCGAGGGTGGAGTCCCGAGTGGTTTCTCACACTGTGCGAGCTCGGCTCGATGAGCGCGACCGCGGACGCCCTGGGTGTTCCGCAGTCGACGCTCTCGCGCCGGCTCCAGCGTCTCGAGTACGACGTGGGCACGTCGTTATTCGACCGCGCCGCCGGTGGGCTGCGCATCAACAGCCGTGGCGAAGTACTGCGTGAGCATCTGAGCAAGGCAAATGCCGAGCTTGTCGCAGGTGTCGAGGCCGTCCGCCGGATAAGCGACCCGGACCGGGGCACCATCCGTTTCGATTTTCTCCATTCGCTGAGTACCTGGCTCATGCCGCGGCTCGTTCGCGGCCATCTGAGCCGACGGCCCGGCGTCGAGTTCGTGCTGCATCAGGGGCCGGGGGTCGAGCTGTCCGAGCGTGTAGCGGCAGGGATCAGCGACATCGCGATAGCCACCCCAAGGCCCACCGACCCAGACCTCGACTTCGTCCTCCTCGCCAGCGAACGACAGGGGCTCGCCGTGCCCCGCGATCATCGTCTCGCCACGCGCCGACGCATCCGCCTCGCCGAAGTCGCCGACGAACCCTTCGCCACGCTCCTGCCCGGCTATGGCACGCGTCAGGTCTTCGACGAGCTGTGCGATGAGGGCGGCTTTACGCCACGCATCGTATTCGAGGCGGGCGAAATACCCACAGCCGGCGGGCTGGTCTCGGCCGGTCTCGCCCTGGCCGTGGTGCCGTTGGGATACCCGTCGATGAAGCCCGAAGGCACGGTCATCGTCCCGCTGCAGACCCGAATCCGCCGAGAAATCGGCGTCGTACGCAATATCCGTGCGGCCCCGAATCCTCCGGTGGAGGAATTCTGGACCCATGTGACGTCGGAGGCCCCGAGCCTCCTCGGCGAAACGGAAATCGCCCACTTCTGACGTCGGTGTCGAGGCGCCGCGCACGGGCATACACTCGGGTCAGTGTGAGACTTGGTGGTGCCGCGGATGTCGCGGTGGTTGGATCCTTTCCATCCGGTGACTGGCTCTTACACTCGCTGCCGCTCGACTTCGGGCTGGCTTGCATGCGTATTGCCGTCGCCGGGTGGGATGGACCGGCCGGCGTGACTTGATAGGAGCGTGCAGCTGCCCCACTGAGCTTTGTCCGCCGACCGGCCCGACCGTTCGACCCCCACTCGAATACAAGGGAGGCAGAGACCATGGTGGTCCTGATCGGCGCTGACGTCCACAAGAATTCACACACCTTCGTCGCCGTCGACGCGGCGGGCAAGCAGATCGGGCAGATCACTGTCCGCGCGACCCATAGCGGTCATGAGAAGGCCTACCGGTGGGCCCGGAAGAGTTTCATCGAACAGGACCGCCGGTGGGGGCTGGAGGACTGCCGTCACCTCACCAGCCTCCTCGAGCGTGATCTCCTCGCCCACGGCGAGCCGGTGGTCAGGGTGCCGGCGAAGCTGATGGCCCGACAACGCGCCACAGCACGCACGCGTGGGAAGTCCGACCCGATCGACGCTCTCGCCGTCGCGCGGGCGATGGCCAGGGAGGAGGATCTGCCAGCCGCGTTCACCGATGAGCAGGCGCGGGAGATCAAGCTCGTGCTGGACCGTCGGGAGGATCTGGTCGCAGAGCGGACGCGGGTGATCAACCGTCTACGGTGGCACCTGCACGAGCTCGATCCCGAGGTCGACCCCGCTCCACGCGCACTAACCCATCGTCCTGCCCAGGAGCGGGTGCGGGAGGTGATCGAGGCCGGTGCGGGGATCGTCGCGGAGATCGCGGGCATGAATCTGACCGACCTCGAACGGCTCTGCTCCTTAATCGGCGAGCTCGATGCGCGCCTGCGGGCTATGGTGCGAAAGCAGGAGCCGGTACTGCTGGAGATCCCCGGATGCGCGGAGCTGTCGGCCGCGAAGATCATCGCCGAGACCGCCGGGATCGAGCGATTCGCCACGGAGTCGAAGTTCGCGATGTTCGCCGGCTGCGCACCGATCCCGGTCTGGTCGGGCAAGACAGAAGGCAGAGTCCGGTTGAACAGGGGCGGGAACCGGCAGCTGAACTGCGCGATCCACCGCATAGCGATCACCCAGACCCGCCTCGAAGGACCCGGCAAAGAGTACTACGAACGCCTCCGAGCAAAGGGCAAGACCGTCATGGAAGCCCTGCGCTGCCTTAAGAACCAGATCGCTCGCCGCATCTGACGCACCCTCACCCGAGTCCACGCCGAAACCCTCACCAACACCCCGATCCCACTGAACCCCACCCCAACGACTTGCGCCTCGCAAGCCGCTTGACATAGGAGATACGCATGTCCACTGCAAAGAAATCCTCGAAACGTGGCGACATTCTCATCGACCGGGTCTACGACGCCCGCAAAGGCGAAGGCGTGCCGGATGGCGCCGAGTGCTTCCTCGTCGACCGGCTGTGGCCTCGAGGGGTGGCCAAGGATTCGATCGAGCTCGACGGCTGGCCGAAGGAGCTCACGCCATCGAACGAACTGCGCAAGCGATTCCACGCCGGTGACCTCGATTGGCCGAACTTCTCGAAGGCTTACCGGAAGGAACTCGACGACTCCTTCGCCGAAGGCGATCTCGACGAGGCGTTGTCGACGCTGCGCTCGGCTCTGTCCGACGGCGATGTCGTTCTGCTCATCGCAGGGAAGGACACCGAACGCACCCACGCCAAGGTGCTGCGCGACTGGCTCGAGGGTGCGCTCTAGACGCGGAACCGCGCCGGACCGCGCTTACGGGAGTCGGTTGAGCAACACCAGCGCCGCATCGACCGCCTTCCAGCCCACCTTCCCGCCGCTGACCGCGGCGAGTGAACGCAAAGGGAACTCCCGCATGGCGGATTCGAGGAGCTGGTTGGATTCGCCCTTCGAACCCGCGCGGGAGGCGACCAACTTCAGCAGGCGCGGAAGCACAAGCCCGGCCAGCTTGGACCTCTGAAGCTCCGCGATCGTGCTGTCCCGGGTGAACGGACGGGCGGGGCGCGGCGTGGGAATCGGCCGGCCCAACAGCGCCGAGAAATCGGCATCGTCGTCCACGCCGAGGATGCGCTCGTCGGTCACGCCCTCCGGGGAATCGGATCCGGCGACGTCAACGCGGGCTTCCCATACGATGTCGGCGCTATCGCGGCCGACCTGCACCGTGACCTCGCCCGACGGGCACACCCAACGTTCCTGCCGCGGGCTATAGACGTGGAACGCGTCGGCGATGATCGCCACCTCGGCCGTGACCTCCTCGCCGGGTGCGGTGTCGACCGAGGCGAAGCCGGCGAGCACCCGGGCAGGCGCTGCGATATCGCGCGCATCGGCGAGATAGACCTGCACGCACTCACGGCGCGGGCGGCTTCCGGTATTGCAGATCTTCACGTTTACCGACGGGGTCGCGGTGTCCCACCGCTCGTCTGCCGGCGTGACCGACGTCGTGGACAGGGAGAAATCGGACCATTCGGCGGCGCCGTATCCGAGGCCGAAGCCGAACGGGAACCCGGCCGCCTTGCCCGACGTGGCGTGGTGGCGGTAGCCGACCGACAGCCCCTCTCGGTGCTGCACCTGGCGAATCGACCCGGGGAACCACGGATCGGCGCGGAGATCACTCAGGCGTTCCGGAACGAACTCGGCGAGCCGCCCCGACGGCTCGGCGTCGCCGAACAGGATGTTTACGATCGCGCGACCGCTGGCCTGCCCGCCGAGATACGCCTCGACGACCGCGGCCGGCGGCGTCGTCGAGACCCACTCGAGGTCGACCGGGGAGCCGTTGCACAGGAACACGATCGTGCGGGAATTTACCGAGGTGACGGCTTCGATGAGGTCGAGCTGCTGCTGCGGCAGCGCGAAGGATGTGCGGTCGACTCCTTCGCTTTCCGCGGCTGCGGGGAGCCCGGCCACGAGGACGACCGTTTCGCAGCCGCGTGCCACGGCGACGGCTTCGGCGAGCTTGCGCTCGTCGCGGGAACCTGGACGTGCGGCGTCATACCCGGGGGCGAAGAGGTGGGCGATATCGCGTTCGCCGAGCGCATCGCGCAGCGAGGTCAGCCGCGCGGAGTTGATACGTGAGCTGCCCGCGCCCTGGTAGCGCGGGGATTCGGCGAACTCGCCGATGACGCCGAGGGAGCCGTAATCGTCGATGGGGAGGATGCCGTCGTTGGCAAGGAGGACGGCGCCGCCTGCGGCGGCCTCGGCGGCGAGCGCGTCGTGTTCGGCGATGATTTCCGCGTCGATCCCAGTGTGCTCGACATATGTAGAGACTTTCGCGGCCAGTGATTCGAGGCGCGCGAGGGAGCGGTCGAGGGCGAAAGCGGTTGCCGCGTCGCGCTCGGAGTCGCGGAGGAGTTCGCCGGTGTTGAGTTCGGAGCCGGGCATCTCGAGGTCGAGGCCGGCCTTGAGCGCCTCTGCGCGGGGGCCGGTGGCCGCCCAGTCGCTCACGACCACGCCGTCGAAGCCCCACTCCTCGCGCAGGATCGTGGTGAGGAGCGTGCGGTTACACGAGGCGGTGGTGCCGTTGATGGAGTTGTAGCTGCACATCACCATCCACGGCTCACTCTCGCGCACCGCGATCTCGAATCCGCGGAGATAGAGTTCTCGGAGGGTGCGCTCGTCGAGTACGGCGTCGACCGAGTATCGGAACGATTCCTGGTTGTTGACGGCGAAATGCTTGAGCGTCGCGCCGATCCCGGTCGATTGGATGCCGCGGACGAGCGATGCGGCGAGGGTCCCGGAAACTAGCGGGTCCTCGGAAAGGTATTCGAAGTTTCGGCCGCACAGCGGGTGGCGCTTGATGTTCATCCCCGGTCCGAGGAGAACGTGCACGCCGAGCGCTGCAGCCTCGGCGCCGAGCGCTGCGCCGACGCGACCGAGCAGATCCCGGTCCCACGACGACGCGAGCGCCGAGGCCGTGGGGAAGCACGTGGCCGGATAGGCGTCATCCAGGTCGAGAGCGTCGCCGCCGCCGACCTGCCGACGCACCCCGTGCGGGCCGTCGGTCATGACGACACGCACTCCGTCCGGTCCGAGGGGCATGGTGTTCCAGAAGTTTTCCCCAGCCACCGTGCGGACACGGGACTCTGGGGTGGGGCGACCCGCAGTGCTCATGGCCCACGTCTACCACCTTTTGTCCCCGACCGCGTCAGTCAGTCGAGGGACGCGGCCAGCTCCGTGCCCTGCTTGATCGCGCGCTTGGCATCAAGCTCGGCGGCGACGTCGGCCCCGCCGATGATCGAGGTGTTCACCCCGGCGCGGGTCAGCGGGTCGACGAGCTCGCGAACCGACTCCTGCCCGGCGCAGATGACGACCGTGTCGACATCGAGAACGCGGGTATCGGTCACCTTGCCGTCGGAGTCGCGGAACGACAGGTGCAGCCCGGCGTCGTCGATCTTGTCGTAGGTGGCGCCGAGGATCTGTTCTACGCCCTTCATCTTCACGCTCGCGCGGTGAACCCAGCCGGTCGTCTTGCCGAGGCCTTTGCCCATGCGCGAGGTCTTGCGCTGGACCATGTACACCTGCCGGGCGGCCGGGGCCGGTCGCGGCGTGGTGACGAATCCGGGGACCTCCGGATCGTCGTCCACGCCCCATTCCTGCTCCCACTCCTTGAGGTGGAGCGTGGGGGAGACGTCGGTGGTGAGGAACTCGGCGACGTCGAAGCCGATGCCGCCCGCACCGACGACGGCGACGGTGTTCCCGAGCTCGCGATCGCCGAGCACGCACTCGGCGTAGCTCATGACCTTCGGGTGGTCGATGCCCTCGATATTCGGCATGCGCGGGGTGACTCCCGTCGCGACTACGACATGGTCGTAGCCCTGGGAGATGAGTTCGTCCGCCGTCACTCTGGTGCCTAGTCGCACGTCCACGCCGAGCCGGTCGAGCTGGGTGGTGAAGTAGCGGATGGTCTCGGAGAACTCTTCCTTTCCGGGGATACGCGCGGCGATGGAGAACTGGCCGCCGATCGAGGAGTCCGCCTCGAAAAGCGAGACGCGGTGGCCCTTCTCCGCCGCGGACACCGCGGCCGAGAGCCCGGCGGGTCCGGCGCCGACGACGGCGACCTTCTTCGCATGCCGGGTGGGGGACAACACGAGGCTGGTCTCGCGCCCCGCGCGGGGATTGACCAGGCACGAAACCTTCTTGCCTACGAAGGCGTGGTCGAGGCACGCCTGGTTGCAGCCGATGCACGTGTTGATCTCGTCCGCGCGCCCCTCGGCAGCCTTGGCCATGAACTGTGAATCGGCGAGCAGTGGCCGCGCCATCGACACCGCGTCGACCTGCCCGCGCTCGAGTACCTCCTCGGCGACTTCGGGTGTGTTGATGCGGTTGGAGGCGATGAGCGGGATCGAAACCTCCTCGCGCAGGCGCTCGGTGAACTTGACGAACGCTGCGCGCGGCACCGACGTGACGATGGTCGGGACCTTCGCCTCGTGCCAACCGATATCGGTGTTGATCGCGTCGACGCCATGCGCCTCGGCGGCACGCGCGAGCTGCGTGATCTCGTCCCACGTCTGCCCGCCGGCGACGAAATCGGCGATCGACTGGCGCAGAATCACCGGGTAGTCGGAGCTCACCCGGGCGCGGATGGAGTCGATGACTTCGAGGAGGAAACGCTGCCGGTTCTCCGTCGACCCGCCCCACTTATCGGTGCGATCGTTGGTGTGCGGGCAGAGGAACTGGTTGATGAGGTAGCCCTCGCCGCCCATGATCTCGATCGCGTCGTATCCCGCCTCCTGCGCGCGCTCGGCGGCCTTGCCGTACGAGGCGATGACGTGGCGGATCATCCGCTCGGACATGCGCAGGTGCTTGAACGGGTGGATCGGCGACGGCTCGGTCCCGGGAGCCACCTTGAGCGGGGTTACACCGTAGCGGCCGGCGTGCAGGATCTGCATGCACACCAGCCCTCCGGCCTCGTGCACCTTCTTCGTCACGCGGCGGTGGTGGATGACGTCGAGCTTGCCTGTCATCTTGGCGCCGAACGGCAGCAGCTGTCCTGTCCTGCTCGGCGCCACGCCGCCGGTGACGATTAGGCCGATTCCCCCGCGCGCACGTTCGGCGTAGAAGTCGCCGAGCTTGTCGGCATTCCACACGTGATCTTCGTATCCGGTGTGCATCGATCCCATGACCGAGCGGTTCGGCAGGGTCATCGAGTTGATCCGCAGCGGCTCGAAGAGGTGGGGATAGTGGGCGTTCGACATGAGATTTCTCCTGGGGGGGCAGGTCGAGAAGGAGTGTGGTCGGTCGGTGGGCGGTGGTTACTCGGCGGGAGCCGGGTCAAGGAGTTCGCCTTCGAGCGCATCGATGACCTCGGTGCACCAGTCGACGAAGAACGTCTCCACGCCGATCCCGCCGCGCAGGACGAGGTATTGGTGGAGCTTGCGTCCGGTGCGCGTGGTCTCGGGAGGGAACTGTTCCGCGGCGAAGGTGTGGAACAGCTCGAGGCGGGAACGGTGGAGCTCGCGATGGTGTTCGATCTCGGCGATGAGTCGTGGTAGGTCGGCGTGTTCGGCCGCGCGGATCTTGACCCCGAGATCGTCTCGCAGGGTCTGGATCGGCGTGGGCGTGACGACCCACTCGCGCAGGAACTCTTGCCCAGCGGCGGAGAGCGAGTACACCTTCTTGTCCGGCCGTCCGTCCTGGGTGACTGACTCGCAGTCAACGAGGCCGTCCTCGGCCAGGCGGCCGAGGGTGCGGTAGATCTGCTGATGTGTCGCGGACCAGAAGTGCCCTATCGACGTGCTGAACTGCCGGCCCAGCTCGTAGCCGGTGCCGGCGCGCTCTGCGAGCGACACGAGAATCGCGTGTTCCAACGCCATGGGCAGCACATTACGACGCGCCGAATCCATATGCAACGAAGTTATGTGCAACAAGGTGCATAAGGGGGTAAGGGGGATCCGAGCTCCGCCGTCATACGCGCAAAAGCGGCGGAACCAGCGTGAGTCGAAGTCTGGGGTGGCCGTGCTGCGCGCTTGTAGCTTTGGCCGGACGGTACAGCGGTAGGAGGACCCAGAACATGACTCGTGAATTACACCTCGGTGGATTTCAGATCGCCTCGCACGTTGCGCATTCGCACGCGGCGTGGCGGGACCCGGAGTCCGATCTCGAATTTCTCGACGCGAGGCATTGGACACGAATCGGGCGCACCCTGGAACGGGGGAAATTCGACTTCGTCTTCTTCGCGGATCTTCTGGCCGTGCCCACCAACTATGGCGGCGACGAACGCGAAGCCCTTCGGAGAGGTACTCAAGCGAGCGCCACGCTGGAACCTTCCGTCGTCGCGGCGACGATAGCGGGGGCGACCGAGCGCCTCGGCATCGCGCTGACCAAGAGCACCACGTACTTCCATCCCTTCGACCTCGCCCGGCTGTTCTCGAGCCTCGACCACCTGTCCGCAGGGCGCGCTGGGTGGAATATCGTCACCTCGCTGAGCCGGGCGGAGGCCCAGAACTTCGGGCAGGACCTCGCCCTCGACCACGACTCGCGGTACGAACGCGCGGAGGAGTTCGTCTCCGCCTTCGTGCAGCTGGTCGAGAGTTGGGATCCTGACGCGCTGGTTCTGGACAAGGGCTCCGGCGTCTTCGCCGATCCGGACAAGGTGCACGCGATCTTCCACGAGGGCAAGTACTTCCGTTCTCGCGGGCCACTTCCCACCCCGCGCTCCCCGCAGGGGCGACCCGTCCTGATCCAAGCGGGATCCTCGGCCACCGGAAGGAAGTTCGCGTCCAGGTGGGCCGATGCAATCTTCGAGATCGATCCGACCGCCGAGGGGCGCAGGGCGTACTACGGCGACGTGAAGTCCTTGGTCAGCGATGCCGGGAGGGACC
This sequence comes from Dietzia timorensis, assembly GCF_001659785.1. Classification (NCBI taxonomy): domain Bacteria; kingdom Bacillati; phylum Actinomycetota; class Actinomycetes; order Mycobacteriales; family Dietziaceae; genus Dietzia; species Dietzia timorensis. The sequence continues at coordinate 1,427,920 of NZ_CP015961.1, forward strand.
CCGACGGGGTGAAGGTTCTCCCGTCGTTTATCCCGTTCGTCGGCCGATCTAGAGCCGAGGCCGAGGAGAAGCAGGCGCGCCACAACGAGAACGCCGATCCCATCTCCGGTCTGCTGACGCTGTCGGTGCACACCGACCACGACTTCTCCGTGTACGACCTGGACGCACCGATTGAAGATATCGAGGTCTCGGGAACCCGTGGGCTGTTCGAGGTGGCGCGCGGACTGAGCCAACGGGACGACCTCAGCCTGCGGGAGATCGGGAAGCTCTACGCCCAGGGCGTGCTGCTACCGCAGTTCGTCGGTACTGCAGCGGACATCGCGGACCAGATCGAGGACGGATTCCACAGCGGCGAGGCCGACGGCTACATCTTGTCCGCCGCGCAAACACCAGGAACTTTCGACGACTTCGTCGACCACGTAGTACCCGAGCTGCAACGCCGGAATCTCTTCCGACGCGAATATCGCGGTGCGACGTTGCGTGAGCACCTCGGGCTCGAGCCGGCACACGATCTGGCTCCAGCGCGCTAGAACACCACCCCATCCATCAACAAGACGGAAGCAAGGAGATCTACTGTGACCGGAATTGCCGTCGTTGCCGGAAACCCCAAGGCCGCCAGTCGCACCCTGGCGGCGGCGAGGCACCTGGCCTCCGAGCTCGCGGGCGAGCCCGATCTCGTCGTTGACCTGGCATCGCTGGGGGCGGATCTGCTGGATTGGCACAGCGAGACGGTGGGGGCTCTCGTGGAGGAAATCGGCCGCTCCGATCTCGTGATTGTCGCGAGCCCGACCTACAAGGGGGCCTACACCGGACTGCTCAAACTGTTTCTCGACCGCTTTCCCGGCGGTACCGGTCTCAACGGACTGGCCGTTCCGCTCATGCTCGGCGGCGGGCCGGCACACGCGCTGGCCCCCGAACTGGTCTTGCGGCCCGTGCTCACCGAACTCGGCGCCACGGTGCCCGGGCGCGGACTGTTTGTCATCGACTCGGAGTTCGACGATCCCGGTGCGTATACCGAATGGTTGACGGCGACGGCGCCGATCATCCATGCCCATCTGGGGCACAAGGGGTGACGCTCGTTCGATAGTCCGCCGGAGTTCAAGGGACGTTAACCCTCGCGCCACTGAGGTGTCGCAGTGGCTACATACTCTCGCGAGTCGGAACTGAACATCGACCGAACGAGAAAGAGGCTGCCCCCTCATGCTCCCCATCGGACAGAATCTCCTTGCGAAAATGGATTTTCGCTCGAGCCGCTCCCACCGGACGTGCGTCTACAAATGTGGCGACGCGTGCGCGAAACCCGTGCGCAATACATCGGACAATCCCTATTTTCGCGATGTGATCCAGCGCGAATTCGACCGGCGCACGGTGCTGCGGGGAGTCGGCGCGGCGACGGTGGTCGTCGGCGGAACGAGCATGCTCGCAGCCTGCGGACAGGACGATTCGGGATCGACGGCGGGAGCATCTTCGTCGTCGGCAGCCGAGTCCGCGCCCGAGCCTCCCGCCGGTCTGCGCTTCGACATGGTCGCCCCGAATACCGAGGACAAGGTGATCACCCCGGAGGGCTACGAGAACGATGTGGTGATCCGTTGGGGTGATCCCGTCGTCGACGGTGCGCCGGAGTGGACCATCGACGGGCAGACTCCGGAGGACGCCGAGAAACAGTTCGGGTTCAATTGCGATTTCGCGGCGCTGTTGCCCATCGAGGGGTCGGACAAGCGCTTCCTGCTCGTGAGCAACCATGAGTACACCACGCCGCAGCAGATGTTCCCCGGATACGATGCCGATAACCCCAGCGAAGATCACGTGAAGATCGAATGGGCCAACCACGGTCTGTCGATCGTCGAGGTCGAGGGGAACGATTCCGACGGACGCCTAAAGCCGGTCATGGGCGAGTACAACCGCCGCATCACCGCGACGACGGAGTTTCGGGTCACCGGCCCCGCCGCCGGTTCGGATCTGCTCAAGACCAGCGAGGACGAGTCGGGAACCAAGGTGCTCGGAACGCTGAACAACTGCGCCGGCTCGGTGACCCCTTGGGGCACGATCCTTTCGGGCGAGGAAAACGTCGACCAGTACTTCGCAGGCGGCGACCGCGTGCCCGATGACGAGGACCGCGAGCGCTTCGCCCGCTATGGCATGGAGGACGACGAGACCGCCCGTAAGTGGGAACGCTTCGACAAGCGTTTCGACATCTCCGAGGAGCCGAACGAGGCACACCGCTTCAACTGGGTCGTCGAGATCGATCCGTGGGATCCGAAGTCGACTCCCGTCAAGCACACTGCGCTCGGTCGTTTCAAGCACGAGGCCGCCGCCATCCATGTGGCGGACGATGGGACGATCGTGGCGTACTCCGGCGATGATTCCCGTTTCGAGTACATCTACAAGTTCGTCTCCTCGAAGAAGGTCGTCGAGGGTGACGACGCCGACGCGCGCCGCGAGAACATGAAGGCCCTCGACGAGGGCGTGCTCTATGTCGCGACTTTCGAGGGCAACTCGGACGACTTCGAGGAGAACACGCTCCCCGAGGACGGCGCCTTCGACGGAACCGGACGCTGGAGCAAGCTCGCCACATGCAAAGCCGACGGCTCGGTCGAATCCCACGTCGACGGGATGAGCGGGGAAGAGGTGCTTGTGTTCACTCGCTTCGCTGCGGACGAGGCCGGCGCGACGAAGATGGACCGTCCCGAGGACGTCGAGGCGCACCCCGAGACCGGCAAGGTATACGCCGCGCTGACGAACAACGAGTACCGCGGGGCCGGGCGCCCGGGCAAGGACGACGAGCCGGCGATGGAATACGCGCCGGTCAAGGAGAACAAGAACGGCTACGTGCTGGAAATGGACGACGACACCGCAGGGGAGGAGTTCACCTGGAACCTCCTGCTCGTCTGCGGTGACCCGGAATCCGCCGAGACTTACTTCGGCGGATTCGACAAGTCATCCGTATCGCCGATTTCGTGCCCGGACAATCTCGCGTTCGACAGCTTCGGCAACCTCTGGGTCTCCACCGACGGTAACGCGCTGGAGTCGAACGACGGACTGTTCGCCGTGTCCCTCGAGGGAGACACACGCGGACTGACCAAGCAGTTCCTCACCGTCCCTGTCGGTGCGGAAACGTGCGGGCCTGTGGTCACCGAGAGCCGGGTCATCGTCAACGTCCAGCACCCGGGTGAGGACGACGAGGCCACCGTGGAGACGGGCACCTCGCATTGGCCCGAGGGCGGCGACTCGCTCGCGCGCCCGTCCACGGTCGTGGCCTGGCGCAGCGACGGCGGCTCGATCGGCGAATAAGCACGGGGGCGTGCGGCAGGCCCGGGCGGGCCGGCACGTCCGACGTCATAAATCAAAAAGCCGGGCCCCTACCGCGAAGATTGCGGTAGGGGCCCGACCTTATGAGCTGGTGACGAGCTTATTAGCAGTCGTAGTAGAGCTCGAACTCGTGGGGGTGCGGACGCAGACGGACCGGATCCAGCTCGTTCTCGCGCTTGTACTTGATCCAGGTCTCGATGAGATCCTCGGTGAACACGCCGCCCTCGGTGAGGTAATCGTGATCGCTCTCGAGACGGTCGATGACGGCGTCGAGCGTGGTCGGAGCCTGCGGGATGTCTGCGGCCTCCTCCGGGGGAAGCTCGTAGAGGTCCTTGTCGACCGGTTCGGCGGGCTCGATCTTGTTGCGCACGCCGTCGATGCCGGCCATGAACATGGCGGCGAAAGCCAGATACGGGTTACCCGACGGGTCGGGGCAACGGAACTCGATTCGCTTGGCCTTCGGGTTGTTACCCGTGATGGGGATGCGCACACAGGCCGAGCGGTTGCGCTGCGAGTACACCAGGTTGATCGGCGCCTCGTAGCCCTTGACCAGGCGGTGGTACGAGTTGATCGTCGGGTTCGTGAACGCGAGCAGCGACGGGGCGTGATGCAGGATGCCGCCGATGTAGTGGCGCGCGATATCCGACAGGCCCGCGTAGCCGGCCTCGTCGTGGAACAGCGGCTTGCCGTCCTTCCACAGCGACTGGTGGCAGTGCATGCCCGAACCGTTGTCGCCGAAGAGAGGCTTCGGCATGAAGGTCACGGACTTGCCGGCCTTCCATGCAGTGTTCTTGATGATGTACTTGAACAGCTGCAGCTCGTCAGCCGACTTGGTCAGCGTATTGAACTTGTAGTTGATCTCCTGCTGGCCACCCGTGCCGACCTCGTGGTGGGCGCGCTCGAGCTCGAAGCCGGCCCCGGCGAGGTTGAGGGACATCTCATCGCGGAGGTCCTGGTAGTGGTCGTACGGCGCGACGGGGAAGTAGCCACCCTTCTCACGCACCTTGTAGCCAAGGTTCGGCGAACCGTCCGGGTTGACCGGGTTGCCGCGGTTCCACCAGCCCGACACCGACTCGAGTTCGTAGAACGCGGAGTTCGTGTTGGTCTCGTAGGCGACCGAATCGAAGATGTAGAACTCGGCCTCGGGGCCGAAGTTCACCGTGTCGGCGATGCCGGTCGAGATGAGGTATTCCTCTGCCTTGGCGGCGACGTTACGCGGATCGCGGGAATAAGCTTCGCGAGTGAACGGGTCGTGGACCGAGCAGACGATGTTGAGCGTCTTGTGGATGCGGAAGGGATCGATCTGAGCGGTCGACGGATCCGGGAGGAGGATCATGTCCGACTCGTCGATGGATTGGAATCCGCGGATGGACGAGCCGTCGAAGGCCAGTCCCTCTTCGAAAACATCCTCGTCGAATTGATCTGCCGTGATCGAGAAGTGCTGCTGCACACCCGGCAGGTCGGTGAAACGGATGTCGACGAACTCGACACCTTCGCTCTTGACGTACTCGATTACCTCTGCGGGGCTATTGAATCCCACGATGCGGTTCTCCTTCGTAACTACGCCTGATGGCCGGTGCCATCGGCTGTGTACTCCATTAAGGATAGAGAACCGGTGTTGCCCGGCCATCACTGCCATGTTTCGTCGGTGTTAACCGGAGAGTAGTTTTGCGGGTGTTTTCGCTGGATTTGGCGGGCGCAAATTACGTTGGAAGTGCCCAAACACTTAGAGTAGGGCGCATGCGAAAGGTAACGGGTTCGTGGCTTTCCGGGCCGCAGGCGGCTCTGGATGATTCTCACAGCAAGTTCGCGGGCGAAAAACTCGGGGCGACCGAGCAGGGGCCGGGATCGATCGCGACTCTGGGCCGTCGGGTCGGCGCGCTGGTCATCGACTGGCTCATCGTAATGCTTCCGACGTACTCGATGCTCGGCTACGACGGTCGATGGTTCCTCGGCGGGGCATCGACGACGACGCTGATCATCTGGGCCCTGATATCCGTGGCCTCGGTGTGGGCGTTCTCTCTGACGCCCGGAATGGCAGCCACAGGGCTCGCCGTCGCGCGTGTAGATGCAGATTCGCCAGTCGGATTGTGGCGCTCCTGTGTCCGCACGCTACTGACCGTGTGCGTGTTCCCGGCTTTGTTCCAGGACGAAGATCTGCGAGGAATGCACGACCGCGCTACCGGAACCGCGGTCGTTCGCAGTCGGTAACGCGGTCGCGTCTAGGCCAGCGGGGCAGGCTGCTATTTGCCGCCCTTGCGACGTGCGGTGCGATTGACGCTGCGCACCTTCGCGCCCTGCGGCATGGGGCCCTTCGGCATCGACGCCTGCATCCCTGATTTCGCGTTGAGCGAATTGAGACGGGTGTCGAGCGCGTCGATCTTGTCCCGCGAGATGTTCATCGGGTAGCGGGTGAGACGGCGGTTGAGCTTGGACAGTTCCACCTGCTCCGGTGTTGCCTTCGCGTCCGCGCCGTCGACGACGATGAGTTCGTAGATCGGGGTATCGCCGACGATACGCGCGACCTTCTTCTTCTCCTGGTTGAGGAGGGGCTTGACTCTATGCGGCTCTCCCTCTCCGACGAGGACGATTCCCGGGCGACCAACGACACGGTGGACCGCATCGAAATGGGTGTTCATCGACACCGACTGGGTGACACGCCAGCCGCGACGGAGCTGATCCAGCGTCCAAGCAGCCGCGCCAGGAGTCCCCTCATACCGGCTGTACATGAGCTTCTGGATGCGGCGGGAGAAGAACATCATCGCCAGCAGGATGCCAACGAGGATTCCGAGGAACAGCATCCACCACTGGCCGCCCCACAGCAGGCCGATGAGGAAAGCGACCACGGCGGTTCCGATGATGATGGCGATGACGCCCGGAACGAAGAGCTTGTCTTCCTTCGCGAGCATCTTGAGGACCTGCCAAAATTGCCCGCGCTGCTGTTTGCCGTTGGCGCGCTTGGCCTGTTTCGCGGCCTTCTTTTCTTCTTTGGACTGTTTATCGCTGGCTGCCATGAGTACAAGGATAATGCCCAGCGCGAGGTTAGATTAAACCCGCCGTGACGGGCGCGGCTCCTCCGCCGTCATGGGCGAAAAAGAGCGTTGCTGGGGCCCGCATGAAATGCGAGCCCCGGCAACGGGAAGTGGCAGAAAATCCCAGACGCTAGACGCGGGCCGCTTCGCGCTGTAGTTGGCGATCGAGCACCGAGTTAGCCTCCTGCGCAGCCGACTTCTCGGCGGTGAGGTGGGAGAGATTCTCCGGAACGTCGAGCCCGTGAGCGTTCATCGCCTGGGCGTACAGCTTGCCCGCGCGGTAGGACGAGCGCACGAGAGGGCCCGCCATGACGCCGGAGAAACCGATCTCGTAGGCGGTGTTCGACAAGTCGACGAACTCCTGCGGCTTGACCCACCGCTCGATCGGATGGTGCAGGGAAGAGGGACGCAGGTACTGGGTGATCGTGATGATGTCGCAACCTGCGTCGTGCAGATCGTGGAGCGCCTCGACGATTTCCTCGTTCGTCTCGCCCATACCGAGGATGAGATTCGACTTGGTGACGAGGCCGAAGTCGCGTGCCTGCGAGATCACATCGAGCGAGCGTTCGTAGCGGAACGCCGGGCGGATCCGCTTGAAGATGCGCGGAACCGTCTCCACGTTGTGGGCGAGCACCTCTGGACGGGACTCGAATACCTCGGCGAGGAGATCGGGCTTTCCGTTGAAGTCCGGGATAAGGTTCTCCACACCGGTATTCGGGTTGAGCTCGTGGATCTTGCGCACCGTCTCGGCGTACAACCAAGCGCCGCCATCGTCGAGATCGTCTCGAGCAACCCCGGTGATCGTCGAGTAGCGCAGATCCATCTCGCGCACGGACTCGGCGACGCGGCGCGGTTCGTCGCGGTCCAAGGGGCTGGGCTTGCCGGTGGCGATCTGGCAGAAGTCGCAGCGACGTGTGCACTCGCTGCCGCCGATGAGGAACGTGGCCTCGCGGTCTTCCCAGCATTCGAAAATGTTCGGGCAACCCGCTTCCTCGCACACGGTGTGGAGGCCGCCGCCCTTGACCAGTCCCTTGATGTCGCGATATTCGGGCCCCATCACCGCTTTGGTGCGGATCCATTCTGGTTTGTTCTCGATTGGAGTAGCAGCGTTCTTCGCCTCGATGCGAAGAAGCTTCCGGCCTTCGGGTGCGACAGTCATGGTGGCCATGCTACGCCGGAAAATGTCCATGGGCTAAGCGCCCTACGAGTGGGGGAGACGAACCCCATAAGCGCAGGTGGACGTCCGAACGGGCAATCCGATTGTGCATGGGACAATACGTGACTATGACGACTTCTTTGACGATGGTGGAGGCGAATCTCGGCTCTGCGCAGCTGCAGGACTTCCTCGCAGCGCACCTGGCAGAAATGGCACCGGCCGTACCCGGGTCGAGCCAGCATGCGCTGGGCGCGAGGATTTTCTCGACCCGGATGTGCGCCTCTGGGAGGCGCGAATGGATGGTTCTCTCGCGGGAACTGTTGCGCTTCGACGTATCGGCGCGCGGCAAGTCGAGGTGAAAACCATGCGAATCGCCCCGGCTTTTCGAGGCCGCGGTCTCGCGCGTGAATTACTGGAATTCGTACTCGACAAAGCCCGAGAGGGCCACGAACGGACAGTCTTCCTCGAAACCGGGGTCGCCGATCTCTTCGTCCCTGCCCGCAGGCTCTACGCGTCCGCCGGCTTCGTCCGCTGCGGACCCTACGGCGAGTATGGCCCCGACTCCCTGAGCGTATTCATGCGCCTCGACCTCGATGCCGCGCCCGCCTTCTAGACTTGGGTGACGATCTGCGGGGCTACGTCCCTGGGTCGCGTGGGCTCTGAGAGGGCGTCGGGGCGCAGATCGATGCGCCCGTCGAGCGCGGCGAGGACGTCCTCGCATGCCTGCGCGCGAACGTCGTCGACCGTGATCTCCTTGCCGGTTTCCACGGACAATGTGGTGACTCCGGCGTCGGTGATCCCGCACGGGACGATGGAGTCGAAACCCGCCATCGAGTTATTGCAATTGAGCGAGAAGCCGTGCATCGTCACCCCACGTTGGATGCGGATGCCGAGTGCCGCTATCTTCCTGTCCGGCCGGTCTCCGTCCGCGAGGCACCACACACCCGAACGCCCCTCTACGCGCGTAGTGCTTACGCCGAAACGTTCGCACGTGTGGATGATTCCCGCCTCCACGCGGTGGACGTAGTCCATGACATCGATGGGATCGGCGAGTTTGATGATCGGGTAGCCCACGAGCTGGCCAGGCCCGTGCCAGGTAATCCTTCCGCCGCGGTCGACGTAGATGACCGGCGTGTCGGGATCGCCGGGAAGGTCCTCGGGCTGCGTTCGCTTGCCGGCGGTGAAGGTCGCCGGGTGTTCGAGCAAGAAGAGCGTATCGCCCGCCGTGCCCTCTGCACGTTCCGTGGCGGTCGTGCCCTGCAACTCCCACGTCGGCTCGTAGTCCACGGTGCCGAGTTCGACGACCTCTACGGGTTCGGTTTGTGTGCGGATGCTGCGGGGCGTGGTGCTCATGCCCGCCACATTACTCTCGGCACCGCGGCCACCGGAACCGGTCGAGAAAGTACGAAATGGACGACGGCGGGCTTCCTGCAGGGAGCCCGCCGTCACTGATCGACCCGTGCGGCCGACGCGCGTTCGACTACAGTCCGAGATCGTCCTCGAAGGCGGCCGTCTGCAGGCGATCCTTGATCGTGGTGAGGAAGCGGCCGGCATCTGCACCGTCGACGAGTCGGTGGTCGTAGGTCATCGGGAGGTAGCCCATCGACCGGATCGCGATCGATTCGCCATCCTCATCGGTCTCGACGACTGGGCGACGCACGATGGCGCCCGTGCCGAGCATCGCAGCCTGCGGCGGAACGAGGATCGGGGTGTCGAAGAGGGCACCTTCGGAGCCAATGTTCGTGATCGTGAAGGTACCGCCCGACAGGTCGTCCGGACCGAGCTTGCGGTTGCGGGCCTTGCCCGCGATCTCGACGATCGCCTTCGCGAGATCGGCGACCGACATGTCCTGTGCGTTCTTGATCACCGGGGAGAGCAGGCCCTGCTCGGTGTCCACGGCGATACCGAGGTGCACCTGCTCGTGGTAGGTGATCTCGTTGGAGTCCTCGTTGTACGACGCGTTGACGTTCGGATGTGAGATCAGCGCCTCGACGGCGGCCTTCGCGTAGAACGGCAGGAACGTCAGCTTCGTGTCGTGCTTGGCCTGGAAGTCGGCCTTCACTCGATCCCGCAGCTGCGCCACGCGGGTCATGTCGACCTCGAAGGTCTGAGTGAGCTGTGCCGTCGACTGCAGTGCCTCGCGGGTACGCAGCGCCGTGATCTTACGGATCCGGTTGGCTTCCTTGGTGGTTCCGCGCAGCTCGGCGAGCTCCGGGCGCACACCCTTGGTCGACGGACCGCCCGCCTTCTCGGCGGACTTGCCCGAACCGGAGGCCGAACCGCCCTCGGCGGCCGCGAGCACGTCCTGCTTGCGGATCCGGCCGCCGACGCCGGTGCCCTCGACCTGCGAGAGATCGACGCCCTTTTCCTCGGCGATCTTGCGCACGAGCGGCGTCACGTACGGCGAGCTTCCGCTGGCCGCCGCCTCGGCGGGAGCCGCCGGGCGGGACGGCTCGGACTCCGCGGCCTTCGGCTTCTCCGCAGCCTCGGCCTTCGGCTCTTCCTTTGCCGCAGCTTTCGGCTCTTCCTTCGGCTCTGGCTTCTTCTCTTCCTTGGGTTCTGCCTTGGGCGCCTCGGCCTTTTCGGCCTTCTCCTTCTTGTCCTTCTTCTCCTTCTTGTCCTTCTTGGGCTTGGAGCCTCCGGCGCTTCCCGAACCGATCACGGCGAGCTTGCCGCCGACATCGACGGTGTCGTCCTCATCGGCGAGGATCTCCAGCAGCGTGCCGGCCACGGGGGACGGGATCTCGGTGTCGACCTTGTCCGTCGACACCTCGAGGAGTGGCTCGTCCACCTCGACGGTGTCTCCGACGGCCTTGAGCCACGTCGTCACCGTGCCCTCTGTCACGGACTCGCCGAGCTCGGGCATGAGCACATCTTCGCCCTCGGCGGAGCCGCCCTCATCGGAGCCCTCTTCGTCGTCATCTTCGTCGTCCGCGGCGTCCGACTCTTCTGCTGCAGGCTCATCGTCCTCCGCGGCGGTGTCGGCTTCGTCTTCAGCCTCGCCGTCGCCGTCGTCCTCTGCGCCGCCGGCGCTGCCGTCGTCGATCTGGGCGAGCTCGCCACCGATCTCAACGGTGTCGTCTTCTTGCGCGACGATCTTGCTAAGCGTTCCGGCCGCCGGCGACGGGATTTCGGTGTCAACCTTGTCCGTCGAGACTTCGAGCAACGGCTCGTCGACCTCTACCGTGTCTCCCTCTTGCTTGAGCCAGCGGGTAATAGTGCCCTCGGTGACCGATTCACCCAGTGCCGGCATCTCAACGGAGAAGGCCATGTGTTGACTCCTCGAAATCTCTTGCTCCCGGTGGCTGTGGCCCCGGGGCTATTGGCGTTCGTCTTAACGTTCTTTCGGCAGGTACAAGCGCGGTGGCGACTCGTCGCGGCCTCGATCTACGACTGCATGAGTAGCCGCAATCAACCCTACGGGCAATGCACCCGACGCGGGCGTGTTCGACCTTACGCGCGTTGTTTCCCTACCGCTCATTGTGCCTTGCGAATTCGCATCGCGCCGCCGATCTCCGCCTCGAAAGCACCAGCGCACCCACCCGCATGCGCCGACCATGCACGGCGAGGGAACAATTGCCCTAGGGGAGAACGTTAAATTCGGTACCTACGTTCTGGGGCACACCGGACCGTCACGAACCGAAGAACCACAAGGGGATGCGCATGGCGCTTTTCGGCCGCAGGAAAAGCAACTCGAAGTATGACGGCGGACGTCCCATTTCGCCTGAGGACCTCGAGCACTTCCGTACGTGGTGTGCGACCCGCGCGGGCATCGACGGCTATGTGGAACCGGCGACCGTCGTCAACCCGGTGTCCTTACTGCTCGTCGACATCCTCGGCGAGTACACGCGCCGACCCATCGGCAGCTGGGACGCCGCTGACAGGCTCGGTCGCGAACTGGGCTTTGCGGTGTACGCGGCCGACGAGACCGGCTACCCGCGACGCATGCGCGAGCGCGACGAGGCGATGCGCCTGAAACAGAAGCGCGAACGTCGCGAACGCATGCGCGAGGAGATGCGGCGGCTGGAACAGGAACGAAACGAGCGGTGAACGCGCGGGGCGATCAGCCCTTCGCGGCGACGTCCTCGAGTACGGCGAGCATCGTGCGCAACGGAACGCCCGTCGCACCCGTGGGGTAGTAGCCCCATGCGCCCCCGGTGTTGAACGCCGGCCCGGCCACGTCGATGTGCGCCCACGGCAGGTCCTCGCTGACGAACTCGCGCAGGAACAATCCCGCGACGAGCATGCCGCCCCAGCGCGAGGATGCGCTGTTGACCATGTCCGCGACCTTCGAGTCGAGACCCTCACGCAGCTCCTCGGGTAGTGGCATTTCCCAGGCGTTCTCGCCGACCTCCTTCGACAACGCCGCCACGCGGCCTCGGAAGTCCGCTGTGCCCATCACACCGGGAGTGCGCATGCCGAGCGCCACCATCTGCGCGCCGGTGAGCGTCGCGGTGTCGATGAGGTAATCGGGGTTGTCCTCGCAGGCACGTACGATCGCGTCGGCGAGGATCAGCCGTCCCTCTGCGTCGGTGTTGGTGATCTCCACGGTCCTGCCGCCGTACATCGTGAGTACGTCGCCGGGGCGGTAGGAATTACCGCCCGGCATGTTCTCGGCCATGGGCACGGTGGCCGTGACGTTGACACCGACGCCCAGCCTCGCCGCAGCGAGCACCGTGCCGATGACCGAGGCCGCGCCGCCCATGTCCATCGTCATCTGCTCCATGCCCGCTGCGGGCTTGAGCGAGATTCCGCCGGTATCGAAGGTGATGCCCTTCCCGACGAGCGCGACCGTCGGCCCTTCGGACTTCGGCGCGTAGGTCAGCCGAAGCAGGCGAGGCGGACGGGTCGAACCCTGGCCGACGCCGACGATGCCGCCGAACCCGCCATCGCGCAGGGCCTGGTCGTCGAGAATCTCCGCCGTCACACCAACTGCTTCTGCCAACTCCGCTGCACGTGCGGCGAAGGTCTCCGGATAGAGCAGGTTCGGGGGAGTGTTGATGAAATCACGGGTGGCCGCGACGGATTCGGCGATCGCGGTCGCCCGCTCGATGTCCTCGGCGGCCGCGCCCAGTATGGCGAAGCTGTCGGTGGCGTTATCGCTCTCCTCGCCGCTCCCGGAGACCTTGAGCGCGCCGAAGCCGCCGAGCCCCGCACCGAGCGCGACCTCGGCGGCTTCCGGGATGCGCTCCTTGCCGTCGCCCGCCGGGGCGAGGACGAACACGACGTTGCCGTGTCCGCGGGCGGCGCGGGCGGCGCTTCCCGCGGCCTGGCGCAGGTCCTCATTTGTGACGTCGGAGATCGCATCCCCCAGGCCTGCGGCGAACACGACCGGCGGAACGCCTTCGGCGCGCACCGACAGCGCGGTGACCTTGCCGACCTTCGCAGAAGCTTTGAGTGCCCGGGCCGCCGCCGCGATCTCATCGAGCGCCGCCGACGGCAGCACCGACGAGACGACCTCGACCTCGTCGCCGCCGACGAGGCCTACGACGAGTGCGTCGGCCGTCGGGTCGATCTCCTTCGCCGAGGCGAGGGTGGGAACGTCGGACGAGGCCGCGAGAATGGATTTGGCGCTGGGCATAAAGACCTCCGAGTCGGTTCGGTAATATCGCGGGTTCACGCGGGGCACGCCTCGCGCTACTCGCTCCTGAGTCTATCGACGCCGGTGGACTACCGTTGGGGGCAGCGAGGTCGCGCAAGTCGGCGTGACACGAACGGTGAACGAGACAGGGAAGAGGACGCGGACATGGCAGGAGATTCTTCGGCAGGCGAGCTCACACTCGGCCCGGTGCACGCGGAGCACGAGCGCGCGGGCGCGACCTTCGCCCCGTTCGGTGGCTGGTCGATGCCGGTGTCCTACGCCGGTACCGTGTCCGAGCACAACGCGACCCGCAACGCGGTCGGCCTGTTCGACGTCTCCCACCTAGGCAAGGCGCTCATCTCCGGTCCCGGTGCGGCGGCCTTCGTCAACACCTGCCTCGCAAACGACCTCGACAAGATCGGGTCCGGCCAGGCGCAGTACACCTTCTGCCTCGACGAGTCCGGAGGGGTCGTCGACGACCTCATCCAGTACCGCGTCTCGGATGAGGAGATCTTCCTCATCCCCAACGCCGCGAACACCGCCGAGGTCGTCGGTCGGCTGCAGGCCGCCGCCGCAGAGCGCGCGCCGGAGCTGAAGATCACCGACGAGCACCGTTCCCGCGCCGTGTTCGCCGTGCAGGGGCCGAAGTCGGCCGAGGTGCTCGAGTCGCTCGGCCTGCCGACCGATCTCGACTACATGCAGTTCCTCGACTCCGAGTTCGAGGGCAGCCCCGTGCGCGTATGCCGCACCGGATACACCGGGGAGCAGGGCTTCGAGTTGCTCCCCCTGTGGGACGAGGCCGCGACGCTGTGGCGCGCCCTGGAGGAGAAGGTCACAGAGCGCGAGGGCGCGCTGGCCGGGCTCGGCGCGCGCGATTCGCTGCGTCTGGAGGCCGGCTACCCGCTGCACGGGCACGAGCTCACAATGGACATCAACCCCGTGCAGGCGCGCGGATCCTGGGCGATCGGTTTCGACAAGCCGCAGTTCTGGGGCCGCGACGCCGTGCGCGCCGAGAAGGAGAACGGCCCGAGCCGCCGGCTGTACGCCCTTAAGGTCACCGGGCGTGGCGTTCTCCGCGCCGAGCAGGACATCTACTCCGATGGCACCAAGATCGGGGTCACGTCCTCCGGCACGTTCTCCCCGACCCTGGGCACGGGTATCGCGCTCGGCTTCGTGGACGTGGCGTCCGGCGTCAAGAAGAACGAAACGGTGACGGTAGACGTACGCGGCCGCCAGGTCGAATGCGAGCTGCTCCTGCCCGGCCTGGTGGCGAACCACACGCGGTAACTCGCGCGACCGCCGCTCGGCAACGCGTGAAATTCTTCGGACCGAACGCAACCCGCGCCATGCGTGGGCCGGTTTAGACTAGGGGCAACGCACCACCCGGCCCGTGCGCTCGGTCCATACTTCCCATACTTGTAGGTGTCTTTTATGAATATCAGTGCTGCCTCCTTCGAGGTCACGCGAAATCCCTCGCCGGCGAGCGACGAGCGCCGCGCCGAAATCCTGTCCAATCCCGGATTCGGCCAATTCTTCTCCGACCACATGGTCTCCATCGAGTTCTCCGACGGCGAATGGAAGAACCCGAAGGTCGAGCCCTACGCATCGCTGACGATCGATCCGTCCGCCATGGTGTTCCACTACGGTCAGGCGATCTTCGAGGGGCTGAAGATCTACCTCTGGTCCGACGGCACTCTGCGCGCCTTCCGGCCAGAGCAGAACGCCCGGCGGATGAATCGCTCGGCCGAGCGCATGGCCATGCCCCAGCTCGACGAAGAAGTCTTCCTCGAATCCCTTCGTCAGCTTCTCGCGGTCGACGGGCAGTGGACGCCCGAGGCGGGAGGGGAAGATTCCCTCTACATCCGTCCGTTCATGATCTCGACGGAGGTCGGGCTCGGGGTCAGGCCCGCGGACCGCTATCTGTTCCTCATGCTCGCTTCGCCCGCCGGTGCCTACTTCTCCGGTGGCATCTCCCCGGTCACGGTGTGGCTTACGCGCGAGTACGTCCGTGCAGCCCCCGGCGGCACCGGTGCGGCCAAGTTCGCAGGCAACTATGCAGCCTCGCTCAAGGCTCAGGCCGAGGCGATCGAGAACGACTGCGACCAGGTCGTCTGGCTCGACGCCGCCGAGCACAAATACATCGAGGAAATGGGTGGGATGAACCTGTTCTTCGTGTACGGCGAGGGCGACGACGCCGAGCTCGTCACCCCGGAGCTTTCCGGCTCTCTGCTCCCGGGAGTGACCCGCGCGAGCCTCATCCAGCTCGCCGAGCAGTCGGGCATGAAGGTCTCCGAGCGGCGCATCTCTATCGATGACGTCGAGGCGGGCATCGCGTCCGGCGAGCTGAGAGAGGCGTTCGCCTGTGGCACCGCGGCCGTGATCACCCCGGTGGGTCACTTCAAGGGCTCGGGCGAGGACTTCGTCGTCGCCGACGGCGGCTCCGGTCCGGTGACTCTCGCTCTACGCGAAAAGCTCACGGGAATCCAACGCGGCAGCGTCGCCGACGACAACGGCTGGATGGTCCAGCTCAGCTGAGGACGTGCCGGCGGGAGGCGCGTTCCTTTCGCCGGCGCCTCTCGGGCTATGCCGATGCGTCTTCTTTCTCGTGGTTCGACCTTCCTTTGCCCGCGAACGCGGGACCGGCGAGAAACCAGATGACTGCGACGACCCCCATGAGCAGCACTGTGCTCCAGAACGGGTCCTCGCTCGCCTCGGCGAAGGACGAGGGTATCCACCAGCCCTCGAAGACGAGCATGGCGAGAATGCATCCGGTCGTGATGAGAAAGCCTGCCAGCAGCCGTAACCATTCGACCCACAACGCGCGGACCTCGGCGCGCGAGCCCTTTGCGGGTTTCGTCGGTTTCGGCCCGCCGTCGAACCGATAGCGGAACCAGCTATCCATTCTTCGGATGATCGGCGTACCGAACGCGAGGGTTATGCCCAGATACAGGGCGGCGAAGGCATGCGCCCGAGTGGGTTGGCCGCCGAGTCTGAGATCGACAATCACAAGCAATACGAGGACGAGGTCCACGAGCGGAACGAGCTTGAGAACTATGGCGCTCGGGCCCTTAGCCCGCGCGATGTAGCGAAGCGAGAAGCCGCAGATCGCGAATACCCAGAAGGCGATCTCCGCGCCGACGATGGCTGCAATCATGAGTGTGCTCCATCCAAAGAGTCGATAAAGGCTCGGAGATTTCGTTCGGGTTCTCCGGGCTCGAACGCGTCGGGGTCGACGAGCATTTCCAGCGCGTACCCGTCGAGCATGGCGCACAGCTGATTTCGTGCGGTGTCGATTTCTAGATCCAGGCGGGCCGCGCCCAGATCGACCAGATCGGAAATGATCATCCCGGCGAACTCGCGGATCTCGCCGAGTATTGCTCGCGCGACCGGCGCCAACGCTGGCTGCACGAGCGCTTTGATCGTGAACTGCATGTTCGCCGCGTACAGCAGGCGAGTCTCATCGTCGTGGGGGAGCAGAATGGCCAACGTCTCGGCGGCCACCTCGCGTGCTCGTGCTCCGCGTGGCGGTTCCACTTCGCCGCGGGCCGCCTCGAATGTCCGCGTGATGCGTGCCCCGATGTCACGGGAGAGTTCCTCCATGGCGAAGATGTGCAGCTCGTTTTGGGAACCGAAGAAGTGCCGGACAGAGCCTGCCGATAACCCGGCTTCGGCTGCGACGGCTCGAACCGAGGCGGCATCGAACCCCTCGCGCCGAATGACCGTCCATACCGCTTCGGCGAGCTCGCGCCGCCGTTGTTTCTCGTCGATCCTGTTGACCATGCACTCAAAATAACACGACTGTGCTAGTTTGAAAATGGGTGTCCGCGAAACGGGAGATCTTGTCGCTGTCGAGTCTCTAACCTGCGAGGATGGCGAATCCGCTCGCCGTTATCGCCGCCCCCAGTGCGATCGCCGTACCCAGGATGTCTCCAGAGATTCCGCCGAGCCGGCGCACCGCATGCCTTCCGAGCACCTTGGTGAACAACCACGCCACCCCGCATATGACGGCGCACATGCAGATCCCCAGCGACACCGCGGGCGCCCCGTGTTCGACAAAAATAGAGCGGCCGGACGCGGAAGCGATGCTCTCGCCCGCGAGGGCCGCGGCGGCGAGTGTGATGAGCGCCTGCGCCGTCATACTCGCGGGTCCTTGTGTAGACGCGACCAGTGGGCCGAAGCCGCCCTGCTCGGCGGAGGGGATCGAGCGGCGGCACAGAAAGACGGGCAGGCACCGAGAGACGATGCCGACGGCCGCGATCGCGGCAAAGGCGCCCGCCTCGATTAGCTGTGCGTACGCGGCGACCTCGACGAGCGAGACCAGCGCGAGCGCGCCGGCGCCGAGCGGCCCGACCGTACCCTCGCGCATGATCTGGCGGGCCTCGGCTGCCGGCTTGTAGGAGGCGAGGGCGTCGACCGTGTCGGCGAGGCCGTCGAGATGCATGCCGCGGGTGAGAATCGCGAGGCCGGCGACGACGAGCGCGGCCGAGAGTAGGGGAGTCGCACCGGCGAGGTCGAGGAGGAATGCGAGGCTGGCGGCGAACACACCGACGACCGAGCCTGCGGCGGGGAGGCAGCTGATGGCGCGGCCGGCCGATTCTCGAGAGACTGGGCCGCGGACACGCAGTGGGAGGATGGTCATCCACGAGATGATCATCGCGGCCGCCCGCATGGTGGTCATGGTGCTAGTCGGTACTGGTCTCGGACTTGCCGGATACGCCGGCGGCGTCGAAGGTGGCCATCTCGCGGATGACCGCTACGGCGCCCTGGAGGATGGGCAACGCGGTAACAGCGCCGGAGCCCTCGCCGAGGCGGAGGTTGCCCTCGATGATCGGCTCGAGCCCGAGGTAGGTCAGCCCCGTGGTGTGTGCGGGCTCCGGGGAACGATGCCCGGCCTGCCACCAGCCGCGGGCCCCCGGTGCCAACAGATCGGCGACGAGGGCGGCTGAGGTGACCACGACGCCGTCGAGAATGCACGGGGTCTTGCGCAGTGCGGCCTGCGCGAGGAAACCGGCCATCGCCGCGAGGTCGGCGCCGCCGACGCGCTGCAACAGTTCCACCGGCTTGCGCGAAACATTGCGGCTGCGGAACATGCCGTCGCGCACCGCGGCGGCCTTGCGCATCCACCCCGCGTCATCGATCCCGGTGCCGCGTCCGACAATCGTCACCGGTTCCAGTCCGGTGATCGTGCCGATGAGAACGGTCGCCGGCGTGGTGTTGCCGATCCCGAGATCGCCGGCGATGAGCAGGTCGGCGCCCGCATCGATTTCCTCGTCGGCGATTCGCCGTCCGGCGGCGATCGCGGCGAGCGTCTCTTCCTGGGTGAGCGCGTCTTCGCGGTCAAGCGAGCCGCTGGAGCGGCGGATCTTGTGGCGGCGGGTGTGCTCGGGTGTCGGGCCGTCGACGGCCATATCCGCAACCTTGACCGTCGCGCCGAACTGTCGCGCGAGCACCGAGACGCCGGCGCCTCCGGAAAGGATATTGTCCACCATCTGGGTGGTGACCTCGGGAGGGAAGGCCGACACCCCGTGTGCGGCGACACCGTGATCGCCGGCGAATACGACTACGGACGTGTTCGCGAGCGGCGGTGGCGGTACCTCTCCGCGACATGCCGAATACCAGACGGCGAGGTCTTCGAGTCGTCCGAGCGAGCCGGCGGGCTTCGTGAGCCTCGCCTGGTGGTCGAGCGCCTGGCCAGAGACATTCCGGTCGGGTTGGGCGACCTTGCCGAATCTGCCCGGGGTGTCATACAGTGCTGCATCCCCGAGGCCCGGGAAGTTCTCGTCCGAAGGTTGAGTGTCAGGGGAGATGGGCGCGCTGTCGTCCTCGTTCGAGCTCGAGGTCGACGCAGCGGCTACGGTGCCAACTGTTGTCGCGGTGCCGGCGGTGCCCGCGAGGGGGCCGGCGGATAGGTCAGGCCTAGGGGGGCGCTGCGGGACGGCCTCTTGATCGACGGCGGCGTGCCGGGCGTCGGCGGAGCCGAACCGGGAGACCGCGTCGTCTCGTTCCGCGGCGGCGGGGGAGGGATGAGTGCGCCCGTCGAGCGCGATCGCATGCCCGGCAACGACGAATTCTGCGGAGTCACATTCGCCGGCAAGACGAGAATTCAGCGCGCCGAGGATGTCTGCGAACTGGCGTCCGGATGTCGTCGGGGCGACCACGCCGAGCCCGACCTCGGCGGACACGAGCACCGCGGTACCGCGGAACTCCGACAGCGCAGCGAAAAGGTCATCGATTTCCGTATCTGCTGCATGTCTATCGCCGGTCCACCCGAGGTTGGCGTCCAGCGTCGAGGTGAGCCAGGCAGCCAGATCGTCGATCAACACGAACGCGTCCGGGTTATCGCGAAGGACGGAGGAGACGTCGCGCGTTTCGATCGTGCGCCATGACGTCGGACGCCGGGCCTGATGAGCGGCCACGCGCTCGGCGAAATCGTTATCGTCGCCGGAGGTCAGTCCGGGCGCTACGTAGAGCACCTCGGACGAGCCCGCGGCGGCAGCTATCAGGGCCTCCGCGCGCGCCGACTTGCCCGAACGATTGCCACCGATGATGAGCGAACGCAATTGTGCCCCTCCTTTGGCGATGTACGTGAGAGCTTTCAGCCTAGAGCGGCGAGAACGTCGGCACGACCGCGGCGCGCAGCAATCGCTCGGTTTGGCTCTCGATTGCCCGCGGGCCCAGTGGCGCATTCCTGCGCATGGCTACGTTCCCGGAATCGCATCTCCGGGCTTGACCCGCGGACGCGGAGTGCGCAGGCTCTTCGGCTGCATCGCCCTCATTGCCGCATAGAAACCGAGCCCGAAGCCTGTCTTCGCGTCGTCCCCGAATCGTTCTGCAACCGCCCGGTTCACCGTCCGGCCAACGAGGATCGTGTCGATGATGACGATCAGGATCACCAAAAGGAACGCGATCTGGAAGATTCCGATCAATCCGGGAATCGGGAAGAACTGGAACACGATGATCAGCAGCGCGACCGGCATGAAGTAGTTCGAGATTCGCCGATGGGTGTCAACCCAGTCCCGCGCGTAGCGGCGCTGGGGACCGCGGTCCCGCTCGAGGACGTAGCGGTCGTCGCCGTCGAGCATCGCCTGGCGACGCTCCTCACGTGCGGCGTTCGCCCGTGCCCGAGCGATCTTGCGCTCCTCCTTGGACATGGAGTTCTTCTCGTTCTTGCGCCGCTCCTTGGCTTCTTTGCGGGTGAGGGGAGCGGCGACGGGACCGGTCCGCTGTCCGCGGGCCCGCTCGGCTTCACGGCGCGTGGGAGTCGGTCGCCCCTTTTTCGGTGTCGTCGCTGATCCGCGGCGCTTTTCCGCAGCGGCCTCGGCGGAACTTTCGGCCTCGACGGCGTCCTGATCGAGCGCCAGGTCGCTCGATTCGGACTGCTCGGAGGCAGATTTTGACTTTGACCCAAACCCAAACTTCACCCCACCAGGCTAAATGATTTCCTCCCGCGCCCACCAATGCGGCCCTGCGGGTGGCTTCGGGCGGGTACGCGACCTAGTGTGGGAGTAGTACATTTGGATACATCGGGTAGCCCGGCGAAGATCCGAGGGAGATCACACCGGACACCCCGAAAAATCCCCCCGCCGCGGAGCGGACGGGAATAAGTGGCCAGCCTCTCGGGTTGGAACACAGCACAGTAAGTCCGCGCCACGCGCCTCGCAGACGCCGGCCGCGACGCCACCCTTTACGAAGAAGGAGCCGGAAGAAATATGACTGCACCGAGTGAAGTTGCCACCGGAGTCGTCCTGACGGACGCTGCTGCGTCCAAGGCCAAGGCTCTGCTGGACCAAGAAGGCCGTGACGACCTCTCCCTGCGCATCGCCGTCCAGCCAGGCGGCTGTGCGGGACTGCGCTACCAGCTCTTCTTCGACGATCGCCAGCTCGACGGCGACGTGATCGGCGACTTCAGCGGCGTGAAGCTCGCCGTAGACCGCAAGTCGGTCCCGTACCTTTCCGGCGCGTCGATCGACTTCGTCGACACGATCGAGAAGCAGGGCTTCACCATCGACAACCCGAACGCCACCGGCTCCTGTGCCTGTGGCGACTCGTTCAACTAAAAACACGGTTCACGGCAGCGGCCCCAACGCGCCCTGCCCGCCGTACCGCGACAGACATGTCCTAGTCTCTAGGGCATGTCTGTCGTTATTTCCGGCTCCATCGCCACCGATCACCTGATGTCCTACCCGGGCAAGTTCTCCGAGCAGTTCCTGCCCGACCAACTCGACAAGATCTCCATGAGCTTCCTGGTGAGCGACCTGGAGGTCCGCCGTGGTGGCGTCGGTGCCAATATTGCCTTCGCGATGGGTGTACTGGGACAGAATCCCTACCTCCTGGGTGCTGCCGGGCAGGACTTCGACGAGTACGACCAGTGGCTCACAAAGCACGGCGTGGACACCACTCTCGTGCGCATCGAGGATTCTCTCCACACCGCACGGTTCGTGTGCACCACCGACACCGAGCAGGCGCAGCTCGCCTCCTTCTACCCGGGCGCGATGGCGCAGGCGTCGAAGGCCGACCTCGGCTTCGTCACCGGCAAGATCGGTACCCCGGACATCGTGCTCATCGGCGCGAACGACCCGGGCGCGATGGTCACGCTCACCGAAGAGTGCCGCGCGGCCGGAGTACCATTCGCCGCGGACCCCTCGCAGCAGCTCGTATCGCTCGACGCCGAGCAGATCACCACGCTCGTCGACGGGGCGGCCTACCTGTTCTCCAACGAGTACGAGCTCGGCCTCATCCTGCACCGCACCGGCTGGACCGCCGAGGAACTCGACTCCCGCGTCGGCGTCAGGGTGACGACGAAGGGCAAGGACGGCGCGAGTGTCTTTTCCGCCGAGGGCGAGGTCAGCGTCGGCGTCGTTCCTGCGCGCACGGTGGTTGATCCCACGGGCTTGGGAGATGCCTTCCGCGCCGGGTTCCTCACCGGCGTGCGTAATGGCCGCAGCGTCGAGCGCGCGGCTCAGCTCGGCGCGCTGATCGCCACCTACGTCATCGAGACGACTGGCCCACAGGAGTGGACGATGGATGCCGATGAGGCCACCGCGCGCCTTCGCGAGGCGTTCGGCGAGGACGCTGCACAGGAACTCGCCGAGCTGTTGCCGGCATAGTCGGCTCGGTTCCTCCGCCGTCATTGGCGATAACCGGCGAACACGCGCAAAGGTCCCGCCTCCCGAAATGGGTAGGCGGGACCTTTTTCTTCGACTGGGTGGGGCGGCGTTAGAGGCGGACGGGGTAGTCCTTGCGCTCGATGTTCGGGTTGATGCGCTTCTCGACGAAGATGCCGTGCCAGATCATAAAGCACAGCATCGTCCAGATGCGGCGGCTGTGGTCGCTCGTGCCCTTGCGGTGCTCGTCGAGCATCGCGAGTACGGCCTGTTTGTCGACGAGCTCATCGGTCTGCGATTCGGCGATGATGCCGCGCGCCCAATCGTGCAGCTCCGGCCCGGCGAGCCAGTGCCGGGTCGGCACGGGGAAGCCGAGCTTGCGGCGCTCGAGAACGTGCGGAGGGACGATGTCGGCGATCGCGCGGCGCAGTGCGTATTTGGTCGTGCCGTGCGAGATCTTCTCGGTGTGCGGCAGCGTGCGCGCGACATCGAAGACCTCCTTGTCGAGGAACGGCACTCGCAGTTCGAGCGAGTTCGCCATAGTGATCTTGTCGGCCTTGACGAGAATGTCGCCGCGTAGCCACGTGAACAGGTCGAGGTGCTGCATTCGCGCGACCGGATCCCAGCCCTCGGACAGGCGGTAGATTGGCGCGGTGACGTCCTGGTGGCCCCACTCGGGGCGGTAGTCGCGCAGCACGGACTCGACCTGCGCCTCGCTGAACGAGCGAGCATTGCCGTAGTAACGGTCCTCGAGGCGCTGGGAGCCGCGGTGGAGTAGCGACTTGCCGCGCATCCCCTCGGGTAGCTTCGCCGACAATTTGCCGAGATAGGGCCGCAGCGAGCCCGGCACCTTTTCGAACGGTGCGAGCGAGAGTGGCTCCTTGTAGATCGTGTAGCCGCCGAAAAGTTCATCGGCGCCCTCTCCGGAGAGCACTACCTTGACGTGCTTGCGGGCTTCGCGAGCGACGAAGTACAGCGGTACGAGCGCCGGATCGGCGACGGGCTCGTCGAGGTACCAGATGATTTCCGGGATAGCCGCCGCGAATTCCTCGGGGGAGACGACCTTGACCACGTGCTCCACGCCGATCGCCGCAGCGGACTCCGCCGCGACGTCGATCTCCGAGTAGCCCTGCCGCTCGAAGCCGGTGGTGAAGGTCATCAGCTTCTCGTTATGACGACGGGCGAGCGCGGCAATCACGGTGGAGTCGATACCGCCCGAGAGGAAGGATCCGACGGTCACGTCGGCGCGCATGTGCTTGGCGACCGAATCCTCCAGCGCGTTCGTGATCCTTCGGTACGCGGGCTCGCCGGTGTTGTTCGCCAGCTGCGGCGACACCTCGAAACTCGGGTGGAAGTAGCGGACGAACTCGCCCTTCTCTCCGGGGCGGAAGAAGGCGTACGTGCCGGACTCGAGGCGGCGGATGCCCTTGTTGAGCGTTTCGTCCTCGGGGACGTACTGCAGGGTGACGTAGTGCTGCAGCGCCCGTGTGTCGATCGACTGGTCCACGCCGGCGATCCCCGCGAGTTCGGCCACAGACTTCTTTTCGGATCCGATGATCGTGGCGTCGGGTCCCTCGGCGACGTACATCGGCTTGATGCCGAAGAAATCACGGGCCACGAATAGTCTCCGCTCGACGGTATCCCAGATGGCGATGCCGAACATGCCCCGCAGGTGCTTCACGACTTCCGGTCCCCAGTGGTGAAAACCGACGACGATCGGTTCGCCGTCTCCCTCGGTGGCGAATTCGGCGCCGAACTCGGCGACCAGCTGTTCGCGAAGTTCGATGTAGTTGTAGATCTCGCCATTGAACACGAGCGTGTAGCGCTCGGGCGCCTCGGGCGGACCCCAGCGCAGCGGCTGGTGCGAGTGGCTGATGTCAATGATCGACAGGCGATTGAAACCGAAGACGAGGTCGTCGGTTCCCTGCGTGCCTACCTCGTCCGGGCCGCGGTGGTGCATGCATTCCATTGCCGCCAGCACCGCATCGTTGTGTGCCGTGGCCTCGCCGCGGTGGCTCAGTAGTCCGATCAGTCCGCACATAGAGTGAGCATTCCTTGCCGAATTGGGGATAGGGCCGCGCCCTGGGAGGCTCTAAGCGTCAGCCCCGGGCGCGTGTGTTTACTCCGGTATCCTACGTAGTCGGAGTGCGCCCGGCGGGTAGCGCCCGGCCGAGCAGTGCAGACCGCGACTGATTGGGGGTCGAAATATGAGAATCGCACCCCCCAAGGCGTGGAATCTAAGAGCGTTCCGATACTCTTCTTAGGTGTAGCGACGATGGGTGTCGCGTGCACTAGCGGAGCCGTAAAGAGGAAGGCTAGATGGTGGATCAGCGTGGCGAGCGCCGATGGGCGCACAGGGGTGCTTTTGCCGGTTTAATGGGCATCCTTGGGCTCGTTCTTTCCGGCTGCAGCTTGCATACGGATAACAAGTGGTGGAATCAGACCATCAACTTCGGGTTCCCGACCGGCATCACGCCCGAGGGCACCGCGATTCGCGAGTTCTGGACGCTGACCGTCATCGCGTCGCTCGTCGTCGGTGTCATCGTCTGGGCGCTCATGTTCTATCCGATGATTTTCCACCGGAAGAAGAAGGGCGACACCGAGTTCCCGCGGCAGACGCAGTACAACGTCCCGCTGGAGTTGATCTACACGATCCTCCCGTTCGTCATCATCTCCGTGCTCTTCTACGGCACCGTTGTCACGCAGAACAAGGTTCTCGACTTGGCACCGGAGGAAGAGGTCGGCGTTCGCGTCGACGTCACCGCCTACCAGTGGAACTGGAAGTTCGGGTACAACAAGGTCGATGTCGATGGCGCGTCGATCGAGGACGGCACCGACTACGAGGCTCAAGCAGAGGCTGAGGCGGCCGGAACGCTGAGCCCCGAACAGCAGGAGGCCGAGGGACTCGAGGGGCCCGCAGCTTCCGGCCCGATCCACGGCCGCCTGCCGAACGACAAGTCGTATCTCGATTACAACCACATGGAGACCGTCGGCACGTCCGAAGAGGTCCCGGTGCTCGTGGTTCCGACGAACACTCGGATCGAGTTCCGTCTTTCCTCGGCAGACGTCATCCACTCGTTCTGGGTTCCGGAGTTCGTCTACAAGCTCGACGTCATGCCGGCTCCCGGCCAGAACCAGCAGCTCAACAAGTTCCAGGTCGAGCAGATCGACCGCGAGGGCGCATTCGTCGGCCGCTGTGCGGAAATGTGTGGCACGTACCACGCGATGATGAACTTCGAGCTTCGCGCGGTGTCGGAGGCAGACTTCGCCGAGTACATCAACTTCCGCGAGCAGAACCCGCTGGCCACGAACGCCGAGGCGCTCGAGCACATCGGGCAGGACCCGTACGCGACGTCCACCGAGCCGTTCAGGACCGGCCGTGCGGACACCCGCGAGCAGGACAACACCGTCGACAACAACGCGGCCGCGAACTAACGCAGGGCACGAGAAGAGTTAAGGATCTGACATGCATGCAGCAATGCGCGTCTTCGATGGCCTCACCCTGTTCCTGGGGATCCTGGCCGTCGCGTACATCTATCTGACCCACCAGTCCCGCCTCAACATCGAGTGGGCGGGCGGCACCGCACTCGTGCTGTCGACTCTGCTGTGCCTGCTCATTGCCGGCTACCTGCACTTCGTCAACGCGCGAATCAGCACACTCCCCGAGGATTACGAGGACGCTGAGGTCTCGGATGGCGCCGGTGAACTCGGCTTCTTCTCGCCCGGCTCTATCTGGCCCTTCATCGTCGCTGCCGTGGTGGTCACGGTCGGTCTTGGTCTCGCGTTTACTAACTGGTGGATTGTCGCGGTCGGTGCCGTCGCGCTGGTCGCCGCCGTCTGCGGCCTCGTGTTCCAGTACTACTGGGGCCCGGAGACGCACTAGCGCAGCCCTCGATAATTGTTCGCGCCATCCTCATCGGCGCATCCACAAACAGTGCCCGGCGAGCTTCTCGCCGGGCACTGTAGCTATTTACCCATGACGTCGGAGAAGCCGTAGCCAACCCGGCGCCGCTTCCCTCTTGTCCTCGTCCTAACGAAAGAGGAGGCTCTGCGTCCCCATGCCCACGACGCCACGCCGGTCGTAGAGGGTAGTAGACGTCAGCCCGCAGCCCCCGGGCTCCACGGACGTCCGGGATTCCAGGCCGATACGGTCTCCCTCGGGTTCGCGGACGAGCGCCACATGCAACGTGCAGTTGACTCCCGGGTGATGGAAAGGGTCGACGGGTACATGGACTCCGCTACCCGAATCGGCGGTGAGCATCGCGAGTTCTGTTCCCGTGGGGTCTTCGCCTTCGATCAGCGGGATAAGCGGCCGGATCCACGCGCTACGAGCCTCGTCCTGCGGAAGATCCTCGCCACGGGCTTGTAGCCACTGCACTGCGGACAGATAGCCACCTGTGTAGGCCCCTGGCATCACGGCGTTACCGATTCCATACGAATCGTCCGCCTTACTGGTCTCGGGGAGTTGTGCTGTTGACCCGATGCTGGGCACATCGTCCGGAGCTTGCCGCACCCGCCACGCGCGCGCCGTCATGACAATCTTGTCGGCTGCGCGGATCTCTCCCGAGAGGAGCTCCACTTGCCTCCCGGGTTTGGCCACGCTCACACTGACATGGAGGGGGCGGAGAGGGATGGGGGAGAGGATGTCGACCGAAATGGAGGCAATGCGTTTGTCGCCTATGTCCCCAACACCAGCGAACTCTCGCGCGAGTAGTGCAGACGGTGGTCCCGCGTGCTGGGATTCCGGACCCCAAGGTCCGGCCGTGTACACGCCACTGTCGAAGAGTCCTTCGGCCGTTTGTCGATAGAACGACTCCATGTCTCCTCCGCCCGATCAAAATTAGGTGGGGCCACCATACCGCGGAGACCTCAGGGGGAGATGCATGAATACACGATCTTCCGGAACAGGCAGTCCGCCCGCCCGTTCGGCAGCGAGGACCTTTGCGGCCCACGTGGCGTTCTCCGCCGGCGAAAAGGGAGAGAACCCCTCTGAGGCGTAGAAAGGCGCGTTGAAGGCGATGGAGCGATACGTGCGAAGTGTCAGGTGCTCCATACCCGAATACATTGCCCTCGCCGTGGCCTCTTGCAGGAGGCTCCGCCCTATGCCGCGGCGCATCGACTGTCGGCGCACGGCGAGGACGTCAACGTATGCGGTGACGCTGTCCACGTAGCGCACGTCGATGAAGCCGGCGATAGGTGAACGGGACTCGATGGGCTCCTCGGCGACAAGCACAGTGCCTGCGTGCCCGCGGCGCGTGTTGCCAGGGGGAGCGGGGTTCCATCGTGTCGGTTGAAGAATGTCGATGAGCACCCGATCGGCGTCATTCTCGATCGATTCCAACACCTCGAATTCATCGTCGGCGATGGTACGGATCTGCGCTGAGAAACAGTTCATACTGTTTGCCGATTCTACGGCTCGCGCGGATCAGTGTTCACAGAGCTGCCGGCGCGACTGGCGCGAATAGTGGTGCAAATCCCGGCGAAATACGAAACGTGGCCCCGATCGAAGTCGATCGAGGCCACGTAGTCGTGGGGCAAGATTTCCCTAGTGGGATTCGTCGCTTCCGCGCTTGGTGCGCTCCACGAGTGCCTTGAGGGTCTCCTTCTCGTCCTCCTCCGAGTGCTCGTCGCGCTCGGAGAGAAGTGTGGCCTCTTCGACCGGATCGGCGGTAAGCGCACCGTGCGGGGGCTTGCCCGTGAGGCCGAGGTGGTTGACCTGGTTGGGTACCTTCGCGCCGGCGTATTCGAGCGGAACAGGATGGCCGTGCTCGTCGACCGGACCAAGCGGCTGGTGCACCTCGACGAACTCGCCATGGGGTAGGCGCATGATGATGCCGGACTCGATGCCGTGCTCCAGCACCTCGCGGTCTGCGCGCTGGAGGCCCAAGCATAGGCGGTAGGTCGCGAAGTACACGATCGGCGGAACGATGATCAGACCGATACGACCAGCCCACGTCGTCGCGTTCAGCGAGATGTTGAAGTGGTAAGCGATGAGGTCGTTGGAACCCATGAGCACGAGGATCACGTAGAACGAGATCGCCATCATTCCCGACGCCGTGCGTACCGGCGTATCGCGAGGACGCTGGAGCAGGTTGTGGTGCTTGTTGTCGCCCGAGAACTTCGCCTCGAGGAACGGGTAGGCGAACATCAGTCCGACGACTGCGCCGAGCATGATCGCCACCCAGAACACTGCCGGGACGGTGTAGGGGCCGATGAACAGTTCCCAGGCCGGCATGACTCGCGCGCCGCCCTCGGTGAACAGCATGTACCAGTCGGGCTGGGAACCAGCGGAGATCTGAGATGGGTTATATGGACCCAGATTCCAGATCGCGTTAATCGTGAACAATCCCGAGAAGAGGCAGAGCACACCGATGGTGATGGCGCCGAAGCCGATCGACTTCACGGCGAACACAGGCATGATTCGAATACCGACAACGTTGTTCTCGGTGCGTCCCGGTCCGGGGAACTGCGTGTGCTTCTGGTACCAGACCAGCGCGAGGTGCGCAGCGATCAGCGCGAGCAGAATAGCCGGAATGATAAGGACGTGAAGGATGTAGAAACGCGGGATCATGATTTCGCCGGGGAAGTCGCCGCCGAAGATCATCCAGTGGAGCCACGTACCAACCACGGGCAGCGAGATAATGATGCCCGAGGTAATGCGCAAACCGGTACCCGAGAGCAGGTCATCGGGGAGTCCGTACCCCAGGAAGCCCTCGACGATGCCGAGAAGGAGCATGACGCAGCCGATGATCCAGTTCGCTTCACGCGGGCGACGGAAGGCGCCGGTGAAGAAGATGCGCAGCATGTGGACGACCATCGACGCCACGAAGAGCAATGCGGCCCAGTGGTGGATCTGCCGGACGAACAGGCCGCCCCGGACCTCGAAGGAGATGTTGAGCGCAGTGGCATACGCCTGCGACATCTCGATTCCGTTTAGGGGCGCGTAGTCGCCCTGGTAGATCACCTTTGACATGGAGGGGTCGAAGAACAAGGTGAGGTAGACGCCCGAGATCAGCAGAATGATGAAGCTGTACAGAGCGATCTCGCCGAGCAGGAAAGACCAGTGCGTGGGAAAGACCTTGTTGATCTGTCGACGCATGCCGCTTGCCATCGTGTAGCGGCTGTCCATGTTGTCGCCGGCTTCGGCGACCTTGGATCCGAGTACGGAGTTGGTCATGACTTACGCTCCCAAAAGGCCGGGCCGACTGGCTCGATGAAGTCGCCATTTGCAACGAGGTAACCCTCGGAATCCACCGAGATCGGCAGCTGCGGAAGAGCTCGCGCAGCCGGACCGAAGACAGGCTTTGCATATTCCAGCAGATTGAACTGCGACTGGTGGCAGGGGCACAGGATGCGGTGTGTCTGCTGTTCGTAGAGCGACGTGGGGCAGGCGACGTGCGTGCAGATCTTGGAGAAGGCGAAGAAGTCACCGTAGTTGAACTCCTCCTGCCCGCGCCGCTTGATCACACGTGCAGTGTCCTCCGGGCGGAGGCGGATGAGCATCACCGAGTTACGTGCGCCGTGGATCGATTCCATGTGTGCATGGAAGTCACCAAGTGCAGAGGCGGGGAGCGGGAAAACCGACTCGAGGCCGCCTGCGGCGAGATCCTCGATGCGGAGACGTTCGAGGCGACCCACCCCCTCGGGGACGTGCCCGTCGGGAAAAGTACGAGCGGTGTCGCGTCCGAGGTAGACCTTCTCGGCGGGAAGACCGTCGGGACGCTCGCTGGAAGCAAGGGTCCATCCGGTCGTGTGGAGAGTACCGTCGCCGTGAATCGTCATCTCGTGACGCTTCCAAGGGTTCTTGATCATTCCGCCGAGCGGCATAATGGCGGCGATACCGATGAGCGCACCGCCGGCGCCGAGCGCCCCCATCATGGCCTTACGACGACCGAGAGTCGAGGTCTTCCATGAGTTGTTCAGCTCCGCAACGATGGTCTTGCGGTCGACGTCGTCCGACGGTCCGTCGTGACGGGTCTGGACCGTGACCTCGGCGGGAATGAACTTCTTGGTGAACTGAACTGCGCCAATACCGACTGCGAGAATCGCTCCGCCGAGGGTGACACCCAAGAGCGGGGTGTAGAGGCTGTAGTACCAGTAGCCGTCATCCTGCCAGCCCTTGTAGTGCCACGGCCACGCGATGTAGATGACGATAAACGCAAGCGCGAGCAGCGCCGCGAGCGCAAACCAGAAGGTCACGCTACGCTCGGCACGCTTTTCCGCGCGCGTCTTGATCTCTTCGGGCCAGCGGGGCTCGCGGTGAGCAATTTCCACGCCGTCGAGCTTCGTTCCGAGCTCGACAAGCTCATCTTCGCTCATCCGGTCCAGTTCCGCGGCAGAAGGCTTCTTAAACTCGCTCATGAACGCGTTCCGATCCACAGGGTCGCTCCGACGAGAGCGACGATACCGATAAACCACATGGCCGCACCCTCGGTGACGGGGCCAAGACCACCCAGGGCGTAACCGCCGGGGCTCTGCGTCTCGGCGCTGGAGCGGATGAAGGCGATGATGT
Source organism: Dietzia timorensis (assembly GCF_001659785.1). NCBI lineage: Bacteria > Bacillati > Actinomycetota > Actinomycetes > Mycobacteriales > Dietziaceae > Dietzia > Dietzia timorensis. The sequence goes on from NZ_CP015961.1 coordinate 1,458,614, forward strand.
CCTTCTTCTCCTCCGGGGTGAGCTGACGATCCGAGAACTTCGGCATGTTCTGCGGACCGTTAAGCATGGCCTGATAAAGCTCCTGCTCGTTCGCCGGGTCGAGAATCGGAGCGTATTTACCACCCGACAAAGCGCCACCACGACCGGTGAAGTTGTGGCACGACGCGCAGTTGAGGCGGAAGAGCTCCCCGCCGCGGGCGATGTCGTCGCCGGTGGCCTCGCCGCTGGCCCCGCGCAGGGACCCCTGGGCGACCTGACCGTCTTCGTCGAAGACGATCTCCGGTCCGCCGCCATGCGTCTGGACGTAGGCAGCAAGGGCGAGGGTCTGCTGCTCGTTGAACTGCGGACGCTTTCGCTCGGCCTGTGCCTCCTGCGCCTTCATGGGCATACGTCCCGAGTGGACCTGGAAATAGGTCGAACCCGAGCCGACTCCGACGAGCGAGGGTCCACGATCGTCGACACCCTGAAGGTTTGCGCCGTGGCAGGTGATGCAGGAAACGTCGTACAGTGCCTTGCCCTCGGCGATGAGTGCTGCGTCATCCATCTGGGCAGTGGCGACCTGCGGCTCCGGGGTGACCGCTGCCGCGAATGCTCCGGCGCCGAGGAGACCGGCGGCGATGACGAGCGCGCCGGTTGCCTTGCGGCGTCGGAACGGAGTGCGGCGGCGTGCCTTGGACGGCGAGTCCTTACCGGACTGGTCCTCCTGGGGCAGCTGAGGTGATTTCATCGGTGATCCCTTACGAGAAAAAGGCCTGGGGTCAGTCGCAGCGGGGAGCTGCAGGGAGGCCGGTTACTGGATGAAGTAAATGGTGGAGAACAGTGCAATCCACACGACGTCGACGAAGTGCCAGTAATACGACACAACGATGGCCGCCGTGGCCTGTGCCGGGGTGAACTTGCCCATGTGTGTTCGTGCGATGAGCACGAAGAACGCGATGACACCGCCGATCACGTGCAGGCCGTGGAATCCGGTCGTGATGAAGAAGGCCGAACCATAGACGCTGGCCGAGATCGTCACGCCCTCATGAGCCAGGTGGTAGTACTCGTACCCCTGTCCTGCCACGAAGATAAGGCCCATGATCGCCGACACCCAGTACCAGCGGCGGAGGCCGAACACGTCGCCCTTCTCCGCTGCGAATACGCCCATCTGGCACGTAAACGAAGATGCTACGAGGATCACGGTGATCGTCACGGCGTAGGGCACATTGAGCTGTGCCGCCTGGTTCGCCCAGTCTCCGTGCGAATTCGCCTTCGACACGAAGTACATGGCGAACAGGCCCGCGAAGAACATGAGTTCCTGGGACAACCACACGATCGTGCCCATGCTGACCAAGTTCGGCCTGTTCAGCGAGTGCACTCGCTGAGCGATTGCCGCTTCTGAATTTCCAACTGCGCTCGTCACACATAAAAGTATGACGTGTCCGGTCGGAAAGGGTTGCATCGACCCCCGGATTCCTTAGAATTCCCACGGCTTTCCCCAGCTCGCCCATCCAAAAAGGGGGTATTAACGCTAAGGTTTGTGGCGCAGGCTACTCCTCAGTTCCGTCTTAGGAACCGTTTTCGATTCTTAGGAACGTGCGAGCCGAGCTCGTCGCGAGAGCCCGGCATGAAAGACTGTAGACGAGGAATTACGTTCATTGGCCCGGAAACTCGAGCGCGCAACAGGCGTGAACTCGGGTTCCGATGGATGGGCCGCACTCACGACTTCGATGGAGGCATGTATGGGAACCGCGACGCAGAACTCGCCGAATGAGTCTTACGCGTGGCGGGATGTTCTCGGTCTCCTCGTGTCGAACGGCGATATCGGCCGTGAGCGGTCGTCGTGGGCAATGCGCGAGATCATGAGCGGGGCAGCGACCAACGCCCAGATTGCGGCTTTCGGCGTGGCGATGCAGACGAAGGGGGTCTCGCCAGAAGAGCTCGTGGGCCTCGCCGATGTGATGGTCGAGTTCGCGGTCGACGTTCCGTCAAGTACCGGTACGGATTGCGTGGACATCGTTGGCACCGGAGGTGACCGTCAGGGCACAGTCAACATCTCGACGATGTCCTCGCTCGTCGTTGCCGGAGCGGGCATCAAGGTTGCCAAACACGGGAACAGGGCAGCGAGTTCGAAGTCCGGTGGAGCCGATGTTCTCGAGGCGCTCGGAGTTTCGATCGATATCAGCCCGGGTGACGTCGGGCGTGCGCTCGATGATCTGGGCATCACCTTCTGCTTCGCTCCCGTATTCCATCCAGCGCTGAGCTACGCGGGACAGGCGCGCCGCGAAATTGGCGTTCCGACTGTGTTCAACGTCCTTGGTCCACTCACCAATCCTGTTCGCCCAGGCCGAAATCTGATTGGCTGCGCCTTCGAGAACCTCACCGAAACGATGGCGAACGTCTTCCGGCTTCGTGGTACGGACGCTCTCGTCGTCCGCGGTTCCGACGGGCTCGATGAGGTCACCACGACAGGCACGACCAAGGTGGTGCGGGTGCACGGCGGCGAGCTCGGCGTCACCGAGATTCATCCGAACGACTTCGGGATGGAGCTGTCCACGCTCGACGAGCTACGAGGCGGGGACGCTCACGTCAACGCCGATGTCGCCCGCCGCCTACTCGATGGAGAGCCCGGCGCGGTACGCAACGCGGTTCTGCTCAACTCTGCGGCCGCCATCGTCGCCTACCGCAATCCCGGACTGGATGTGGACTTCGGGCAGGCTCTCACGGAGGGCATCGCGGCTGCGTCGGAGTCCATCGACTCCGGTGCAGCCAAGACCGTGCTGGACAAGTGGGTGGCGTTCGGCGAGCGACTTCGCGGTTAGCCTCTTCAATGACCCCGTTATATACGGTCAAAAATTCTGGTTGAACCGGGTCCTCATCGCAGCGAGCGGCGTGCGTGCCGTGCAGCATCTTTGGCGGTTTCCGCCCATTCGAGGAGCCGTTGCGCACCGCGAGCGGGCTCACGCCACTGCCCGGTGATCGAGACGATGCGCGTCGGTCGAGTATCCATCCACCTCGCGATGAGCCTGACTCCGGGCACCGTCGCACCCGCGAACGGGCCATCGCCGGGGGAGATGTGCGTAGCCGATTCGCGAAGCCCGGCGACGTAAGTGGACCAGTCGGCGCCTCGGGGAAGAGTTCCTGCCGCGGCCAGACGCCCATAACGTATGACGGCGAATGTCCACGTCTTCGCGAGGCGTTGGGCCAGAACGATCTCCTCACAGCGGGCGAGCGGTCCGAGAGAGTGCACGCCCGCGAGTGCGGCGACCGCCGGAGCCAGCTCGTCGCGTCGCCTCGCCGCTGTTTCGAACCTCCCCTCGGACGCGAGGTTCGTGATGGATTCGATGGCGTCCTCGAGCCCACCGAGTTGAGTGCCACCGCAAAGTCCGTCCCAATCCTCGAGCCCGTAGATCTCGGCGCAATCGCGCGCCTCGTTCTTCGTGCGAAACGGCCCGATCGCTTCGCCAAACGGAAACCGCTCGATTCTGAGGGCGCCCGCCTTAGTGCCCGGGGCGACCCACCACCCCCTGCGAGGTGCCCGCGACCTTCTGTTGAACGGAGGCTGTAAAGAGTCGATGAGTTGCTCTTCTCGCACCCATGCTTCGAGGTCGTGTGCGCATTCGACGGCTTCGACCGAGTCTGCCAACCCCACCATCGTGCGCATCCGCGAGCGCGAGTCGCCGCCGGAGAAATAACTTCGCGCCCGTTGGCGAATATTGATCGACGACCCGACGTACAAGGGAACGCCGGTGTCGTCGCGGAAGATATACACACCGGGGGACTGGGGAAGGGCATCGGCCAGGGACGCCTTTCGCCGCGTGGTGGGAGACAGGCGGTTGTCGAATCGGCGAAGATCGGGGAGTGTCTCGACGCCGCAGTCGCCCACGCGCTCGATGAGTCCGTGCAGCACGTCCACCGTGGCCCGCGCGTCGTACAACGCGCGGTGGTTCGGCGCGGTCTTCGCGTTGAACAATCTGGCTAGATCATGCAGCCGGTACGAACGGGTATCGGACTTGGGCACAATCCTGCGGGATAGGACAAGGGTGCATAGCGGGGTGGGAAAGTCCCACTCGTAACCGAGATCGCTGCAGGCGGTCTTGAGGAAGCCCATGTCGAAGCGGGCGTTATGGGCGACCAGAACGGCGCCCCGCGCGAACTCGTGGAACGCGGGGAACACCTCGGATATTGGCGGAGCATCGCGCAAATCCTCGTCGGTAATACCGGTGAGCCGGACGATGTCGGCCGGAAGGGGGCGGTCGATTTGGACGAAACTCGCGAACTCGCCGAGCACCTCGCCTCCGCGTACCTTCACCGCGCCGATCTCGGTGATCGCGGCGTTGCCCGGAGCAGTGCCTGAGGTCTCGAGGTCGACGATCACGAACGTGGTCTCGGACAGCGGTGGCTCTTCCGACCACAACAGCTGCTGGTGGCCACTGCCCGCGAACGCGTCGACTTCGACACCGCCGGCGCCGTCGTGCGGCCGGTGTGCGCCGAACGGTCTCGCGTAACTCATAGCAACCAACGATAAGACCCGACTCCGACATTGGAGTCGCGAGGCATCTCCACGTCCGCCGTCATCGGATAACGAAAGGCAACGTCCGGTAACGAGAAAGACACGCCCGATACCTGCTTGTGACACACTTCACAAACGAAAATATCGACGGTAGTTTCGTTCCTTCCGCATTGACGACCCCCGTGCGGGTTGGCCGTCGAAAATGCAGGTATGGCCTGTGATGCCAGAGGAGGCGGGATTGTGATCGTTTCGTTATCGCAGGGGCGTAACGGACTGGAAATCGACGGAAATCACCAGATTCGGGCCCAGGCGGCCGCCGGGTGTTGGACACGTTTGTCACGATTTCGTAATCTTTTTGAGACCTCGGGATCAACACCCGTCAACAGCGGGGGTCGGGGAAGCCACCGGATTCTATTCGGGTCAACGGTCTGATCGGGAATCAGACGGACGACCAACTACAAGAGAACCTCCGCGTGGAGCAAGACCTAAAGGAGAACGTTTCGTGGGAGCTCATTCCGCACCGTCTAAGTCGAACACTCGTCGCATTGCCATCTCCGGCCTGCTTGCCGGTGGAGCCGCAATCGCCGGCGCCGGTGTGGCAGCAGCCGCCCCGTACCAGGCAGAACTCGTCAACCCGGTTGAGGGTCTGCCTAGCGCCGTGACGTTCGACGCTCCCGCTGACCTGCAGGTTCCTGCCGGCTTCGAGGACATCGTCAAGGTCTCGGAAGTTACCGACGCCCCGGCCGAGCAGCAGTACGTTGAGGCAGCCCCGACCTCGAAGGGCCAGCAGATCCTCGAAGCCGCGCAGACGAAGGTCGGCTCCCCGTACGTGTGGGGCGCCACCGGTCCCGACTCCTTCGACTGCTCCGGGCTCACCTCCTGGGCTTACAGCCAGGCCGGCATCAACATCCCGCGCACGAGCCAGGCCCAGTCTTCGGGCGGAACGCAGGTCGCCAAGGGCGACCTGCAGCCCGGCGACATCGTCTCCTTCTACGGAGGAGCGACCCACGTCGGCATCTACGCCGGCGATGGCCAGATCCTCCACGCCTCGACCGAGGGCGTTCCGGTCGGCTACGCACCGCTCGACTCGATGCCGTTCAACAACGCCGTTCGTTACTACTAAGAGGTAGTACCGACCGAGCGAGCAATTCCCGCACCCACTCCGCAGAGCGGCGCGCACAAGGCGCCCCTGCGGAGTTTGTGCATTTCGGACTGATGTCGAGTGACGGCGCGCCGTCGATGTGTGAAAGGCTGGAGGCCGTGGCCCGCACCCTACTGATCACCAACGACTATCCGCCGCGGCCCGGCGGTATCCAGTCGTATATCGAAAGCTATCTCCGCTATCTCGACGCCGAAGACGTCTGCATTCTCACGTCTACGTTCGGTGAGGAGGAGTCCGCGGCCTACGATGCCGCCCGCCCGTACACGGTCCGGCGTATGCCCACCGGGATGCTGCTCCCGACACCGAATGTCATCGCCGAGGCGCAGCGCCTGATAGATGAATGGCAGGCCGAGACCGTGTGGTTCGGGGCGGCCGCCCCGTTGGCCGTGATGTCCGGGGCGCTTCGCCGCGGGAGCGTACGACACATCGTCGCAAGCACCCACGGGCACGAAGTCGGATGGTCCATGCTGCCCCCGTCTCGCGCCGCGCTTCGCTATATCGGCGACCACACCGACGCGGTCACATTCGTCTCGGAGTACACGAGACAGCGGTTCTCCGCGGCCTTCGGCCCGAGGGCGCGTCTGATCCACCAGCCAGGTGGCGTGGACGTCGAGCGTTTCGCGCCCGAAACGAATCAGTCGGCGATTGACGCCACCCGCTCCAGGTACGCGATCGGTTCCGAGTCGAAGATGATCCTGTGTCTGTCGCGGCTCGTCCCGCGCAAGGGGCAGGACAAGCTCATCGCGGCCCTGCCGAAGATCCGTTCCCGAATCCCGGGCGCAGTCCTCGTACTTGCCGGCGGGGGCCCGTACCGTGCGACGTTGGAGAAGCTCGCCGAACGGCACGGCGTCACCGATCACGTCGTTTTCACAGGGCGCATCCCGGACGAGGACGTCGTGAAGCTGCACCAGGCCGCAGATGTGTTCGCCATGCCCGCGAGGACAAGGGGAGCGGGATTGGACGTCGAAGGCCTCGGCATCGTGTACCTCGAGGCATCGGCGTGCGGGGTGCCCGTGGTGGCGGGGCGCTCTGGCGGCGCTCCCGAGACGGTTCTGGACGGTCAGACCGGGCTGGTTGTCGATGGCTCGCAGGCGCTGCCGGTTGCGGATGCACTCATTGAGATTCTGGATGACGACGCGCGCGCTCGTTCGATGGGGAGTGCCGGGCGGGAGTGGGTCTTGGACAGGTGGTCGTGGGACGAACTCGGCAATCGGATGCGCGAGGTCCTGTTGCCGTGGGACGACTGAACCCCAGCTAGCCGTGCCGGTGCGCCGGGCGTGCGTACGACAAGAAGGGTGGTTTTCGGACTGAGCCGAAAACCACCCTTCTCTACGTCGTCACGGGCGAGAACGCCGCGGTGCTATCTCTTGGCGTAGATCGCCTCGATCTCATTTGCGAACTTCTCGTGGACCACGTTGCGCTTGACCTTGAGCGAGGGCGTGAGTTCACCGCTCTCCTCGGTGAACTGGCTCGGCAACACCTTGTACTTCTTGATGGCCTCGGTGTGGGAGACCGTGGCATTGGCGTGATCGAGTGCCTTGTCGAGGTGCGCGCGAAGATCGGAGTCGTCGGCCAATTCCTCGATCGAGCCCTCTTTACCGTTCTCCTTCTTCCAGCGCTCGAAGGACTCCTCATCCAACGTGAGCAGGACTGCGATGAACGGACGACCGTCGCCGACGCAAACGGCCTCGGCAACCATCGCGTCCTGCTTGAGGCCTTCCTCGAGCCCGGCAGGGGAAACGTTCTTGCCGCCGGCAGTGACGATGATTTCCTTCTTGCGGCCGGTAATGGTCAAAAAGCCGTCATCGTCGATCGAACCGAGATCGCCGGTAAAGAACCAGCCGTCCTTGAAGGACTTGTTCGTCGCATCCTCGTTGTTCCAGTAGACATTGGTGACGACGGGCCCGGACACGATGACCTCGCCGTCTTGTTCGATGCGCACGGCGTGGCCGGGGAGCGGGCGGCCGACGGTACCGATCTTCAGCGCTTCCGGCGTGTTCACACAGTGAGCGGCGCAGGTCTCGGTGAGTCCGTATCCCTCGTAGATCGTCACGCCGAGGCCGTCGAAGAAATGTGCCAGACGGGAGCTCAGGGGAGCGCCGCCGGACACGGCGACCTGGCAACGCCCGCCGAGGGCTTCCTTGAGCTTGCTGTAGACGAGCTTGTCGAAGACTGTGTGCTTGACCTTGAGGAGGGCACCGGGCTTTCCGCCCGACCGCACCGCCTCCGAGTATGCGACTGCCGTGTCGACTGCCGCTTCGAAGATCTTGCCCTTGACCGGGCTCGAGTCGTGCGCCTTCTGGCGTGCCGAATTGAAGACTTTCTCGAACACGCGCGGGACGGAAAGAATGTACTGCGGGCGGACCTGCCCGAAGCGCTCGACGATGTTTGCCAGATCCGCGGTGTGGGCGAGCGTGACCTTCTTGTAGATGCCGGCGTAATTGATCGCGCGCGCAAGCACGTGAGCGAGCGGAAGGAACATCAGCGAGACATTGCCGGGCGTGAGGTATTGGCTCAGCGAGGTTTCGGAAACGGCCAAGGCCTCGGCCTGAATGTTTCCGTGCGTGAGGACGACGCCCTTCGGGCGGCCCGTGGTCCCCGAGGTGTAAATGAGGGTGGCCATATCGGAGGACGAGACGCTTCCGCGGCGCTTGTCCAGCTCTGCATCCTCCACGGATGCTCCGGCCGACTTGAGCTTATCGAGGGCCTTCTCGTCTCCGTCGATGACGAGAACGGCGACGTCCTGCTCGACATTCTTGCTCGCCTCCTCGACCTCGGCCGCATGCGCCGCGGTCTCGGCGATGACCATCTTGGCTCCCGAGTCGGACAGGATCCACTCGATCTGGCTGGCCGAAGAGGAGTCGTAAATCGGGACGCTGCTGGCTCCGACCGCCCAAATGGCGAAGTCGGTGACACACCACTCGTATCGAGTGGACGAAAGGATTGCGACGCGATCTCCGACCTCGATCCCGCTGGCGGCGAGGCCGCGCGCAACCTCCCGAACCTCGGAGACGAAGTCGCTGGCCTTTACCTCGGCCCACGACGAGCCTTGCTCGCGAAGGAACATCGTGTGGTTGGGGTCCTCGGCGGCGATGTCGTAGACAACCTGGACGCAGGACCAGTCGTCGGGGACGTTGATATCACCGGGGACGCTGTATTCACGCATTCGTAATTCCTTTCGGCGGCGAACAGTCGAAGCATAGTAAACATTTTCCGATCCGAACCCAGAACGGCGACGGGGCGCCGGTGGCGCCGTTGCCGATTCGGATCCTCGACCGGAGGCCGTGAACTGTGACCCTCATAACTTTTTTACAGTCTACCCGTTGCTCTGAGGCCTAACGTGACTTCCCTGCCAATTAGAAGGAACGCGGCTTCGGACGTTACTCACGGCAATTTAATACGCGGGATTAACTCGGGGCGTTAATGCGCGCGACGGGCCCCGACGAACGCTCCTCGGGACGATTTTCGCTGCGAGTGTGGACGGTGAGCTGTGTCCCGCGACGAAAAGCCAGTAGCGTGGAAAAGAGTTCATTGCGGCGACGAGCAGGAAGGTGCACCGACCATGACGGCAGAAGGTCAGGGCGGCGAAAATACGTCTGAGGTACCGCTGCCGGAGGGTCGATCGGCACAGTCGAGATCCGGTTCGAGCTCAGGGGGTAGCGCCCAAAAGACGGTGACTATCAACGCAGGCCTCGAAACAGTTATGTCGACCATCGCCGATTTCGACAATTATCCAGACTGGGTGCCGGCAATTCGAAAGACCTCGATAGTCTCCACCGATGACGCCGGACGGCCCGCTCGCGTGGACTTCGTGCTCATCGCCGGCATCGTCGAGGACGAATATCAACTCGACTATTCCTGGTCCGAGGACGGGACCGAGGTGAGTTGGAGCCTTTCCGAGCCCTCGATTCTCCAAACCCGGCAGGATGGGAGCTACTCCCTCGCGCCGGGAGAACGTCCCGGCACGACAGATGTCACCTATTCGATCGATGTCGAACTGACCGTCGAGATGTTGGGGCGATTCCGGGAGCGCGCGGAAAAGCGCATCATCAACGCGGCCCTGGAGGATTTGGCCGCCAGAGTGGAGACGCGTTGACCGACAAGAATTCTGCGGACTCAACGCAGTGCGTGGTCGTCGTCGGCGGGGGGCGAGACGAGCGGGTAAAGGCGATCGAGGAGTTGCTCGGTGACGCGGGCCCGGAGGCAACGGCCATGCTCTACACGTCGTCGCCGAACTACTTCACCCGGATATTGGGAAGCGACAGGCAAGAAGCACTCGATATCCGGGACGACAACGCCGAGACGCTCGCCGCCGCCTACGGAGATCGCCTCCGTTCGGTCGGCGCCGTCGGACCGCGACTGCTCCTGCTCGATAGGAATTCCTCGCTTGCCGAGGCGCTGAGTTGGGAGTACCTCAGGCGCGCAGTCGAATCGAAAGCCTGGGACCTCGTCATACGGGAAATGGACGGCACGACTGCGGCTCTGCATCGCATCGAAGCTCCTCAACAGAGCGCCGACCTGATCGAGTCGTTCTGGCCGAGGAACACGAGATTCGCGGCGCTGGCCGCCGGCGAGCACATCGACCCGGCGGTCCTTGATGCGCACGAAATCGCCTCGACTCTTGATGTTCTCACCGCTTGGCTTTCCGGTTCCAGCGGATCGGTTCCCGCCGATCTTCCCGCGATTCGCATCGTCGTCGCCGGAACGGGCGAGGACGTCCGGACGACCACCGCAATGGCGGCACTTTTGGGAGCACGAGCCGCAGAGGCGAACCCTGTCGAGCCGATGCGAAGAGTGAAATCCGTCGAAGGGTTGCCGACCTACGAGCTCGTCGTTTCCGTCCCCGCCGAACCCGACCGAGAACCTGTCGTTATCGACGGTTTGCTCCGCATGTTCTTCTCCGGGGTTCGCGCAGACGTGGAGATCGGAAGTGTGCTTGCGCGCTGCCTGGTTCATCAGGTCGATTTCGAGCAGGGCGGCGACGATGCGCGATTGAGGATCCTGTTCGTCGCCAATCCAAGCATGTGGCCGGAGTCGATGATCGCCCGAGCGTGACACCGGGCAGCCGACATGTCCACCGCCTTCCCCGAAGCGCCGCCCTATTCGAGTCGAATCCACCAGTTTCGGAATCCGGAGGAATAGTGTGAGAAACATCCGCCCGGACTTACTCGGTGAGAGGCGTACGGATGCTTTATTGGCTGTTGAAGTACATCGTTCTGGGGCCATGGTTCTTCCTGGCCGGCCGTCCTACGTTCGAAGGCGCCTCGAACTTCCCGAATGAGGGCGCGGCTCTGCTCGCGATCAATCACCTCTCCGCCTCCGACTGGCTCTTCCTTCCGCTCCGCTCGCCGCGCCGACTCACGTTTCTCGCCAAGAGTGAGTACTTCACAGGGTCGGGTCTGACGGGGAAGTTCCAGCGCTTCTTCTTCGCCCAGACGGGACAGGTTCCCATCGACCGCACGGATGCCGATGCGGCGACTGCGGCGATGGAGACCGGGGCGAGAGTCCTCGCCGAGGGGCAGATCCTCGGCATGTTTCCCGAAGGCACCCGGTCGCCGGACGGAAAGCTTTATCGCGGGAAGACCGGAATCGCGCGTGTCGCGCTCAAATCCGGTATTCCCATCGTTCCGGTCGGCCTCATCGGAACCGATAAGTTTCTCGGCGCGGACTCGCATGTCCCACGCCCCGCGAAGATTCGCATCCGCATCGGCGAACCGCTCGACGTGAGTCCATGGCTCGATCGCATCGGCGAACGGGAGGCCGAGAGGGAGGTCACGGACGAGGTGATGCGCCGGATCCAGGAACTCACCGGGCAGGAGTATGTACCCGACGTGTACGGTGCCGACGTCAAGGAAAAACTCGACGCGCTGCGTGAGAATCGTTCCGACAACGCAAAAGACGAGAAGTGAGGACCAGCACCGAGTGCGGTATTTCTACGACTGCGAGTTCATCGAAGACGGCCACACCATCGAGCTAGTGTCCATCGGAGTGGTGGCCGAATCCCGCAATGGCGTCCCCGGAGCCGAGTTCTATGCCGTGTCCACCGATCACGACCCCTCCAAGGCGGGTGAGTGGGTCAAACGGAACGTGTTGAATAAGCTGCCGAACCCCTCGGACCGCGCGTGGATGGGACGCGAGCGGATTCGGGACGAGCTCTACGACTTCCTCATGACCAATGCGCGCGGAACCGCCATCGAGCTTTGGGCCTGGGTCGGAGCCTACGATCACGTGGCGGTATGTCAGCTGTGGGGAGATATGACGGCGCTGCCGCAGGCCATGCCGAGATTCACTCGCGAACTCAAGCAGCTATGGGAGTTCGCCGGTAAGCCGCCGCTTCCCGCGCTCGACAATTCGAAGGCCCACTCTGCGCTGGAAGACGCGCGGCACAACGTCGCCAAGTACGAAGTCATCGAGAAGGCGCTCGAAGCACGGGGAACGGACATCGGTTAACCGCGGTTCGAGAAACCGCCTAGAGTGGGTGGGGTGAACTGGTCTGTCGATGTAGATATCAATCAACTTCCAGAACTTCCGGCGCTCCCGCAGGATCTCCGCGCCCGCCTGGATGACGCCTTGTCCCGGCCTGCGCTGCAGCAGCCGTCCTGGGACGAGGGTCAGGCTGCGGCGATGCGGAAGGTTCTCGAGTCCGTCCCGCCGGTATGCGTGGCGAGTGAAGTGGATACTCTCCGCGGCAAACTCGCCGAGGTAGCCGAAGGGCGCGCGTTTCTGCTGCAAGGCGGGGACTGCGCCGAGACGTTCGAGTCCAACACCGAGCCGCATATCAAGGGCGTCGTGCGCACGCTGCTCCAGATGGCCGTCGTGCTCACCTACGGCTCTTCGATGCCGGTGGTCAAGGTCGCGCGCATCGCCGGTCAATACGCCAAGCCGCGCTCCTCGGACACGGACGCCCAGGGGCTGCTGTCCTACCGCGGCGACATGGTCAATGCCCTCACAGCGGATGAGGGTGCCCGACGTCATGACCCCTCTCGTTTGGTCCGCGCCTACGCAAATGCCTCGGCCGCCATGAACCTGGTGCGTGCCTTGACGAGCTCCGGCACGGCCGACCTGCACCGAGTGCACGAATGGAATATGGAGTTCGTCGCTCAATCGACGGCCGGCGCGCGTTACGAGGCGCTGGCTTCGGAGGTCGATCGCGGCCTGCGCTTCATGGATGCCTGCGGCGTGTCCGATTCGAACCTGCACACCGCGGAGATCTTCTCCAGCCACGAGGCTCTCGTCCTCGACTACGAACGGTCCATGCTGCGCCTGGCAGACGATGGTCAGGGGCTCACCGCGAAGGGGCAGAGCTCGGGATTCTATGACCTGTCCGCGCACTTCCTCTGGATCGGCGAGCGGACCCGCGGCATCGACGATGCGCACGTGAATTTCGCCGCACTCATCGACAATCCGATCGGGTTGAAGATCGGTCCCAGCACAAGCCCCGAACTCGCAGTCGAGTACGTCAATAAGCTCAATCCCGAGGGGATTCCCGGTCGACTGACGTTGGTATCCCGCATGGGCAACGACAAGGTTCGCGAGGCGCTTCCGCCGATCGTTCGGGCCGTCGAGGCTACGGGGCAGAAGGTGATCTGGCAGTGTGACCCGATGCACGGGAACACGCACACGGCATCAACCGGCTACAAGACCCGCCACTTCGACCGAATCATCGACGAGGTGCAGGGATTTTTCGAGGTGCACCACGCGATCGGTTCGCACCCAGGTGGCATTCACATCGAGCTCACCGGCGAGGACGTAACCGAATGCCTCGGCGGTGCACAGGACATCTCCGATTCCGACCTGTATGGACGGTACGAGACCGCTTGCGACCCGAGGCTGAACACCCAGCAGTCGCTCGAGTTGTCGTACCTCGTCGCAGAAATGCTGCGAAACTAGCGACGGCCCCACAGATCAGCGCCCTCCGGCTCGGCTTCCCTGCACACGGGGAGTTCAGCCGAGGGCGCTGAGTCGTACCTCGGTGTCTGGGCCGACGACGCGTCCGGGAAGAGGATTCTGTCCGTACACGACCCCGTTGCGGCCGGAGTCGACCTTCGGACGCAGGCCCCGTTCGCGAAGCTTGTCGGACGCGGAGCCGACGGTATCACCGAGCACCATCGGCACACGCACGGAATTCGACGGAATGAGCCTGATCGTGGTGGTCTTCGCATCGACGAGCTCATCCGCGGACGGTTCGGTGCGGACCGCCTTGCCGTCGAGGACATCCTCATCGGTTTCGGCCGGTCCCTCGACGACGGTCAACCCGGCTTTTTCGAGCTCTGCACGGGCCTCGTCCATGTCCATCCCGCGAATATCGGGCACGCGCGCCGCAGTAGACACGGTGAGGCTGACCGGGGAATTCGCGCGGAGCGCCTCACCCGGTGACGGGTCGGAGGAGACGACCGAACCGCCGGGCTGCGAGTCATCGAACTCCTCGGTGACGTTGCCCACTCGCAGGCCCACGGCCTCGAGCGCCTCCCGGGCATCGCTCAGCGCGAGACCGACGAGTTCGGGTACGTCGACGGGAGCTGGCCCGCCACTGAGCACGAGTTTGACCTCGTCACCGACCCCCAACGTAGTTCCGGGCGCCGGGCTGAGCTCGAGCACAGCGCCCTCCGGGACGTCGTTGGAGAACCTGGCCTTCTCGGCGACGACGGGAACGAGCGAGCGCTCATTGATCGCGGCCTCGGTGGCCTCCCTGGAACGGTCGGCGCTGATGTCCGGAACGACAGGTTGTCCGGCTGAGACCAGCACCTTCACGGTGCCACCGGGCTGCACGCGCTCGCCGGCCGTGGGTTCTGTGCCCAGGAGGTCGCCTTCCGGCGCCTCGTTGTCGTAAAGTTCTTCCTCCGCCGACGTCAGGCCGACACCGGCGATCGCCGCCGATGCCTCGGGCACACTCATCCCGGACACGTCGGGAACCTCGACAAGCCGACCGGAACCGAGCCACCATCCTGCGACGCCGAGAATCGCGACGAGCACGAGAACCGCAATCGCCCACAAGCAACCTGCTCCGCGCTTTGACTGCAATCCGGTCGGGACGTCCGGCAGGGATCGTGACGTCGGAGCCGGCGTCTGCCCGGCGTGGCCGCGCGGGGGCGCGCCTTGACCAGGTCCCGGCCCGCCCGGATACACCGAGGTTGCCGCAGCACGCTCTCCGTACGGAACGGGCGGCGCCTGGCGAGGATGCATCCGCGTCGGGGTTCCCTGCTCGGCGCCGGGGGGCGCGCCGAGCGGAGCTCCCGGTGCCTGCTGCTGTAGACGAGTCGTCTCGTCGACCTGTGGCGTATCGCCGATGACGTGTGTCGGCGCGGCGGCGGAGGCCGCGGCAGCTCCCGCGCCTGCCGCAGCGCCGAATGCCGCGGGGGCACCACTACTTTCGCGCGAGGCGATATCGAAGACGGTCTCGCTCTTCGGTCCGGCACCGCCCGATCCCGCTGCGGCCTCCCGCGCAGCGCGTTCTCGGGCGCGGGACCACGCCGACGAGCTCGGCGCCGGCACGGGCACGTGGAATAAGCGGTTGCGCGAGGACACCTCTTCTACGCGGTGGAGGAAATCCTTCGCCGAGGAGATCCGGGCGTCGGGGTTCCGCTCGGTCGCGTGCACGATGAGATCGTCGAGGTCCTCGGGAATGCCGGATACCAGAGATGACGGCGGAGGAACGGGGCGCTCGAGACGCTGGTAAGCAGTCGCCACTGGCGTATCGCCCTGGAAAGGCACCCGGCCGGTGAGCAGTTCGAACGCGACGATGCCAAGCGAGTACAGGTCCGAGCGGGGATCGGTATCGCCGGTGGCGATCTGTTCGGGCGCGAGATACGCGGCGGTGCCCATCACGACGTTCTGCGAGGTGGAGCGGGATTCTGCGACGGCACGGACCAGGCCGAAATCTGCGAGCTTAACCGAATTATTCGTCGAGACCAGAATGTTCTCTGGCTTGATGTCGCGGTGGATGAGCCCGTTCCCGTGCGCCTCGGCGAGCGCGCCGAGAATGGGACGAAGGACGCTCATGACTACGTGGGCAGGCATGGGGCCGCGTTCGTCGAGGATTTCCCGCAAGGTGCCGCCGGGAACGAGCTCCATGACGAGGAAGGCATGTCCGTCGTCAAACCCGTGATCGAAGACCTGCACAACACCGGGATGGGAGAGCCTTGCGACGGACTTGGCCTCGAGTTCGAGGCGGCTGACGAACGAATTATCACCGGCGAGGGTGGGGGAGAGAAGTTTCAACGCGACGTGGCGGTCGAGGCGCGTATCCGTCGCGAGATAGACGGTCGACATGCCTCCGTCCGCGATCGGCGCTTCGAGGCGGTAGCGGCGATCGACGAGATCACCCGGACCGAGTGCGTGCGACATCGGTTCCACTCACCGTCCCTTCTTCGTCCTGGCGCGTGTGCAGGCCTCCTGCGTATGCAACGGGGTGCGGCCGCAGCGCGTGCGGACCCCTTCGAGCATCTTCGATGCACCCGGCACGGGCGATGTTCCCCGCGCCGCCGACTTTCGATAATAATGCCAGCAAAAATGGACGCGGCGGCGCACGCTCGCCGGACTAACAATTAACGTGTGTGGTGTGAGTAAAGTTCCCTACACCGATGATGTACTTCCCTCCGACGCGGACATTCTCCCGCTTCCCGATGTCGCCGAGCGTCTCGGCATCGTGGTCACGCGCGTCCATGACCTGCTGCGCGAGGGGCGCCTTCTGGCGATCCGCCGCGACGGCATCGTCTATGTTCCGGCGCTGTTGTTGTCCGATGAGGGCATCGGCAAACACGTCCCGGGGCTGATCTCCGTCTTGCGTGACGGCGGCTATACCGACTCCGAAATCCTTTCGTTTCTCTACACCGAGGACGATTCGCTCCCTGGCCGCCCGGTGGACGCGCTCCATGGGCACCTCGCACGGGAGGTCATGCGCAGGGCGCAGGCAATGGCGTTCTAGTTCGTCGAGGCCCCTCCGGCCGGCGAGTGAGGCCGTTCGAATGCGATTGCCTTGTGTTCCCACAGGGCCGCGGCCACGGCGGCGATCACGGCCACCACTGCGAAGACCGGGTTATACAGCGTCGGCGTGCCGCCCGGATCCGTGGCGAGTAACTGGAACACGATGATGGCGACCGCCAGGTAACGCGCCCGATGGGCGAACCGGTGAGACGCAGGAATCGCCGCCAACGTGCCTACGGCGACCGTCCAGTACCACGGCCACGAGAGGACGTTGACCACGAAAAACGCCGTCCACGCGATGGTGAGCCACGCGAAAATTCCGCCGGCCCGCGATCGCAGGGCATCGGGGTCGTCCCTTTCATCCTCTCGTGGGCGCGCCCACCACCAGCACACTGCGAGCATCAACGCTCCCGCCACCATGCACAGCGTGCGCGAGACAGCAAGGGCGTTCTCGAAGCTGGACATCCCGATCCAGTCGGCCAGATGTGCGCTCGCCGTCGGTAGCGCAATCCAGTAGACCACCCGATCGGACACCGATAACGCGCCGATCCAGCCGATACCGGCGCCGCTGACCACGGTCACAATCGTCCCGGTTGCTGCGGCGAATGTCGTCATCCAAAGACCTCGTGCGAAGGCGCGAAGGAACGCTCTCCCGGCGATCCATGCGAGGAAGGGGAGAAGCAGTAGCGAGGTCACCTTGATCGTCCCGGCGAGCCCGATGGCAATCCCGGCGCCGGCCAGAAGGCCCCAACGCATTCGAGGAGATGTCGCCGCTGCGGCAGCCACCGAGAGCCACATCCCGAGGACCACGAAGGCGAGAATCATCGCATCGTTGTGGAGACCGCCGACCAGGTGCACCACGACCAGCGGATTGGCCAGGCCGAGCCACAGCGCGTGGTCGCGCGATGCCCCGGTGTGGCGCGTAAGACGCACCAGCGCAATGGCGGCGAGCGCGAGGAATGCGAGCACCACCACTCGCAGTCCGATGATCGCCGGCCACGCCGAGTGCCCGGACAGCGCCGACGTCCCCTGCATGATCAACAGATGTAGTGGGCCGTATGGGGTGGGAGTGAAGCGCCAGTCCGGGTGGACGTTGGACGACATGGCGCCGCCGGCCGCACCCGTGCCATCGACATAGGGATCCGCGGGGCCGGAAAGCATCTCGCCCTGTGCGAGGTAGGTCCACGCATCACCGGAAAACACAGGCAATGCAGGCACCAGCGGCGCCATCCAGGCGGCGAAGACGACCCACCACCGGATGCGGGCCCCCGTGGCTATCGTCTTCCCGAGCGCCAACCACGCGACACAACTCAGGATGACGCCGAACCACACGAGAACCATCGAGGCCACCGCGCCCGAACCGATGGCGAGAAATGCGAGGGCGCTATTACTCGCGAGCCCGATCTCGCCCGCCTGAGCGCCCGCGCCGAAGGAGCCCACCGAAATCAGGCACGCGCCGAGAGCTCCGGAGACGATCGGGGCGAGAACTCCTTTGCTCCCGGGGATGCGAACCGCGCGGGCCCCGGACTCGCAAGAATCCGAGTGTGCAGCGCCGTGGCTTGTGCCGGAGGAAGGGGGGATCATCGCGGTCCTGGTATCCGGGGTTCCTCAGAACGCCCGGTCGACGGCCTGTCCGGCCAGACGGCGCAGCGTCTCCTCGCCGGCGGGGTCGAGTGTCGCGTGGTCGAGGGCGGAAAGGCCCTCCGACGTCAGACGTTCTATTTCTTCGTGCACGTGGTTCACGGCTCCGCTGGCGGTGAGAATGTCCCGCGAACGTGCGAGCTGCTCCGCGTCCAGCTCGGCGCCGAGCGCACGGGTGAGCTCCGCCGCGTCCGCCGACGAGGCCCGATTGAGCGCGTAGTTGATGAGAAGCGTGCGCTTGCCCTCGCGGATATCGTCCCCCGAAGGCTTCCCGGTGACCTCCGGGTCACCGAATACCCCGAGCATGTCGTCGACCAGTTGGTAGGCAATCCCCATGGATACCCCGAACGTGCGCAATGCCTCGATGGTTTCGGGCGGTGCGCCCGCAAGGACCGCCCCGAGATGGACAGGTCGCTCGATCGTGTACGCGGCTGTCTTGAAGCGGTTGACCCGGGTGGGAGTGTCGAGATCGGAAGCGTTGGTGGCTTCGGCGTGCACGTCGAGCATCTGGCCGCCGAGAACCTCGGTCTTCATGTTCGCCCACACCGAGTGCGCGCGGCGGTAGAACTCGATCGACATGGTCGGGCACGCCAGTAGGGCCTCGGATAACATCTCGTCCGCCCAGGCAAGTGCGATGTCCCCGAGCAGAATGGCCTGGGAGCGTCCGTAGGAGTCGCTGTTGCCGCTCCATTCGGCGTCCGAGTGTTCGGACGAGAGTGCGACGTGGACGGTGGGTAGACCTCGACGGGTTGCGGAGGCGTCGATTATGTCGTCGTGGATCAGCGCACACGCCTGAATGAGTTCCAGGGCCGCGAGCGCTTTGATCGCGGTGTCGATGTCCGCGGACGCGGTCGGATCGCCCGAAGGTGCGGAGGCGCAGTAGGCGGCGACGCCGAAACGCGGCCGCATCCGCTTGCCGCCGCCGAGGACGAAGCGCTCGAGGCGGTCGGCGATGTCGCTGCAGCGGCCATCGATCTCGGAGAGCGAGGCGCGGCGGCGAGAGAGGAAGCTCTCCAGCTCCCGCTGGATAGCGGACGCCGGATCCGAGCACGTCCGCGAATCGTCGGTGCCTGTCGCATCCTTCATCAGCTGCTGCAGCCTTTCGCCGAGGGCCGCCAGTCGGCCATAGTCTTCTGCCGTGCCGAACCCTGGGAATCGGCATGTGCCTCTGTCACCTTATCGCGAGCGAGCCGCCGGCATGCCCGGGGAGGGAACCAAGGGTGAACTGGCCGGTGGGAGGAGCCCTTCCCTAGACTGGCCTGGAACTTCATTCCATGACACAGGAGGCTCGACGTAGTGACCGCCGGGAACGCCCACGATTCGCACACGACTGCTCACGATGGCGTCATTGCGCGAATGTCGGCGTCCACAACTGCGCGGATCCCGTTCTCGGTCGAGTTCTACCCGCCGCGTGACGAGGCGGCAGAGGAGCGTTTGTGGCGCGCCGCCTCGGTGTTCGAGCAGTTGGGCGCGGCGTTCGTGTCGGTGACGTACGGAGCGGGCGGGTCGACCCGCGACCGCACACTTCGCATCACCCGTGACGTCGCGAATAACACCGCCCTCTTGCCTATCGCGCATCTGACGGCCGTGGGTCACACCGTCTCCGAGCTCGACGCGCTCGTCGACGAATACGCGAAGGCGGGCGTGCACAACATCCTCGCGCTGCGCGGGGATCCACCGGGAGATCCGCTCGGTGAGTGGACGCAGCACCCGGGCGGGCTTCGCTATGCGGACGAACTGGTCCGACTCATCGGGGAGAAGGACTCCTTCGAGGTGGGCGTCGCGTCGTTCCCGGAAGGGCACTATCGGGCGAGCACGCTCGATGTCGACACCGAGGTTCTCGTGACGAAGCTGCGCAGCGGTGCTGAATATTCGATCACACAGATGTTCTTCGACGTCGACGACTACCTCCGGCTCCGCGATCGCGTGGTCGCCGCGGACCCCGAGCAGGGTGCCAAGCCGATTATTCCGGGTCTCATGCCGGTGACCTCGCTACGATCCGTGCGCCGGATGCTCGAGCTTTCGGGCTCGAAGCTGCCGGCCGACTTCGAGAGTCGACTTACCCGAGCGGCGGGCAGCGGGGAGACCGAAGACCGGGCGGCGGTGCGGGAGGTCGGCATCGAGTTCGCGACGAACCTGTGTGAGCGACTCATTCGTGAAGGCGCCCCGTGCCTGCACTTCAACACGCTCAACTTCTCGCGCGCGACGCAGGAGGTGCTAGCCAATCTGGGAATGGCTCCAGAGGTGGGGGCGCACGGGGGAGTCGTCCTCGCTTGAGCGCCGCTGGGGCGGGCTCGCCGACCGAACGCGAGACCGCCGAGCCCGCTGCGGCGTCAGCCCGTCAGAGCGGCGAGCGGATTCCCGCGTCGGTACGCGCTCGCGAGGACCTGGCGAGCAGGATCACCAGGATCGAGACCAGCACGGCCGCACCAATGCCGACGATGAGCCATACGGCGAAGCCGCGGGTAGCTGGATCGGGGTAGCTGGTGCTGGCCTCCAGCGTGCTCACGGTTCCCGCCTGTGGAGACCACGAGACGCGGTTCGGATCGTCTTCGATCGTGCCGTTGGTGTTCTCCACGGGAGCGGGGAAGCTCAGGTCGATTCGCGACTGGATCCCTCCGGTCTGTTCCTGGGGTACGCCGGTCAGATCGATGCTGCCCTCGAACGTGACCTTTCCGCCGGAGCGGCGGAAACTCATCGAATACGGCCGGGAATTGTCCACCTGTAGTCCGATCACCATGGTGTCGACGTCGGCGAAGCTGAGTTCGGTGAAGTAGATCTCCTTGCCCGAGAAATTATTGGCCGCGTAATTGGAGATGCGGACCTTCTCCTCGAGGCCGGTCGGGACGGAGAGCCCGTTGAGTACGGAGGCTTCTTCTGCGTTATCTCCGGCCAACAGGATGCGGCCGGAAACAGTATCGTTCTTGCCTACCGAGAGATCGGCTCCCAGCTGCAGGCATCCCGAAAGGGTGAACGCCAGCGCCACGACCAGCGAGAATAGTGTGCCGCGTCGGAGCCACGCCGGGCCGCGGCCGCCGGACTGTCGATACGCCGCACCCGAAGGCGTTTCGGGCTTGCGGGTGTTCAGGGCATTAACGGTCATCACAGAACACCATTGTGCCTGGGTAGGACGCGAGTTGTTTGTCGCGACTCGCCAAAACCATCTCAGAACATCTTCCTCGTCACCGCTTTGCGGAGGTATGAACGTGCGAGCGAGGCGGAGATCCGCCCACTCGTACCGATGACGCCACCGCCCGGATGTTGTGAGGCGCCGGCAAGAAATAGTCCCGCGATCCCGGGAATCCGGTACTG
Source organism: Dietzia timorensis (assembly GCF_001659785.1). Classification (NCBI taxonomy): domain Bacteria; kingdom Bacillati; phylum Actinomycetota; class Actinomycetes; order Mycobacteriales; family Dietziaceae; genus Dietzia; species Dietzia timorensis. Next base: position 1,480,144 of record NZ_CP015961.1, read on the forward strand.
GGCAAGTTCAGGGTGGGGCCGAAACGGGAGCATCTGGTCGAGAGCCATCTCGACGTGCATCACGTTCCCGCCCCACAGCCCGAGCTCGCGCTCGAGATCGAGCGGGGACTGCGCGAATCGATGCTCGACCGAGTTCGCGAACCCCGGCGAATAGGAATCCACCGCGGCGATGATGCGGTCGGCCTCGGCGTTCTTGACCTCGTCCCAGCTTCGACCATCCGCCAAGTGCCGTGGGTGCCACTGGGACCACAGAGTCAACTCGTGTTTCCCGGACGGGGCCAGGCTCGGGTCGAGAGAGGAAAAACTCATGACGAGCACTGCAGGATCGGCGTCGAGGGCGCCCGCCGAGGCGACGCCATACCGCCGGTCGAGGAGCTTGCGGTCGTTAACGAGTAGCTGTAGTCCCCGCGAACTTTCCTCGACACGCGCTCCCTCGTAGGTGGGAAGTCGATCCGTTCCCACGCGCACCGGCATCCCGACGCCGAAACCCGTGCGGATTCCTCGCCGCCACCGGGCCCAGTCGGCGGACGAAACGAGCGGGCGGACGAGCTCGAGAGTCGAGAGGATATGCGCGGCGGAAATGACGCAGCGAGCGCGGAAATCCCTGTCGCCCGCGCGAACCGTCCACGCTCCGCCGTCATCGGGCGACAGTGCGGTGACGGCATGGGAGGCGAGGACCTCGCCACCGTTGTACCTGATCGCCGCGATGAGAGCTTCGGCGAGCGCGCCCGAACCGCCGCGGGCTCTACCGGGAGGGATCGAATGCATGAGCGCGGCGAAGCCGATCATCGGCGCCGTGGCCGGGGACGACATCGGCGGACCCGACTGCGCGCCGAACCACGCGAGAGCTGCCTTGAGGCGCTCGGAGTCGAACCAATAATCCAGGAGCGCATCGCCGGAAGAGAGAAACTGATGGGAGAGCGCGAGGGGATGGCGCATTCCGTAGGATCCGACCAGCTTCCCGAGGCCACGCGGGTTCGGCGCCGACCCGAAGCTCGCCATCATGCCCTCTGCGAGCGGGGTCCATGTCGCGACGAATTCGCGATATGCGGCGGCGTCGCGTTCCGAACAGGCGGCTGCGATCGACGCGCACGTGGCATCGAGATCAGAGGAGAACACCAGTGGAGGCTCGCCCGAACCCGGCGGAGCGGGCGCGAACGCCCACGGATCGCAATCGAGGTATTCGAGTCCGAATCGGCCCAGCTCGAGCTCTTCGATTATCCCGGTGTGCCGAATCATCAGATGCGACGACGAACCGCGGTCGGTGAGGTGTCCGGGGTAGCGCTCTACGGTTGACGTCGCACCACCCAAGACGCTGTCGCGTTCCAGCACGGCCACCGCCTTGCCCGCGCGCGCCAGGTACGCCGCTGCGATGAGCCCGTTGTGGCCTGAGCCGATGACCACGGCGTCGTACCTGATCTTCGTGCCGTTTCGCGCGCCCGTCATTCCGTTCTCGACCCATCTGCTGTGGAAGTGGCGGACATCTGGTGCAGATCGGTCCGCAGGATGGCAAACCGGCGGGGATCGCCTTCGAAGAGGAAATTGCGCAGCACATCCGTGAACCCGGCGCGGCGGTAGAGACGCCAGGCGTTATTCGTCTCGCCCTCGACCTCGGGAGTGGACAGGAGAACCGAACCCTCTGTCCGCGTGGCGAGAAACGACTGCAGCAGTGCCCGGCCGACACGATGCCCGTGAAGCGCAGGGAGAACGTGGAGCTCGGTGAGTTCGGCCATTATCTCCGGGAGCGACACTCCTGCAGAGCGCGCGCCCGCCGACACCCGGTCGAACCACCACTGCCCCTGGCTGGTGCGATAGCCATAGCAAATACCGACCAGAACCTCGTCTGACGACGGAGGCTCTTGACCCGCCAGGCCCCGCGTGTCTCCCGACGCGGGGACGACCCTTACGTCGAGGTCCTGCGGCTCGGACGCCGGCTCGTGATTCGCCCGGCGAAACCACCACCTTCTCCCGCGCCCGCGCGCGGCCGCACCGTCCGCGGGCGCCGACACCGCGAGTCCGGCGGCGTCTTCCCTTGAGACGAACGCCGCGACTGCAGAGAAGCCCGCCCATCGGCTGTGTTCGTGCCACACGGGGCTGCGCTGCCACGACAATCTTGGGGAGTAGCCCATGGCCGAGACGTATACGTCCAACGCCTCGCGCACCCTTAGCCTAAACTCGGCCGGCGAGAGAGCGACGATACGTATTTCCACCCATCCATAACACCACAATGTGCCGACCCTGCGGAGGGGCTGGAAGTATCCACGCTGGTCAACGCTGAATGTCAGTTGGCGAATATATGTTCTATCCGTAATTGAATCGACAAGAAAACGGAGAACATTATGTACACCAACATTCATCGGGCAGAGGCAACGTCGACCATCTCCGCGCAGAGCTCGCGGCGCCGTTCTGCTCATATCAGCCGTGCGCGAAGGGCCGAACTTCTCCGGGAGCAGGCAGTCTCGGCGAGCAGCCCGGAAGAAAAACTCGCGCTGTCATACCGCAGCGCCCGAGAAAAAGGGGCGTTGCTCCTAGGGGCTCCGCCACGGAGGGGGCCGAATAACGTCTGGATCCGGCTCGAACGAGAATGCCCAGCGATGGCCGAGTGGGCACGTACGTTTCGCGGGTACTCCGGCCTCGTTTCGGCGATCGATGCCGGACTTCCGCGGAAAGTCGATGGCGAATTCGCCAGGAAGTTCCTGTGGGCGGTCGGGCAGTTCTTCGAAAGGGTCGAGGCAGAGCAGATTCAGGAAAAAGCTGCTGCCTAGCCGTTCGCGGGAAATTCCGAAGGATCAATTGGTAACGGCCCGGGCAAATGGACGTATGATGGAGGAGTAAAAACGCGCGCCAGAATTCGGCGGGAACGAAAAGTTTGCGTCGCGCGTTGTACACACTGCCCAGGAAAAATCGGGGACCGCGTGCAGTGCACATGGGAGCCTCGCGACATACGCCAGCCAAGGGAGGATCCGTGCCACTTTCAGAGCACGAGCAGCGGATGCTCGACGAGATCGAAAGCGGACTCTACGCGGACGATCCCAAGTTTGCGAGCAACGTCCGTCGAAGCTCCTCATCGTCGGGTATCAGCCCAAACTTGTGGAAGTTTGTGCTCGTCGGGCTTGTCGGGCTTGCGCTACTCATCGTCGGACTCGCCTTCGGCCCCAAGCCGGCGGGCTTTCCCATCGTCAGCCTCCTCGGCTTCGTCATCATGTTCGGCGCAGGCGTAGGCGCCTTGCTATCGACTTCCGGTTCGACCGAGAAGAAGGGCGCTTCGTCGCCAGGTCGTGGCAAAGCGGCACCAAAGAAGGGGTCCCGAGGGCAGAATGGCCCGGCGTCGAAAAGCAAGCCCTCCGGCAACTTCAGTGATCGGATGGAAGAGCGCTTCCGGCGGCGCTTCGAGGAAGGGCGCTAGAAGCTAGCTCCCCACTTTCGACCACAATCCCTGTCACCTCCACGGTGGCAGGGATTTTTTGTGTCCAGATGGCCTCACACCCGTCTCGACCCGCATGTCCCCACATTCCTCCACCACGCTTCTCCCGAGTTCCCCACTTTGCTCCACTGATGCTGCGATCATGATTCACTTGTTTCACATTCGCCTCGTTAGCTATGCTTAGCCACAGTCGAGGAACTTTCCTCAAATGCGACGCTGTGCGTGTCGCCACGAATTTCGATGAATATTGCCGCTTTGAACTGCGCTTATTTAAGTGCGTGGGGCAAAGTGGGGATGAGGCCTTGTATGTGGGGCTTGGTGGGGTAAAGTGGGGGATGCAAGTCGCTCAGATGTAATCCAGGGCCGTCGATAGGACAAAGCCAGGGATGCGGGGAACGGGAGGTGGCTGGTGGATTCCACCGACACGCCTGTCTCCACGGATGAGCGGGAACCCGTTTTCGTCGGGTACGGGACGTACCGCCCCAGGCTCGACGACAAGGGACGACTGACAATCCCGGCAAAGTTTCGAGCACCCCTCGAAGACGGGCTGGTGGTGTGCAACTGGTTCACCAACGCGCTGTCGGTCTTCCCGGAAGACGAGTTCAACGCACTGGTGAAGAAGATTCGCCCGACGGCCAACCGCTCTGCGCGGCACATGGCTTTCTACCGAATCCTCGTCAGCGGGGCGGACGTGCAACAACTCGATAAGCAGGGACGAATTTCCATTCCATCCGGCCAACGCGGGTACGCGGGTCTCGACAGGGACTGCGTGGTCAACGGGTTGGGCGAGCGCCTCGAAGTATGGGACGCAACTGCATGGGATCGCTACAACGAAGAAAATCTTCCGGCGTTCTCGGAGATGGAAGGCGCGTCGCTCGGTATCGAGTTCTAGGGAACGGCCCCGCGGGGATCGATTCCGGCGCGGAGTGTCTTGCGGCCTTCGCCCAGGGTGCCCTGGCGTACTTCCCCAACGCCAGGTCCCACTGGGCGGGGACCTCAAGATACTGCGGACTCAAATCGCGATCTGTACGACCAGCAGGCCAATTGGTTTGCATGGCCTCTCGGGAGGAGGTGGGTGGTGGACTCTCCATCGGCAACGCACATCCCGGTGATGCTCGCGCGAACGATCGACTTGTTCACCCCCGCCATCGATGCCGCGGTGAACGAAGGACGCACTCCGGTGATCGTCGACGGCACACTTGGCCTCGGAGGGCACTCCGCCCACCTTCTGGCTCGATTTCCGACTCTCCACATCATCGGAGTGGACCGGGACACCGAAGCTCTGGACATGGCGGCACGAAGGCTCACGGCGTATTCCGCTCGCTTCACTCCGGTGCACGCTCGATTCGACGACGCCAACGCGATCACCGAGGCGATACCTGACTTCTCGGCTGACGACGCCGGAGCGTGTATCGATGGTGCGCTCCTGGATTTCGGGGTCTCGTCGATGCAGCTAGATGTTCCCGAGCGAGGGTTCGCCTACTCGGTCGACGCGCCACTCGACATGCGGATGGACTCCACCACCGGGATGACGGCCGCCGACGTACTCAATGAGTATTCGGCGAAAGACCTAGCCCGAATCTTGCGCGAGTACGGCGAGGAACGCTTCGCGCGGCAAATCGCGTCCGCCATCGTCAAGCGCCGGGATACCGAACGGTTTAGGAACTCCGCCGAGCTCGTCGAGCTTCTCTACGCCACGATCCCTGCAGGCGCGCGGCGGACCGGAGGGCACCCCGCGAAGCGAACGTTCCAAGCTCTTCGTATCGAGGTCAACGCCGAGCTCGAGGCCGTATCCGGCGCCGTCGTCCTCTACCTCGATCTCGTCCGTGAGGGCGGAAACGTGATCTTCATGTCCTATCACTCCCTCGAAGACAAGATCGTCAAAAAGGAGCTGACGGCCCGAACGCGATCCACGACGCCGGCGGATCTTCCCGTCGAGCTGCCAGGACATGAAGCGCAATACCGACTACTGACCCGCGGGGCCGAAAAGGCCTCCGACGCCGAAATCGAAGGCAACCCACGATCGGCATCGGTGCGTGTGCGCTGCGCCGAACGAATCACTCCACGCAAGCTGCCCAGGAAGGACCGCTGATGAGCTCTCGCACTCCGTCACGTGGACGTGTCCGCTCTGACCGCACCGCCAATCGCACGACTCGCAGGCAGGGAGGCGCGACGGGATCGCCATCTCGCGCGCGCACGTCGGCCGGGGCGCAGACTGCGACCCTCGAGCGTCCGGGTGCCCGGGGGGTGGCCGCCCCAGCGACGCCGAAGCCGCGGACGCGCAAGTCCGCGCCGCCGAGCGTACGCGGCCGTCGCCTGCCGGAATCGGCACCTGCGTCACTCACGTTCGCGGACCGGGCGGCGGCGCTTCGCAGCGGTGTCTCGCGTATCCCGTTCGTCGCGGTGGTACTCGTCCTGGTCGTCGCAGGAATCGGATTCACGCTCTTCTTGTCTGCTCAGTCGACCGAGGACACGTACGCTCTGCGTTCCGAGCAGAACAACATTGCGGTCCTTCGCGAACAGCGCGATGCCCTGCTCACGGAGATCGAATCCGACCGCAGTGCCGAGGCCCTTGCTCGGAAGGCTGGAGAGCAGGGGATGGTGACGGTGCTCGAATCACCGATGATCGTCCGCAACGACGACGGATCGACACGTGTCGAAGGGCCCGAGGAGGCCACGCTAGGCGCGCCGATCGAGCCTCTGCAGCCGGAGCGGAGCGCCTCTGGTGATCGCGGTAGCGCGGCCTCGAACGATTCGAATCGGTTCGGTTTGCCTCCCGAGCGCGGCCGCGAATCGAATGACGACCAAGGCGGTCTCCGGGTCCCCCACCAGCAGGAAGAAGCGCACGTTCCGGACCTCGGTGCCGGACGGCGAGTGGCGGATCTTCCGGCTCCTGCCGCAGAGGAGCCGGCTCCCGCACCGGCACCTGCGGGAGTACCTGCCCCCGCCGGCGATGAGCAGGTTCCCCCTGCTGCGCCAGGACCTGTGGACGCGCCGCAGTAGGTCGAATGATTCGGACCGGGAACAGGTAATTTCCGGGTTGAGAAAGCAAAGCCATCGCACAAGCGATGAATATCCGGGGTGGACTTCGGCTCAGGCCGGGCACGATCGCGGGAGGAGAGCACATGAACGGACGACCCCCGCACGAGCGCGCAGGGGCGCAGGGTGCGAGAAAATCGTCGTCTCGTTCCGCAGGTGCCCGCACGCCCATCCGCACGACCTCGCAGACCGACTCTCGATTCAAATTCCTCCGCGCTATCGTCGTGCTTCTGCTCGTCGTCGCATTGGCGAAACTGCTCTGGGTACAGACGATCGGTGGGCGCGAACTGGCGGCCCAAGCCGCGAATCAACGCATGGTCGAACAGGTTATGCCGGCGACGCGAGGCGAAATCGTCGACTACCGCGGCGAACCCATCGCCTTTACCCGTGAGGCCCGCTCGCTGTCCATCCAGCCCTCGGTCGAGCGGGACAACGCTGACGAGCGTCACCAGACCGACCCAGAGAAGCCCGATTGGAATCAGCTTGTCGACGAAATCTCCGACAAGTTCGCGGAGGTGCTCGGGGACAAGATCAAACGTGCGGAAATCAAGGACAAGCTCACGAGCGACGATGGATTCACCTACCTTGTGAGGAATATCGACGTCTCGGAGGCCAATGCGATCACCCGGGATTTCCCGATGGTCGGCAGCGAACGAGTCGATATCCGCGAATACCCCGGCGGTTCACTCGCCGCGAACATGATCGGCGCGACGAGTTCGGGGGACAACGGACGTCTCACCGGGCTCCAGGGACTTGAAGCACAGTATGACGACGTGCTCGGCGGGATCGACGGGCGCCGCACTTTCGACATCACGCCGGACAACGCCGTGATACCGGGCAGTATCCGTACGGCCGAAGAGGCCGTAGACGGTGGCGACGTGGAGCTGACAATCGACTCCGACCTGCAGTGGTACGTCCAGCGCGCCGTACAGAGTGCCAAGGACAATTCTCAGGCCGGCGGCGCTTCCGCCGTCGTTCTCGACGCCGAGACCGGCGAAGTACGTGCGATGGCCAATGACAATACGTTCAACCCGGCGATCGGTGTCGGCGACGAGCTCAAGCGTGGTGCGGACCTCGGCAATCGCGCCGTGACGACCCCGTTCGAGCCGGGCTCGGTGAACAAGATTGTTACCGCAGCGGCGGCAATCGACATGGGAGTCACCGACCCGGAGGAGGTGCACACCGTACCCGGGAGCATCGAGATGGCCGGCGTCACCGTGAATGACGCGTGGGAACACGGGCCGGCGCAATACACCACCACGGGAATCTTCGGTAAGTCCTCCAACGTAGGAACGCTGATGCTCGCCGATCGAGTGGGCAAGGACCCGTATGCCGAGTACCTGAAAAAGTTCGGCCTCGGACAGAAGACCGGCATCGAGCTCGAGGGCGAGTCCGAGGGCATGGTTCCCGACCGTGAGAACTGGCTGGGTGGTACGTTCGCCAACCTCCCGATCGGACAGGGCTTGTCGATGACGCTGCTGCAGATGACCTCAATGTTCCAGACTGTGGCGAATCATGGCGAGCGGATTCCGCCGCGCGTCGTGTCGTCTGTGACACAGCCCGACGGGACGGTCACCGACACCGAGCGCCCACAGGGAGAGCAGGTCGTCTCCAAGGACGCCGCCGACACGGTGCTCGACATGTTCAGAGGCGTCACCCTCGAAGGAGGAACCGGAACGGCCGCTGGCGTCGAGGGTTACCAGGTCTCCGGCAAGACCGGCACGGCGCAGCAGATCGACCCGGAATGCTCGTGTTATTCGAACTCCAACTACTGGATCACCTTTGCCGGTGTGTTCCCTGCGGACGCCCCGAAGTACGTCGTCGGAATCATGCTCGATAACCCTGTGCGCGGCGTACATGGCGACGGCGGTCAGAGCGCGGCACCCCTGTTCCACGACATCGCCGCGTGGCTGGCGACGCGCGACAATATCGCCCCGTCCGCCCCTGGGCGGCCGCTGACACTCGAAAAGGGCTGACTCCGAGCCGATGCATCAGGCCGTTAACACGACGGGGCTGGACGTCATGTCCACGTGCGGTGCGCCGGATCGCGGTGGCGGGCGGTAATGTTCTTACGAGATTTGGTTCGAAATATCGCCCGTTGAAGCGCTAAAAACGGTGCGTAAACATGATGGCTGGTAATTCGAGAAAGGGACGTGATCTACGCGTGCATGATCTCAGCGAGCTCGCCGCCGTCATCGGTTGCGAAGTTCAGAGTGCGGCCGGGGGCGAGGCGCCCGCAAATCCGATCGTGACGTCGGCGACGATCCGCGCCCAGAGCGCGCGCGAGGGAACGCTGTTCGTCGCATTGGCGGGTGCAAGGGTGCACGGCGCTCAATTTGCCGGCGAGGCCGTCAAGAACGGGGCGGTTGCGGTCTTCACGGACCCCGAGGGTGCGAAATTCGTCGCCGAGAACGTCGGTACCGAATTCCCGTGTATCACCCACCCAGCCCCGCGAGAAGTGCTGGGCGCCCTGTCGTCAGCTGTCTACGACAACCCCTCGAGCCACGTACCGACCGTCGGCATCACCGGCACCTCGGGAAAGACTACGACCACGTACTTCGTGGAAGCAGCGTTCCGCGCCGCAGGAAAAGTCGCCGGCCTCATCGGGACGACCGGATCACGTGTCGCCGGCGAGCCACTGCCCAGTGCCCTCACCACGCCCGAGGCCCCGGAGCTCCAGGATCTGCTGTCGGCGATGCGCGAACGCGGAGCCGAGGCGATCGTGGCGGAGGTATCCAGTCACGCACTTCGCTTGGGACGCGTCGATGGCGTGCGTTTCGCGGTGGGGGCATTCCTCAACCTGTCCCAGGACCACCTCGACTTCCATCCCACGATGGACGATTATTTCGGCGCGAAAACCCGGCTGCTCACCACTGCGGTGGACTACGGTTCTCGCGTTCTTCCCGCAAAGAAGGCCGTCGTCTGCATCGACGACGAATGGGGGGTGAGGATGGCGGGTCTGCGGCCCGACGCGGTTACCGTGTCCGCAACGCCGGGGACCGACGCTGACTGGACGGCTGGGGGGTCGACGCCCACCCACGGAGGCGGTCAACGATTCTCGGCATTCCGAGAGGGCCGCGAGTACGTTGTGGAGCTCGCTTTGACCGGTCGTTTCAACGTGGCCAACGCACTGGTTGCGCTGGCGATCAGTGAACAGCTCGGACTGGACCTCGACGCTGCGGCCGAAGGGCTGGCCTCCGCGCACGTTCCGGGCCGGCTGGAGCCAGTCCACCTCGGACAGCCATTCCGCGTCCTCGTCGACTATGCGCACAAGCCGGCGGCGGTCGGCGCCGTACTCGACAGTGTCCGCGCATCGACCGGCGGACGTCTCGCGGTCGTCCTCGGTGCCGGGGGCGACCGGGATACCGCGAAACGCCCACTGATGGGCGCCGAGGCCGCAGGTAAGGCCGAATACGTCGTGGTTACCGACGATAACCCGCGCACCGAGGACCCGGCTGCGATCCGCGCCGCCGTGGTTGAAGGAGCCGAGCGCAAACTCGCCTCCATGCCAGCGGGGAGCTCCGTCGTCATCAAGGAAATCGGGGACAGAGCCGCGGCCATCCGAGATGCCATCGACTGGGCGCTGCCGGGGGACTCGATCGTGATCGCCGGCAAGGGGCACGAGACCGGCCAAGAGGTGGCAGGTAAGGTCTACCCGTTCGACGATAGGGAATCGGCACGTGAATCGCTGAGCGAACGCTCGCAGTTCGAGACGTGGCAACTCCCGGACAACGGAGTCAGCGACCAGGGAGAGAGTAAGTGAAAGAGATGACGCTGCGGGACGCGGCGCAGATCGTGGGCGGACGGCTCACCGACGCGGCCGATCCGGACGCCGTGATTTCCGGAACCGTCGAATTCGACTCCCGAAAGGTCCGGCCCGGGGGGCTGTTTCTGGCTCTTCCCGGTGAGCGCGTCGACGGAGTCGACTTCATCCCCGCTGCTCTCGAAGCGGGCGCCGTCGCCGCGCTGACCGCCTCCGAGGTGGACGCGCCGGCGATCGTCGTCCCACGCCTTGCACCGAGCGAAACCAATGCTATGGCGCTCGCAGCGGACACTGATGGTTCCGGTGCCGCGGTGCTGGCCGCGCTTGGTGCTTTGGCCAGGGCGAACGTTCATCAACTCCGTGAACACCACGGGCTACGAGTGGTCGGGCTCACCGGGTCGGCGGGAAAGACGTCCACCAAGGACCTCATCGCCTCGGTGCTTGAGCCTGCAGGCACCGTCGTCGCTCCTCCCGGCTCGTTCAACAACGAGATCGGCCACCCCTGGACGGCACTTCGTGCGGACGAGTCCACCGATTTCCTCGTGCTCGAGTTGTCCGCCCGCGCCCCGGGGAATATTGCGGCACTCGCGGAGATCGCTCCGCTGGATATCGGCGCAGTACTCAACGTGGGCACGGCCCACCTGGGGGAATTCGGATCCCGCGACGTCATCGCACAAACCAAGGGCGAACTGGTGGAGGCGTTGCCTGCTTCCGGTCTGGCCATTCTCAACGCTGACGATGACAAGGTCGCGGCGATGGCCGCGCGCACGCAGGCACGAGTGCGTACCGTTGGGCTCTCCGCAGCGGCGGACGTTTACGCCACGGCCGTGGAAATCGATGACGAAGCGCGTGCATCGTTCGTGCTCAATCTCGAGGGCGAGACGGCGCAGGTGCGGCTCAAGGTGCACGGCGAGCATCAGGTATCCAACGCCCTGGTAGCGGCGTCCGTCGCGATCGAATGTGGGCAGTCGCTCGCGCAGGTAGCGGAATCCCTGAGCGTTGCGACGGCGCGCTCGTCCCGGCGGATGGACGTACAAACCCGCGCCGACGGCGTCACGGTCATCAACGATTCCTATAACGCCAATCCCGATTCGGTGAAGGCCGCGCTGCGCTCTGTCGCCGTCATGGCTAGGACTGCGAACCCGCCGCGCCCCACCTGGGCAGTGCTTGGGGAGATGGGCGAACTCGGCGACGAAGCCATCACCGAACACGATCTCGTCGGGCGATACCTCGTGCGCCTCAACATCTCGCATCTCATCGTCGTCGGACTGGGCCGGCCTCAGCGCGCACTGTTCCAGGGCGCGATTCAGGAAGGCTCGTGGGGCGCGGAAGCTGAGCACGTGGAGTCCGCCGAGGACGCGCTCGCTATTCTTAACGATCGACTCGCCCCCGGGGACGTCGTTCTGGTCAAGGCCTCACAGGCCGTCGGGCTATGGACGGTGGCCGAGAGCCTGCTGGAGGACAACTAATGACGCAAATAATCGTCGCGGGAATCGTCGCCTTCGTGGTGTCGGTTTTCCTGACCCCGCTGCTCATCCAGTATTTTCGCAGGTTCGGATACGGCCAGACAATTCGTGAGGAAGGCCCGCAGAGCCACCAGGCCAAGCGCGGCACGCCCACCATGGGCGGCATCGCCATCGTTATCGGCATCTGGGCCGGCTACATCGCCGCAGGTCTCACCGGTCTCTTCACCATCGGCGGGGGCGGGTTCACCGCGTCCGGCCTGCTCGTGATGTTTCTGGCCACCGCGCTCGGCCTCGTCGGATTCTTCGACGACGGGCTCAAGGTCGTCAAGCGTCATAACCTCGGCCTGAACAAGCTGCAAAAGACCTTGGGCCAGGTCACCGCGGCGATCCTGTTCGGCATTCTCGTACTGTTCTTCCGCAACGACCAGGGCCTGACGCCCGCATCGACGAACCTGTCGTTCACGCGCGACTTCATCTCGATCTCGATGCCCGCGTTCGTGTTCGTGATCTTCGTCCTCATCCTCGTCTGGTCATGGTCGAATGCGGTGAACTTCACCGACGGGCTCGACGGACTCGCCAGCGGCGCGGTCGCCCTCGTCATGGCCGTGTACACGATCATCTCGTTCTGGCAATTCCGGTATTCCTGCGTCGGTGGCGACTCCGATAATCTCCTCGGCTGCTACACCGTCCGCGACCCGCTCGACATCGCGGTGATCTGCGCGGCTGCCATGGGTGCCTGCGCCGGGTTTCTGTGGTGGAACGCGGCGCCGGCGAAGATCTTCATGGGCGACACGGGCTCGCTCACCCTCGGCGGCATCATCGCCGGCGTGTCCGTCGTCTCGCAGACCGAGCTACTGATGATCGTCGCGGGCTCACTGTTCGTTCTGGAGATCGCTTCGGTGGTTATCCAGGTGGTCATGTTCCGCAGCACAGGGCGCCGTCCGTTCCGGATGACCCCAATCCACCACCACTTCGAGCTCGGCGGATGGAAGGAAACCACCGTCACGATCCGTTTCTGGCTGCTCACGATCATCTCGTGCGGCATGGCGCTGGCGATCTTCTACGGGGAGTGGTTGGCCGCCGCGGCAATGTAGCCGAGTCCTCCACGGAACCCGGCGACTCGTTAATCACATCAGTAACACCTGTCCCATCGGTAACGGTAGGATCGGCGTGTAGAGCGTGCCCTCCGATTTACCTATGACGTCGGACGCACGCGCAGAGCACGAGGTACCGAGCCCGACAGGGGAGTAGACATGGCTATCAACCGCGCGTCCGAGATTTTGGGATCAAAGGTGCTCGTCGCCGGCGCTGGTGTCTCCGGCCCCGGGGCCGTCCGCCTCATCCTTCGGCTGGGCGGACAGGTCACCGTCGCCGACGGGCGCCCCGAGGCGCTTGATGCGCTTCGCGACACCGTCGTCCTGAGCGAGGGTGATTCCGCCCGCGAGTTGATCACGACCGTGAGTGTCGACGCCGCCGAAACGCTCGTCGCCGCTTCGGGGGCGGTAGACCTCGTCGTCACCTCTCCCGGATGGCGACCGGATTCCCCGCTGCTTCTGGCTGCTGCTGCGGCAGGGATCCCAGTGTGGGGCGACGTCGAGCTATCCTGGCTTGCTGACCAGGAAGGCTGCTTCGGTGCGCCCCGCACCTGGCTCGCTGTGACGGGAACCAACGGCAAGACCACGACCACGGCGATGCTCGCCGACATGCTCACCGGCGGCGGCCTGGCCGCGTCGGCGTGCGGGAACATCGGGGTTCCGGTGCCCGATGCGCTCCTCGCCGATCCGCGTGTGGACTACCTGGCGGCCGAACTCAGTTCCTTTCAGCTGCACTGGGCGCCGTCATGCAGGCCCCACGTCGGCGTGGTGCTCAATATTGCCGAGGATCACCTCGACTGGCACGGCTCCCTTGCCGCGTACACGGCCGCCAAGGCGCAGGTCCTCACCGGGGACGTCGCGGTCGTGGGCGCCGACGATGCGGCGGCCGCAGCCCTCCTCGCCGATGCCCCAGCGGCCACACGCGTGTCCGTGACGGTCGCGAAGCCGAACTCTGGGCAATTGGGAATCGTCGACGGCTCTCTCGTCGATCGGGCATTCGCCGACGACGTCGGCGGGCCCACGGGCGAGGGTTCGGCCTTCTACGAGGCAGACCGAGTCCGTCCCGCAGGCGCGGCCGGACAGACCGACGCACTCGCGGCGGCGGCCATGGCGCGAGCGGTCGGCGTCTCCCACCGCGACATCGCCGCCGCCCTGGACGGCTTCGAGGTGGCGGCGCACCGCGCCGCGGAGGTCGCCACGATTGATGAGATCGCCTACGTCAACGATTCGAAGGCCACCAATCCCCACGCCGCGCGCACCTCGCTGCTCGCCGGGGGGATGCGCGTGTGGATCGCTGGCGGCCTGCTCAAGGGCGCCAGCGTCGACGAGCTCGTCGCCGAGGTCGCCCCCGTACTCCGCGGCGTGGTGCTCATCGGCCGTGACAGAGCTGAGATTGCGGCGGCGTTGTCCCGACACGCGCCGCAGGTCCACGTAGTTGAGCTCCCTTCGGGGGACGATAACGACACATCGGAAGCCGCACCGGAGCGCGACTCGCAGTCCGTGATGGACTCCGCTGTGCGTACCGCCGCCGAACTCGCTCGGCCGGGCGACACAGTGCTGTTGGCGCCGGCCGCCGCGTCGATGGACATGTTTACCAATTACGGGCATCGCGGGGACAGCTTCGTCGCTGCCGTCGCGGCCCTTGAAGGCGAGGAAGACCGATGACGAAATCGGCGGTCGAACCCACGCGGGGCGGCGACGGCACAGGCGCCGAAAGCGGTCTACAAGCCGCTTGGCGCGCGCTGGTCAACCGCTTCAGCGGCCCCACGGCGTCTTTCCACCTCGTCCTCGGCATCACGATGCTCCTGGTCGCCATCGGACTGGTCATGGTGCAGTCCTCATCGAGCGTGCGGGCGTTCGCAGAGACCTCGAGCCCGTACTACTACCTGATCCGCCAGGGAATCCTTGTCGCCGTCGGTCTCGTGGCGTTCTACTGCGCGCTGAGGATCCGGTTCAGCACCCTGAAGAAGCTCGTGACGCCTTTCCTGATCGTCGCGCTCGTCTTGCTGGCGGCGGTGCTCATCCCGGGCATCGGTAGCGAGGTCAACGGTTCGCGCGGCTGGATCCAGCTCGGCGGGTTCGCGATCCAGCCGGCCGAGATCGGCCGACTCGCCGTGATCCTGTGGGTCGCGAGTGTGCTCGCGCCGCGTATCCGCACCGCTTCGTTGCGCGACTACTTCTGGCCTGCCGCGATCGCGCCGATTCTCGTCGGCGGACTCGTGCTCGTCGCTCCGGATATGGGCATGGCTACCGCGATCGTCATCGCCTACGTCGTGCTCATCTTCCTCGCGGGATTCCCATGGAAGCCGCTGCTGGCGTTTCTGTCGCTACTCGCCATCGCCTTCGTGGTGTTTGCCTCGATGTTCGCTTACCGGATGTCTCGCGTGCAGGTTTACTTCGACACCCTCAAGGGCAACCTCGAAGAAACCGGAGCCGCAGGCTATCAGACCTATCAGGGGATGATGTCGCTGGCGGAAGGCGGAATCTTCGGACAGGGACTGGGACAGTCCTCGGCGAAGTGGTATTACCTGCCCGAGGCGTCCAACGACTTCATCTTCGCGATCATCGGCGAGGAGCTGGGCTGGATCGGTGCGACCTTCGTGGTGGCCCTCTACGTCGGCCTGGCGATGGTCGGCGTGCGCATCGCGACACGATCGGTCGACCCGTTCCGCCGACTCGTCGCCGGTGCCGTCGCCACGACGATCTCCCTGCAGGCATTCATCAATATCGGCTATGTCGTCGGCCTGCTGCCGGTGACGGGTATCCAGCTCCCGCTCATCTCGTACGGTGGTTCGTCGGCCGTGGTGACGCTCGCGTCGCTCGGCCTGCTGGCGAACTGTGCTCGCCACGAGCCCGAGGCGATCTCCGATTACCAGTCCCGCGTCGGTGGCAAACGTCACTGGTGGTCGCTTCCCGCGCCGCAGCCGTACACTCCGGAACCGCTGGTGAAGCCAGCGGGGCAGCCGGGGCGGTCGTCCACTTCGGGACGGCGTTACGGCGAGCCGGTGCAGAGTCCGCGGGCACGCTACGAATCCGTGCCGGTCGTTCGTGAGGGACAGATGAATCGCGCGATGACGGGGCGCACCTCTCGCCCTGCGCGGGAGCACGAACGGCGTCAGGAAACGATGCGCGGAGCGCCGCAGCGCAGAGAACAGCCGCAGCAGGCGCCCAGGGCAGGCGAGCGGCGCGGCCAGCTGCGCAGCGTGCCCCGCAACGGCGGCGCGCCGAGCACAGCGCCCAGACAGGCGCAACCCAAACGACAGGGCAACCAGCCGCCGCGCGGCGGGCAGCGCGGATATCGGGCAAGGGGGAACGGGTGAACAAACCGGAGACGGCATGGGTCGTCGGAGGAGGCACCGCAGGGCACATCGAACCGGCCCTCGCGGTGGGTGAGGCGTTGCGGCGGCTTCGACCGAGCGTCGACGTTCGCGCCGTCGGCACACCGCGCGGGATGGAAAGCCGCATCGTGCCCGAACGCGGGTTCACCCTCGAGCTCGTCGACCCGGTGCCGCTGCCGCGCACGGTCAACATGGACCTGTTCAAGCTTCCTTACCGTCTTGTCAAGGCGATCGCCGGGACCCGCGCACTCCTACGTAAGACCAGGCCTTCAGTGATCATCGGTTTCGGCGGATACGCCTGCGTGCCGGTCTATCTCGCGATGATGCTTACCAGGCGACGCCCCCCGATCGTCGTGCATGAGGCGAACGCGAGCGCAGGGCTCGCAAACAAGCTTGGCGTGCGGGTTGCCGACGCGGTGATGGCTGCGGTACCCGGCTCGGGACTCACCGGCGCCGAGGTCGTGGGCAATCCCGTGCGCGATGCGATCACGGGCCTCGACCGCGCCGGCCTCCGCGCCGCCGCGCGGAGCTTCTTCGGTCTGGGCGAGTCGGGCCCGGTGGTACTCGTGTTCGGCGGTTCGCAGGGCGCGGCGACACTCAACGCGGCCTTCGCGGGGGCCGCCGACGACCTTCGCCGCGCCGGGGTCGGCGTCATCCACGCCACGGGCGAGGGGAAGGAATTCGAACTGGCGGACCTTTCCGGCGACACCTCGGCGGGATACGCGCAGGTGCCGTACATCAAGCGGATGGACTTCGCCTACGCGGCCGCCGACCTCGTCGTCTGCCGTTCCGGCGCGATCACGGTCGCCGAGGTCAGCGCCACGGGGCTGCCGGCCGTGTTCGTTCCGCTGCCCATCGGCAACGGTGAGCAAGCGCTCAATGCAAAGTCCCTCGTCGACTCCGGTGCCGCGCTCCAGGTCGCCGATGCCGACTTCGACGCCGATTACCTGCGCGATACGGTGATTCCGCTGGCTACCGACGAGACCGCGCTCGGCGCGATGACGGCGACCGCGATGAGCTCGGATTCCCGGAGCGCCGCAGACAAGGTCGCCCGCACAGCGCTGGCGCTCATGGATGCCCGCGACTAGCCGGCGCCCACAGACAACCGTCCACCACTCGACACCGAAGGCACCACCGAAGATGAGCAGCAGCGAGCCCGAATTCCGCACCGTCCACCTGATCGGCATCGGCGGCGCGGGCATGAGCGCCATCGCTCGCATCCTCCTCGGCCAAGGCGTTCGTGTGAGCGGATCGGATGCGCGTGACGGCGCGACGATAGCGGAACTGCGCGAGCTGGGAGCCCATATCGCCATCGGCCACGACGCCGCGAACCTCGGGCTCTCCGGGGCGCTGCCGGACTCCGTCGTCATCAGTAAGAAGGCGATTCCCGCAGATAACCCGGAACTCGCCGCCGCTCGTGAGCGGGGCATCGAACTTCTGACACGCTCGCAGGTGCTCGGCCGACTCGCCGCTTCGGGCCGCTCGATCATGGTCTGCGGCACCCACGGCAAGACCTCGACCACGTCGATGCTCGTGTCCGGCATGCTCACTGCTGGGCTCGACCCTTCATTCGCCGTCGGTGGAACGGTGCTCGAACTGGGCACCAACGCCCGCGGCGGCACCGACCCGATCTTCGTCGCCGAGGCCGACGAGTCCGACGGCTCTCTGGTCGACTACCAGCCGGACGTCGTCATCCTCACCAACGCCGAGCCCGATCACATGGACCACTTCTCCTCCGAGGCCGAGTATTTCGACGTCTTCGACACCTTTATCGCGCGAATCTCCGACGGCGGGTGCCTCGTAGCATGTCTGGATGACGTCGGAGCCGCCGAGCGCGCACGCCGGGCGAAGGCTACCGGGATCCGCGTCTCCGGGTACACGACTGATGCGTCCGCCCTGCCCGCCGATCTCGCGGAATGCGTGGGGGCGGAGATCTCCGAGATCGAGATCGCCGGGAACACCACCCGCGGCACGCTGCATATGGACGGCGGGGCGCACCGCGTGTCCGTGGGAATCGCGGGCACGCACATGCTGCTCAACGCCACCGCCGCGCTGCTGTCGGCGCGCGAGGTGGGCGCACGCTCCGGGCCGTTCGCGGCCGGGCTCGCCGGGTTCGGGGGAGTCGGCCGTCGTTTCGAATTCAAGGGCGAATCGGGTGGAGTCCGAGTCTACGACGACTACGCCCACCACCCGACCGAGGTGCGCGCGGTGCTCACCGCGGCGCGCGGGGCCATCGATTCCGAGGGGCCGGAGCGCAGCCGGCTCGTCGCGCTGTTCCAGCCCCACATGTACTCGCGGACGAAGTTGTTCGCCGCCGAGTTCGGCGAGGCGCTGTCGCTTGCCGATTCCGTAATAGTCAACGAGGTCTACGGCGCGCGCGAACAGCCCGTTCCGGGCGTTGACGCCGCGCTGGTCGCCGGCCACGTGGGCGTCGAGGTGACGACCGCGGCCGACCTCGATGAGCTTCGCGCGAAGGCGCTCGAGATCCTGCGTTCGGGGGATACCTGTTTCACGATCGGCGCCGGTGACATCACGACCGTAGGCCCGCTCCTGCTGGCCGATCTCGCCGAAAGGCCGCGCGATGAGTGACCTCGGTAGGGGCTCGGCAGGCGACCGTAGGCCCGGAGACGTCGAACCCACATTGCCGGACGACCCGCAGGCGCGGGCGGATGCGGCGGCGGTGCGAAGCTCCAGTCAGCGGGTGCGACTGTCTGACCCGGCGGTGCGCGCCGAAGTACGGAGGAAGAAGCGCCGCAACAACCGGATCGCCGGGGCAGCGGCGATCGTCGCCGTCATCGCCGTGCTCGGTTATCTCGCCGTGTACTTCCTCCCGGTTCTCGCGGTGCGCTCGGTGGAGGTCACCGGTGTGCCCGACGAGCAGCAGGCCGAGGTCATCGAGCAGGCGTCGGTGTCGAACGGGACCCCGCTCCTGCAGGTGGACTCCCGCAACGTGGCCCAACGCGTGTCGGTGATTCCGAACGTGTCCGAGGTGCGCGTCGTCCGCGACTATCCCTCCACGCTGCGCATCGAGATCATCGAGCGCGAACCTGCCGTCGTTGTCGAAATCGACGGATCGCCGCACATCTTCGACCGTGAGGGCGTCGACTACGACCAGTCGGGGAACGTCCCCGAGGGGCTACTTCGTGCGGAGCTTTCCGACGTCTCCCTCGAGCTCGCGCCGCAGGCCGTCCAGGACATCGTCGAGATCACCGAGACGCTGCGCTCGGCGACGGCGAACGCCGGTGCGGAGCAGATCGCGACGTCGGTGTCCTCACGTTCGCCCCAGGGATACGAGGTCACCCTCGCCGACGGGCGGGTCATCGAATGGGGTTCGGTGGAGAAATCTGCGGAGAAGGCCGCCTCGTTCGCGGCGGTAATGGATCGACCGGGTGCGCGGTGGAACGTGTCCAACCCCGCAATGCCTGTGTCCTCCGAATAGCTGTATTTTCGGTCACTTCCGCCACCTGAGTCACAATCGCTGGGTATGCGCCTGCGTGCTCACGAACCCATTGCGACACGGCATCGAAATTCCGGCGCGCCTCATGGAAAATCGGCCTCGGGTCTCATAACGTTCTGCCCGTCGGTTGAGGCGCTGACCTGCAAGTTTAACCCTTTAGTAGAGGTTTAGACTTCTGCTTATCGGGTAGAGCCTACAGGGACCGCACAGCACACATGCACACCCGCAACTTAAGAGGGAAGGGCGCATCCCCACATGACTGAACCCAAGAACTACCTCGCCGTTATAAAGGTCGTCGGTGTCGGCGGCGGCGGCGTCAATGCCGTCAACCGGATGATCGAAGACGGTCTCAAGGGCGTCGAGTTCATCGCGATCAACACCGACGCGCAGGCTCTCCTGCTGTCGGACGCCGACGTCAAGCTCGACGTCGGCCGCGATCTCACGCGCGGTCTCGGCGCCGGCGCGGATCCGGAGATCGGTCGAAAGGCCGCCGAGGACCACAAGGACGAGATCGACGACGTCCTCCAGGGCGCGGACATGGTGTTCGTCACCGCCGGAGAGGGCGGCGGCACCGGCACCGGCGCCGCCCCCGTGGTCGCCTCGATCGCGCGCAAGCAAGGCGCGCTCACCGTCGGCGTCGTCACCCGCCCGTTCTCCTTCGAGGGCAAGCGCCGCAGCAAGCAGGCCGAAGAGGGCATCGAGGCGCTCCGTGGTGCGTGCGACACGCTAATCGTGATCCCGAACGACCGTCTCCTGCAGCTGTCGGATCCTTCGGTGTCGATGATCGACGCGTTCAAGAACGCCGATGAGGTTCTCCTCAATGGTGTCCAGGGCATCACCAATCTCATCACCGAGGCCGGCACGATCAACACCGACTTCGCCGACATCAAGGGCGTCATGTCGAACGCCGGCAGCGCGCTCATGGGCATCGGTTCGGCCACGGGCGACCAGCGCGCCCGCAATGCCGCGCTCGACGCGATCAACTCCCCGCTGCTCGAGACGACGATGGAAGGCGCCAAGGGCGTCCTCATCACCGTTGCCGGCGGCTCGGATCTGTCGCTCATGGAGACCAATGAGGCGGCTCAGCTCGTCCAGGAGCAGGCGCACGAGGACGCGAACATCATCTTCGGTGCTGTCATCGATGATGCACTCGGCGACGAGGTCCGCGTCACCGTCATCGCAGCGGGTTTCGAGGGGGGCGCGCGCAAGCACGTCACCGATCCCGCCGGTCGGCACCGCGCCGAGGGCGAGGAGCGTCAGAGTGCGGGGCCGGCGCTCGGCGAGAGCCGTCGCCCCGAACCGGAGCCGCGGCCCGAGTACCGTCCCGAACCGCGCCCGTCGCGGAGCGGAACCGATGACGACGACATCGATCTCCCTCCGTTCATGATGAACTGAATCGCACCCGGTCTCGGTAGCTGAGCGCAGCGCCCGAGGCCGAGTCGCGCCGCGTCGACGCGGTGGTCTTGTGCTGTGCCGCAGAGCGGGGTGGCGCGTTCGATTCGGACGCGCCACCCCGCTTTTGCTTCTTGCGTCTTCGGATCACGTGACTTCGATACGATGGACGCATGAACGCCCGGGTACGAAGAATCATCACCACGCGCCGGGGTGGCGCGTCCTCCGGTAAATACGACTCGTTCAACCTCGGCGAGCACGTCGGGGACGAGCCGGCGGCGGTTCGAGCGAACCGCCGCCGGCTGGCGGAGAAGCTGGGCCTCGACGAGGGCGATTTCGTGTGGATGGACCAGGTGCACGGTACGCGCGTGGTGCGCGTCAAGTCCGCGCCGGGCGGTGCGATTCCCGGCACCGATGCCGTGGTCACCGACCAGCCGAACCTCGCGCTCTCGGTATTGACGGCGGACTGCGTCCCCGTCCTCGCCGCGGATGAGACCGCGGGTGTCATCGGCGCCGCGCACGCCGGTCGCAAGGGGAGTTCCGATGGCATAGTCCCCGCGCTCATCGCGGCGATGGAATCACTCGGCGCCCAGCCGGAGCGCATCACGGTGCTCCTCGGCCCCGCGGCGTCGGGGGACTTCTACGAACTGCCCGAGCAGATGGTCGCCGACACCGAGTCGGTTCTCCCGGGCAGCCGTAGCACCACCACGGGCGGCACCCCGAGCGTAGATCTGCGCAAGGGGTTGACCCGTCAACTCGCCTCCCTCGGCGTCACCGATGTCGACACGGACCCGCGCTGCACCATCGCCGACCCGGAGTTGTACTCGTACCGCCGCGAGGGCACCACCGGTCGTCTCGCGAGCGTCATCGTCCGGCAGGGCTGAGCACATGGCCGATTCCCCCGCGGCGGGCGCCGCCTCGTCCGCACGTTCGCGCCGCGCTCAGCTCCGCGAGAGGTATGACGGCGTGCGAGCCGAAATCGACAAGGCCCGCGAGTCCGCAGGGCGGCAGGACGAGGTGCGGCTGGTCGTCGTCACCAAGTTCCATCCCTTCTCGGACCAGGTTCACCTCGCGCAGATCGGCGCCCCGGACCTGGGGGAGAACCGGGTACAGGAAGCACAGTCGAAGGCGCTCGCATGGCAGGAACTTGCCGCAGACGGCGGCGGTGCCGAAGAGGCGCTGCTTCCGGGAGAGGGCGTCCCCGGGCGCCCGCGGCTGCACATGATCGGGCATATCCAGTCGAAGAAGACCGGGGCGGTCGCGAAGTGGGCCGACGAGGTACATTCGGTCGACTCGATCAAGGTTGCCGAAGGGCTCTCCCGGGGTCGCATCCGCGAGATCGAAGAATCCGGCGCCGAATCGCTTCGCTGCCTGGTTCAACTGAGTCTCGACGGAGACGAGGGGCGTGGCGGCGTCTCCGGCGACGAATTCCACCGCATCTGCGACCGGGTTGCGGAACTGCCGGGCCTGGAACTCTGCGGCCTGATGGTCGTACCACCACTCGAGGGCGAGCCCGCCCGCCATTTCGAGGATGCGGCCATGGTTCGGGGGAAACTGCGCACGTGTCACTCCGCGGCCAAGGAGTTCTCCGCGGGCATGTCCGGAGACCTCGAAGCGGCAATTTCCGCGGGCTCAACGTGCGTGCGTGTCGGAACGTCGATCTTGGGGCCGAGACCAATACTGTGACTCAGTAAGTACATGTGGGGAGGGGTCTCGTGCTCGGTGCACGTGCCAACTCCGAGCCAGAACCCTACGACGATCGAGGACTCCTATGAGCACACTTGACAAGGTCAAGGACTTCTTCGGAATGAACCCGGACGCCCTTGCCGCGGGCGAGGAATACTTCGAAGACGAATACGAGGCGGGTGAATTCCACGCCCCTGGCGCACGCCACGCACTGCATGAGGACGAGCGCGGAATCTCGCACTCGCGCCCTTCCGGATACCGTGCCGAACGCTACGGCGTCGAGTACGCAGACGATATTCGCGCCGGCGGTTTCGAGCGCGAAGAGGCCGACGTCATGGCCGAGCGTCCCCGCCGCTACCGCGCGGCCGCACAGCACGAGGCGGCCTTCGATGCGCCGACCACCCGCTCGATGGCCCCCGTCCGTGGCTCTGTTGCGCTCAAGCCCGAGGTCGAGGAGTTCGAGGACTACGACGACGGGCTCGTCGT